>DASZXN010000037.1:0-48932 GCA_035545875.1 Phototrophicaceae bacterium
ACTATCTGTTCACCAGCGGCGACGGCGTGCGCGCACTCGTGATCGCGGTGGCGGTGCCCGGCCAAAATGTCGTCTTTTGCACGATCAGCGCTCCAATGATGCAGGCGGGGCGGATTCGCGCGCAGCTTGGGCAGCTTCTCGACGGCATGACCATCAATATGACCACGCTGCACGGCTCCGGGCTGAATGCGCTGCCCGATCCGCTGCCGTTTCCGCGTTACGTCCCACCGTCGAGCACGCCGCAGGCGACTGCGCCGAGTAGTATCCAAACTACTGCCCAGCCGTAAACCGATCTGCTGCCCTGAAGGGTGTCGTGCTAAAATAATCGTGTCCATTGGTTCATTGGTTAGCTTTCGGAGTTTGTGGCATGGCGACCTTCCCCGCCGAGCAGCCCCGTCAGTCGGATGATCCCCTGTTTAGCCCCTGGCTCGTTCGCCTGCCGATTTTGTTCGTCAGCGGCCTGATTCTGGTCATGCTGATCATGACCGCGCTGGTCGGGGTCTACGAAGTCGCTTTTCACGAGCGTATCCTGCCGGGAGTTTCTTCTTATGGTCTCAATCTCGGCGGCATGACGCGCGATCAGGCCAGCGCCGCGCTCGACCAGCGCTTCACATACGCGAAATCAGCGGTGTTCACCTTCCGCGACGGCGATAAATTCTGGCAGTTGAGCGCGGGCGATCTCGGCGTGACCTTTGATGCAACCGCGACCGTCGATCAGGCGTTGGCTGCCGGGCATGACAGCAATCTGGTCAGCAACCTGATCGATCAAATGCTGATCTGGCTCAACGGGCGCAGCATCGCGCCGATTATCCGCTACGACCAGAACGCGGCGGTGCAGCAGTTGGAGACAATTGCCGCGCAGATTAATCACCCGCCGCAAGATGCGACTCTGGCTGTTGCTGGCACGCAGATTCAGGCGACGGCAGGCAGCAGCGGGCGCGTCCTCGACGTGACTTCGACGTTGGCGCGCCTTGACGACGCGATTCTCAACCTGAACAATGGCGGCGAGGTCAAATTGGTGATCAACGAAACGCCGCCCGTCGCCTGGGATTCGCAGGCCGCCGCCGAACGCGCGCAGATCGCGCTCTCCGGCCCGATTGAATTGATCGCCGACGATGGCAGCGGCGGCACGCTTGGCCCCTGGATCGCCAGCGTCGATCAGATTCGCGCCCTGCTCAGGATCGATACCGTCAGGAATGATGATGGCACTTATCGCTACGAGGTCAACGTCGATCCCGCGCCGTTTCAAGCGTATCTGCAAACGCTCGCGCCCGGCCTGATCGTCACACCGCAGGACGCGCGCTTCCATTTCAACGAGCAGACGCAGCAGTTGGAGGTGATCCAGCACGCCCGCAACGGGCGCACGCTCGACATCCCGCAAACGCTGGCGAACATGGAGCAGGCGATTTTCAACAACAGCAATCGCGTCGTGCCGATGGCTTTCGACTATACGCCCCCCAAATATCCCGACGACACGACGGCTGCCGAGTTGGGCATCACCCAGATGGTCTCGCAGGGCACAACCTACTACACGGGATCGCCACAGGCGCGCAAGGACAACATCATCCTCGCCGCCTCGAAATTCGATGGCGTCGTGATCGCGCCGCATACCGTGTTCTCGTTCAACGACATCCTCGGCGACGTTGCGCCGGAAGCGGGCTACGTGCAGGGCAAGGTGATTGTTGGCGGGCGCACGATTGACGGCGTGGGCGGCGGCGTCTGTCAGGTCAGCACGACGGCGTTCCAGGCGGCCTTCTACGCGGGCTATCCGATTCTTGAGCGCTACGCGCACGGTTATCAGGTCGGCTACTATGCGCAGGGCGAAGGCGTCGGCATGGATGCGGCGATCTTCGAGCCTGATCTGAATTTCCGCTTCATGAACGACACCGATTACAGCCTGCTGATCGAAACCTCGGTCTATCCGGGCAATAATTCGGTGCAGTTCCGCTTTTACAGCACCAATCCGGGGCGACAGGTGGTCAAGCAGGGGCCGGAGATTACCAACGTTCAGCCACCCGCGCCGACGGTTTACGAAGCTAATCCTGATCTTCAGCTAGGGCAGTCGCTTCAGGTCGATTGGGCGGCGCAGGGCGCGGAAGTGCGCGTCACCCGGCTGATCCTCGACAGCAGCGGCAACCAGATCAGCAAGGACGTGTTTTACAGCAACTATCAGCCCTGGGGCGCGATCATTCAGGTTGCGCCGAACGATCCGAGGTTGAACGGCAGCAGCGCGGCGAACATCAACACGAACTAAAGGCATTTGCGTAAGTATGAAATTGTGCGCACAGGCGGTTATTCATCTTCCGGCGGACGAAGTTTGGCAGCGCATGTTAGCCGACTTCCCGTCCGATCAGCGCCGCGTTGGGCCCGTGCGGATTCCGCGCCAGCCGCGCGATCTTCAGATGGAATTCAAGCGCTGGGACGAGGGATCGGGCTTCACAATCCTCGCGCACCAGAGTTGGTACATCAAAGCGCTCTGGCTGAAACTCAGCCTCGAAGCACTCAGCGCTCAAACGACCT
Organism: Phototrophicaceae bacterium; assembly: GCA_035545875.1. Lineage (GTDB taxonomy): Bacteria > Chloroflexota > Anaerolineae > Aggregatilineales > Phototrophicaceae > Flexifilum. Next base: position 2,521 of record DASZXN010000037.1, read on the forward strand.
GTGTCACGGTGACGGCTGACCTCGAATCGATCCTCAACCCAATGGTGCAGGTCGGTTATTTCTTCTATCGCAAGCGCATCAATCGCTACGTGATCACGACCTTCGCGCAAACGCGCTACACGATTGAAACGGGTGATCAGGTCACCCCGGAGAACCGCGCCAGCATCCCGACCGACGAGATCGAGATCATCGACTGCCGCTAGAACCGCGCGTCAGTCGTCAAACTGCGCCATTGTGCTGTTGAACGCCTGCGCGTTCAGTTCATCAAGCGACCATTCCAGCAGTTCTTTCGAGAAGACTTCGACTGCCCAGGGATTCGTATAGCCCGTTTGCCGGACGGCGTTGATAAACCCCCGGATGTCGAACTCGCCTTCGCCGCAGAAACGCCGCGCTCGTGTCGGATCGTGGTGCGGGCTGCCCGGCAGTGTGCCGTCATTCAATTCCACGCTGATCAGATATTGCAGCGGAATCCGGCTGACTTCTTCGTAGGAAATCCCCTGACTGACGACGTGAACAATATCGGCGATCACGCCACCATTCGTCGCGCCCGCCTGCTCGACCATCGCCAGCGAATCCTGGAGCGTATTGAGCGTCGCGGAGGCCATGAACTCGTAGCCAATCGTCGCGCCGTAGTCCTCGGCTTCCTTGCACAAGGCTGCGAACGCCTCGACCAGCCGGGGCATTGGGCAGGGCGAGTTGTAAAAATCCCCAACCTTGACGTGATGCGCGTGCAGCGCCGCCGATGCCTCGAACAGACGGCGCTTGCGCGCAGCGGCTTCGGCTTTCCGTCCACCCTCAAGAAACCAGTCGGCGATGAACTCGACTTCGAGATACTCCATCCCGTTGTCGCTGAGGATCAGCGCCATGTCTTGCAGGCTGCGGCTGACCAGGATGTGTTCCAGATCGGTGTGCCAGATGCCGAAACCTTTGAAGCCCGCCCGCGCCGCCGCTTCGACGCGCTCGCGGAAATCGTAGGGGCTGATGTCCGCCGTGACCGGGAAAATGCCCGCCGTATTCCAGTAGAGAGTCATCAAATCCACGCTGCGCATAGGGTTTCGCCTCTGGTCGCTGCCCGACGAGATGGCGCAATTGTAGCGAAGCGCGACTTGTCGTCAAGCGGGGCGCAGACACGATCCTGAATTGCGTGTCTGCGCCCCGCATTGATCGCTGCTGCCCATCAGACGTTAGCCCGGCGTGATCGTGAGCGTGCCCGCATCGGAGACGCCGTTGCCATCGACAAGTTTGACGGTGGCATTCAGGTACACGTCAGCCAGATACAGGTCGGCGTAATTCCCGCTGACCGAAAGAATCTGCCCATGCCCGACGTAATCCGCGCTGGCGCTGTCGGCGGCGGCCTGATAATAGCTGCCGACGATATAGCCCATCAGCATCCCGTCTGCCGTCTTGATCGTGAACAGATTGTCGATGGGCGAGAGCGGATTTTCGGTAACGCAACCGCATAACTGGGTGATGTTCTGCGTATACGTGCCCGTCAGATCGCCGGAGAGGTCGCCGGTTGCGCTGAGTTGAAAAATGCCGTTGTCCAGCGTGGGGTCGGCAGTCGGCGTCGATTGATAGGTCAGCGTGAGCGGGCGCTCGACTTTGGGCGCTGGCATTTCGGTCGCCTGCTGCGCGGAAACCATGCTCAATCCGAGTGCCAGCACGCTGATGAGCGTGAGGCAGGACATCAGAACGGTACGGAAACGAACCATGATCGTCAACTCCTGAACTTGGGATTTGGACTGGATGGATGCGCCGCGCGGCAGTCACTGATGATCACTCTAGCACAGGTCGCTTGCGCAAGTTGAGACTATGACTTATACAGTTGATGATACAGAATGTGATACTTTTGCGGAGGACAGCAGCGATGGCAGAAGTTGCGAGCAGTACCACCATGTTCGGTCAATGGCTGCGCCAGCGCCGCCGCTCGCTTGATCTGACCCAGACCGATCTCGCTCGCCGGATCGATTGCTCGGTCGTCACCGTTCGCAAAATCGAAAATGGCGAGCGCCGTCCCTCGCGCCAGATGGCAAAGCTGCTGGCCGAAGTGGTCGGAATTGCGCCCGAAGAACAGTCTCGATTCATTCAGTTCGCCCGCACTGACGCTGACCCCGAAGCTTTCCGGCATCCCGTCTTGAGCCTTGCCACCATGCTGCCCGAAGGCGAAGCGAGCGATCTATTGGCACCGGAAGCCATGTTCGCGCTTGACTTCCCCGGCTGGATCAACGTGACCCAGACGGCGCAGCCGGAACAGCTTGCCCATACGCTGCTGGTCATGCGCATCCAGAGCGCGCCGATTGACTCGCCGCGCAGCGAGTTTCTGGACGATGGCCGGATGCTCTGCAAAATCTTCGGGCAGGGACAGGTCGTCGGCCATCTCGAAGGGATGATCACGCAGGAATACACGCATCTGGGCGAAGCAGCGCCACAAACTCCGCGCTACATCTCGGTATTTTTCAGCATCGATACGCCGCTGGGCACAATTAAAGGATATTACAGTGGCTTCACGACGCAGGCGCGCAACGGCAGAGATGAACAGGTGCGGATGCACGGGCAGGTTCTGTCGGTGACGACCGCCTATGTCGATTTGTTTCAGGCCGAGGTTTTCTACGAAGGCGGCATTTACTATCCTGGCACGGAGGGCGCGCACGGCGTCTTTGAGCGCGGCATCCTGACGATTCTGCCACGCTGAAGCAGATTAATCGGAAGAAAGAAAAAGGCGTCCGGTCGAATACACGGACGCCTTTGAGTTATCTTATTCGGTGACGGCGGCGGTAGGGTTGGTCATCATCCCTTTAAGGACACGCTCCATCGCCATCGTGTGCGAGCAGACCCCTCGGCTGGTGAAGAACGAACAGTTGCAGTTCCAGCCATCCCCGTGAAAGGTCGTGTGATGGGTGCTGTTCTCGCCTTCGAAATTGACCTCGAAGCCCTTGAACTGGATGCGATCCGGTTCTTCAGCGTAGCGCTTGGCTTTCTCTACGTCGCTGACGACGTTCTGCCCCGGCGCGTAGGGCAGCGGGTGGCGCTTGAGCATCGGCTTGAACAGCTTTTCCAGCGCCATGACATGCGGACAAATCCCGTGTGTGCGAAACCCGGAGCAGGAGCAATCCCAGCCTTCCGGCCCTAAACAGATGTGATAGGTGCTGTTATCACCTTTGAAATCGGCATTGAATGAGAGAAAAGTGATCCGCTCAGGCTGCTGGGCGTAGCGCTTGGCCTTCTCGATTTTGCCGATCATTCCGTAATCCATCGGTCTTTCCTCCTGAACATGCCAACGTAAATAAAAAGCACGCGGGTTTTAACTTCGCCGCGTGCTTGAACCGTCGGTGGAATAGCGATGCTCAATGAATTTCGAGAATTTATCCTCGTACATCAAACCTGCCTTAGTCGAGCTTTCTCGTAGTTTATGCCAAGATTAACCGGATGTCAATAAAGGTTAAAAGAGGTGATCGGACAGGGCGAACGCATCAAATTTATGTTCGGGTCATGAAAGGCGATACGGATTTTGTCGGGACGCGATTGATCGCGTCCGGCATAGCGGACGGCATCAATGCCGTCCCTATGATTCCTTGTGACCCTTTGTGACTTTGCGTCTGATTTTGATGCGGTTGCCCTGAAAGAGGTGATCGGAGCGATCACGTATCAGAGCGTAAGCTGGATATGATCCTGATCAAGCCGATCACCCTGAACCAAATCAGGGAACTGGCGGCGCGGCTGGTGTAGCAAATCCCCGATCAGTCCTGAATAAGACGCGCGTCTGCTCAGTCGGTCACGATACTTTTGAGGTTCAATTGCTTGCCGACAAGATGGGTGATCGGCGGCAGATCGATCAACCGAATTGCCCACTGGGTCAGAACGATTCGCATCTGGCTGCTCGGCACGAAGTTCGGCGCGAACTTACGCGCTTTCTTTTGCTTCTGCTCGATATGAGGCCGCAACCGCTGGTCGTAGCGCTGGAAGGCGGTATGATGGTCAGCATTCCGGCGCAGTTCTTCCGCCAGAAAATATGCGCCCGCCATCGCCATACTGGTGCCTTCCCCAGAGATCAACGTCAGGCAGTAGGCAGCATCGCCAACGAGCGCGACCCGGTTGCACGACCAGCGCGGCATCTCGATTTGAGTCACGGTATCCATGAAGATCGACGTATCCGGCGGCAGATGTTCCAGCAAATCGTGGGTAATCCAGCCTACACCCTTGAGGTGGCGCTTGAGCGTGTTCAGACGCTCGGCAGGCGGAATCATTCCCTCGTCAGCGCTTTTGTAGGTCACTACGACCATACAGCGGTCAGAGGGTAATGGATAAATGCCAACCTGCACGCCTGGTTCGACGTGCATACTGAAGTTTTCCTCATCCGTGATTGCCGGAGCATAAAACACGGCGACATAATAGCCGAGATAGTTCGCGAACTCGGCTTCGCTGCCGAACGCCAGCGCGCGCGCGTGGGAATGAATACCGTCCGCGCCGATGAGCAGATCGAAGGTTTCTTCCTGACCATTGTCGAAGGTGGCGGTTACGCTCTCAGTGGATTGGCAGACCGCCATCAGCGTCGTGCCGAAACGTATTTCTACATCCGTCTCAACTGCATGATAAAGCGCTTCGACCAGATCACGGCGGTTCAGCGCCAGAAAGTGGCCTTCAATGCCCCAGGCGTTGTACAGCTTGGCGACAGACATGCTAGCCGTTGTGTGACCATCCGCATCTTTATAGACGATCTTCTCGACCAGTTGGCTCACGGACTGTAGTTGCGGAATCAGCCCCATCCGGTTGGCGACATCCCAACCGCTGCCCGCAAAGTCGATCATGTAGCCTGCCGTGCGAATATCCGGCGCTTTCTCGATCAGGACGGGGGTGTGACCGTCCTTGTGCAGCCAGTAGGCCAGCGTTAGCCCGGCTGGGCCAGCCCCCGCGATCAGAATTTTCATGCTCTATATCTCCTCATAACTCACGTTTTGATAAGCCTTCCAGCAGCAAAGTGACGGCGTTTTCAACCTGCGCGCCGAAATCACGCATGGGTGTGAACGATAATCCGACCAGAAACACCCCTTCGAGCAGGCTGATGATGTTCATCGCAGACAGGTCGGGATCGTGCGGCGCGAACGTGCCTTCATCGATGCCTTGCTGAACGAGGAGGGCGATACGCTGCTGGTAACTATCGAAGTAGCCAACCAATCGCTGCGACAGCGTTTTGTCGTGCGCCGCCAGCGCATACAGATCGAGCGGGGAGGCGAACTGTCCGGCAGCCGCCTGTTCAGCGAGGCGAAAAATACGCCGCAGCTTCTCGGTCGCGCTGCCTGTTTCGCTCAATGTGGCGTCCACAATGCTGATTTGCGCCGCCAGCACATAATCAAACATTGCGCGGATGATCTCATCCTTGCTTTTGAAGTGCCAGTAGATACCTCCTTTGCTCACGCCGGATGCGCGCACGAGATCGTTCATGCTCAGATTCGCAAAGCCCTTCTCTGCCGCGATTTTGAAGGCCGCAAGAATGATTTGCTGGCGGGTTTCGGCTTCCGTCATCGGTTCCCCTTTGACAGACCGAACGGTCGGTCTGTTATTAGAATAATAAATTTCAACCTCGCTGTCAAGCACTCAACCTGCGTTGACAACCCGATCTATGGTATAATATTTGAACCCCAAAGTGCTGAACGGAAATTGGAGAGTAAGCGACATGACCTTTTCACACAATTCCGTTGATTTAGAACAAATGTTCCCGCGCGGCATGAATTCCTTCCTCGCCAGCGACACCGATGTGCAGCTTGGTGTGGTCGTCGGCGGATCACTCAGTAAGGGGTTAATCATCAAGCTCGATGCGGGCGTGCGCATCGAAGATTTGGCCGTCGGGCGCTACATCGTCGTGCATGGCGAGAACAAACGCTTCTTCTGCATGATCACCGACATCATCCTCGACAACACCAATCCCGACATTCAAAGCGCGCCGCCCGATATTTCCGATCCGTTTCTGGCGGCGGTGTACACGGGTACGGCGGCTTACGGCAAGATCAACGCTCAACCGATGCTGACAATTGACAGCAGCGACGAACATCCGACGCCGCGTCCGGTCAAGACGATTCCCGGCCACTTCACCCGCGTGATGAATGCGACCATCGCCGACGTGAACGCCGTCTTTGGCGAAGAAGATGCCAGCCATTTCAACGTCGGCAAGCCGCTCGAACTGGAAACGACGCAGATCAACCTCGATCTCAAGCGGCTGGTCGAGCGCTCGGTCGGCGTGTTCGGCAAAAGCGGCACGGGCAAGAGCTTCCTGACGCGCCTGATCATCGCCGGGATTATCGCTCGCGAGCAGGCCGTCAACCTGATCTTCGACATGCACAACGATTACGGGTGGGCGGTTCCCGACGAGCGTGGCGTCAAGGCCAAAGGACTGAAGCAGTTGTTCAACGACCGCGTGACCATCTGCACGCTCGACGCCGAATCCTCACGCAAGCGCGGCGCGAAAGTCGATTTCGAGGTCAAGATCGGCTACGACGAGATCACGCCGGAAGACATCGACATGCTGCGCGCGACCATGAACCTCTCCGACGCGATGATCGACGCGGCGCACGAACTGGGCAAGCGCTGGGGCAAAACGTGGGTCAAACGCCTGATCGACGCTGACGCGGGCGATATGGAAGACATTGAAGCCAACACGCCGCATCGCGCCGGAACGCTGGCCGCGCTTCAGCGGCGTTTGCAGCGCTTCGAGCGCTGGGAGTTTCTCGTCACCGAATCCGTTGGCGACAGCGTGGAGCAAATCGTCGATCTGCTCGCCAATCGGCGGCACGTCGTCCTCGAATTCGGGCGCTACGGCAACTCGCTGGAAGCCTACATGCTGGTCGCCAACTACCTGACGCGGCGCATCCACGAGATGTACGTCGATAAAGTCGAGCGGGCGCTCGGCGACGAGGCGATGGAACCGCCGCAGCTTCTCATCACGATTGAGGAAGCGCACAAGTTCCTCGATCCCAAGATTGCCAACCAGACGACCTTCGGCATCATCGCCCGCGAGTTACGCAAATACAATGTGACTCTGCTGGTCGTCGATCAGCGTCCGAGCGGGATTGACGAGGAAGTCATGAGCCAAATCGGAACGCGCGTGACGGCGCTGCTCGACAACGAGCGCGACATTCAGGCGGTGCTGACCGGGATCAGCGGGGCGGCGGGCTTGCGCGAAGTGCTGGCACGTCTCGACACCAAGCAGCAGGCGATCATCATGGGGCACGCCGTGCCGATGCCGGTGGTCGTTAAGACGCGCAACTACGACGAGGAGTTTTACGCCGCGATTCAGGGGGAGATCAACGGCACGCCCGTGTCACGCACGCGGACGAGCGACAACGGCAATGGCGATGGGAATGGTCGCAAAGAGCGGCGGCTGCGCTAGCTGGATTGCCAATCACGAAATTTCCGGCATAATGAAATCGTCAGGGGAGAGGATTTTCTCGATGGCTGTGCAGTCCCAGACGCGCGTCGGGATGCCGATGGACGAATATATCCGCCAGTTCGATCACGCGCCGTTCGAATTGATCGATGGCGTAAGGATTCCTGTTACGCCGCCTGTCGCCCTGCACGTGCTCATTCTCAAGATTATCTACGCGGCACTCCTGAAGGTCGAGCAGACGATGGGTATCGGCTTTGCCTTCTCGAAAGCGCCGTTTGTACTGACCGACAGCCCCGATTGGGTCAAGGGTTCGCGCATCCCTGATGTGTCGTTTTACCTGGCCGCACGTTGGGCAGTCTACACCACTTCTATGCCCGACTGGTATTCGAAACCGTTCGTGCTTGTGCCTGACCTGTGCGTCGAGATCATCTCGGCCAACGACAATTATCAGGATGTCGATGCGAAGGTCGAGAAATATCTGAGTGATGGCGTTAAGCTGATCTGGGTTGTCAATCCACGAAATAAAACGGTTGTCGTCTACCGACAGGGTACCGATCAAATCACTCGCTTGAGTGCTGGCACAATACTCAGCGGAGGCGATGTGATCCCCAATTTCACGCTGCCACTCAAGGATATTTTTCCCGATCAGTCCTAATCGAACCGGAAGCTCGCTTTCGCTTCCCGCACCTGCGCGATTAGGCGATTCACGGATGCGACCTGCGCATCATTGACCGGGTACTCCGGGAAAACGAAGCCATAGGCCAACGTTGTCACCAGTTTATGCTTGCCTTTGCGATCCGTTTGAATGTCCATGCTCTCAATGTGGCTGATGTGAATGCGGCTGTGCTTGGGCGACATGATCGAGTCGAAAATTTCCAGCACCTCGCCGTCGAAAGTCAGAACTTGAGTCGCTTTGCCGCCGTCTGAAAATTGAATCCGCAGCATAAAAACCTCGTCTCTCTTCAATGATCGTATGCAGCGCTGATCTTCTTCCACTCAGGATAGCAACATCAGTCTTTGAAGCTGCTCATGACGTTCGGCGTAAACGCTGCGGCGACGATCCCGGTACGCGCTCGATCTCGCCGCGCGCCTCCAGATCGAGCTTCACGTGCGTCATGTACCAGCCTATCGAGCCAATCCGCGTGACCTGATCGGGCGCAAGCGCGGCTGTCACGCGTTGATCTAAACCTGCGAACGGAATACCCTGCTCGTCGGCGGGGATAATCGCCAGCAGCACCGAACGCACAGTGTCGTATTTCCATTGATCGATGCGCGGAGCGCTTTTGCCTTCGGGATGCACCAACTGAAATTTTACCCCGGCCATCGCCGTTCTCCATGTAACTCTACGTTCACTATACGCTCATTCTATGCACGACTTCAGATCGTGACAGCAGGCGACTAAAATTTCATCAACCGATGCAGACAGCGGGAAAGAGACCATGTCGATCCGTAAGCGCGCCGTGTTATTCGTCCTCGTCCTCGTCTGGCTGACTGTGGCGCTTCAGCCGCTTCAGGCGCAAAGCACGCCAGCCAACCCCAATGCCCAGATTCAGTGGCCGCCACCGACCTATCTCCTGAGCGGCATGTTCCCGGTCTACGGCACGGTCAACCTGCCGAATATGAATGGTTATTTTCTTGAATATCGCCCGCTGATCGATTCATTTACCGAGCCGGGCGAGAATGTCACCTGGCAGCCCGCATCTCTGCCGAGCAATACGCCCGTTGTCAACGGTGTGCTCGGCCAGTGGAATACGACGACCGTTCCCGATGGCCTGTATGAACTGCGCCTGACCGTCCTGACGACCAGCAGCCAGTTTATCCATGCGCAGGTCGCGCCGCTGCGCGTCCAGAATCAGCCGTCATCCTTCGGCGGCGTGCCGACCAGCCAGCCGATTGTCCCGGTGGGCATCCCGACGCAAATCTTCCAGCCGACGCAGCCGATTCAGAACAACAATGGCAGCCCAATGGCGCGCGCGACCATTGACGCCAACGTGCGCTTCGGTGACAGCACGCTCTATGCGCCTGTCGGCGCGCTGCTCAACGGTCAGAGCGCGCCCGTGATTGGCGTCAGTTCAACCGGATCGGGCTGGTGGCTGATTCGACTGCCCGATGGTCAAATGGGCTGGGTCGCGCCGACGATTGTCCAGATCACAGGCAACCTGAGCAGCGTGCCGACTGTCAATCCGCCGCCACCGCCGACGCCCACGCCCACACCGATCCCAACCTCGACGCCGATTTTGCTGCCGGACGCGACGATCACGAACGTCGATTTCGACCATACGCCGAAGGTCAATGAGCAGTTCAACATCGTCGTGACGGTCGCCAACCTGAGTCCGGTGCCGCTGCCGACGATCTCGGTCGCCTGCAACATCACGCCGCAGAATGCCTTCGTCAGCACCTATCTGAACGGCTTGATTGGCAATGGGCAGACCGAGGTCGAGCTTCCGGTCACGCTGACGACGGGGGGCGGCGGAAATTTCACCGCCAACTGCGCGGTAGACATCAACAATCTGGTGCCGGAGAGTGCCGAGTACAACAATTACTACAACCGCACTACGACGCTCCAGAACTGACCACGAAATCTATCCGTAGGGGCAGGGGGCAAACCTGCTCCTACGAAAATCATGTTGATTCGGCAAAGCTGGACACGATCACCGCCCGGATGTTGTCGTGCGTGTCGGTCGGATAGGTCAGGTCGAAGCGCGCGGCGCTTTCCATACCGATCAGCCAAAACAAATCGAGGATTGCCAGCAGCGCAGTTTGCAGACTGGCGCGCTCGTAGAGTGCGAAAGTCTGCGGGAGCGCGGCGAGTACGCGCGGGTCTGCCCACTGCTCGATGAAGCGCGCGCCATACCAGCGATCACGTCCGAGCGCGTGCCAGCGGATCATCGTCAGCAGGTGAACGTGCAGATCGCTGGCGAACCAGCGCTGCGCCCGGTAGAAATCGCCGCGCGTGATGAACTTGGCCGTCGTCACGGCAGCCATCAGGAAGCCGCTGATGACGTGATCGAACTCGGCGGCGCTCGGCGGCGCGTCCGGGGTGTGCGGCTGTGCCGAAATGGTGCGCGCCGATCCCTGCTGGTCGTACAGCACTTTGATCCCCCGTGCAAAGGCTTCCTGATAGGGATAGCGCGGCAGCAGATCGGCCAACGCTAACGCCGGATGATCCACCTGAAGCAGTATCACGTCGAGCTTGAGACCGCCCTCGTAGACAACATACCACTCGGCATCCCCCGGCGCGGTCGCCTCCTGATAGGTCACCCAAATCGTGCCGAACTTGTGCAGCCAAGCGGGATCGGCGGCATAGTGCGGTCGATCTGTCGTGAAAACGATCAGGTCGAGGTCTGACCAGCGATCTGCTGGATACTCGGCTCGTGCCCGTGATCCAACGTTAATGACGGCGCGAATCGCGGGCTGTGTCTGTGCCCAAGTGACAACACGAGCGGCGAGTTCTTCGTATGTCATACCCATGCTCTTTCTTCAGCGATCAGGATTAAATCATCTGCAAATAAATTAACCTTTAGCAAACTATGCTTGAATTCGTATCGGGATACGATTATGATGGTCTGTATGTCTTAAACTAATGATAGGAAAGCAATGCAAACGGAACGACCTCTGATCCTTTTCACCAATGACGACGGAATCGCCTCGCCCGGCTTATGGGCGGTAGTCGATGCCTTTTACGACGTGGGCGACGTGCTGGTCGTCGCGCCGCGCGAGCAGCAAAGCGGCATGGGGCGCAGCCTGCCCGTGACCAGTGAAGGCCGTATCATCGAGCAGGAACGCCTGATTCGCGGCGAGCCGAACAAAGTCTATGCTGTCGATGGCACGCCCGCGCAAGCCGTTCAGCACGGCGTGATCGAACTGGCGGATCGGCTGCCGTCGCTGGTCGTCAGCGGCATCAATTACGGTGAGAACTGCGGCAACGGCGTGACCATCTCCGGCACGGTCGGCGCAGCGCTCGAAGCGGCCAGCCTCGGCATCCCGGCGCTGGCAGTTTCGCAGCAAACCGCCTTCGATCTGCACAAATCGTATTCGAACGACGTGGATTTTAGCGCCTCGGCGCAGTTCGCGCGCAAATTCGGGCTGTGGCTGATCGAGAACGACACGCCCGACGATGTGGACGTGCTCAAGCTGGATGTGCCGCTCAATGCCACGCCGGAAACTGAATGGAAGATGACGCGCCTGTCGCGCCGCCGCGTCTACTGGCCGACCCGCCCGGAGCGTGTCGCGCTGTCCGATGTCGGTCGCATGGGCTACCGCTTCAATTATGATCCGGGCAAGGCCGAGCCGGATTCGGACGTGTACGTCGTACTGCACGAGGGGCTGGTGTCGCTGACGCCGATGAGCCTCGACATGACTTCGCGCACCGATCCGTATCGTCTGCGCCAGTTGATCACGGGCGAGCGCAAGTACGCCGAAAAAGCGCACAAGAAGAAGCTCGCGCCGCAATTGGAAGAACTTCAGGAAGCTATCAATCACCACGCTCTCGGCAACGGCAAGCCCTAAATCCGCCCTTCCGCGCTGGACGTTCCGGTGAACGTCCACCCCGCCGCGCGGAAAATCCTCGATTTTCAAAGCGAGCCACGCAAGTCTATAATCAGGCGTAACTATACGCATTTCTGTAAGGCACAAGGGCGTGCGCCCCATTTGCGTTTTCAACGATTGTTTTGCTTGCAGCGCCAGAGGCTCGAAGCCTCCGGCTAAGAATTCAAGCCCTCTCAAGAGGGCTGGCAAAACTTGCGGTATTTGTCTGCCTGCTTCAGCAGACTTGGGTTTCGTAGTCCGACGTTTCGAACGTCGGGCGGCACAGGCGAATCAGCGGACTAAGATGCTTCAATTGGCGCTCATAGGGCGCACAGCCGTATGCCCCTACGGAGTCGCCATTCCGTGAAGATTATTCTTTCCGTATTGTTTCTTTGCCTTTTATGGGCTGTTCAGCCGACCCTGGCGCAGAACGCCACGCCGAGCGCGACGCCGAGCTTCAACTACGGCGTTCACATCAACGGCACGCTCAACGATGGGACGCCGAGCGTCCTCTACAACTTCGGCGGGCTGCGCGGCGACGTAATCTCGATTGACCTGACCGTCAACTCCGGCGATCTCGACCCGATGATTACGCTGCTGGACAGCAAGGGCGTGGTTCTCGCGCTCACCGACGATGCGGCGCTTCAGGGACGCGGCAGCCGCGACCTGCACCTCGATTCGCTGCACATTCCGCACAGCGACACCTATTCGCTGGTGGTTGGGCGCTTCGGCTACAGCCTCGGCACGACCTCCGGCACGTATACGCTCGAAGTGGATCGCATCGGCGTCAGTTCCGATTCGGGCAGCGCGCTGCGCTATGGCGATTCGGTCTACAACACGATCACCGACGGATCGCCGGAGGTGTACTACACCTTCCGCGCGGCGCGCGGCGACGTGATCAGCGTGAAGATGCAGCGCGCCTCTGGCGATCTCGACCCGGCGCTGCAAATCGTCAACAGCGATTCGCTGCTGATGGCGCAGAACGACGACTCGCCCGGCACGCTCGACGCGGCGATCAATGGCTTCATCATCCGGCAGGATGGGGTGTACGTGATTATCGCCTCGCGTTTTGGCGAAGCGGCGGGCAAGAGCAAGGGATCGTTCGTCCTGACGCTCAACTCGGCGGCAGAAAGCGGCCTCGGCAAGAGTATCGACCTGTCGATCCCGCTGCTGTCGGGCGCTCCGGTGCAGGGGCAGATCACCGACGACCAGATTTCGCAGTTCTACAGCTTTGATGGTCACAAGGACGACGTGGTGACGATCCGTATGAGCGCCGCAGGTGGCAAGCTCGACTCCTATCTGTCGCTGCTGGATGCGTCCCAGCGCGAGATCACCAACGACGACGACAGCGGCGGCGGTCAGAACGCCCTGATCAACCAGTTCATTCTGCCCGCTGACGGCACCTATACGATTGAGGCGACCCGCTTCAAGGGCGATCAGGGCGATACGAGCGGCGCGTATCAACTGGAACTGGACATCATCGGCAATCTGGCGGCCAGCCTGCCCGCGAACGTGCCGCGCATCCAGTATGGCAGCAGCGCAACCGGGACGATCAACGATGGTACGCCGCAGGTCTTTTACGCCTTCATCGCGCGGCAGGGCGACCAGATCACGGTGGCAATGGATAACAGCGGCGGCAACCTCGATCCGCGCGTCGCCATCCTCAACCCGGAGCAAAAAGCGCTGGCGCTCAACGACGACAGCGGCGGCACGCAAAACGCCAAGATCGATGGTTTCACTGTGCCATCGACCGGCGTGTACTTCATTCTGGCGACACGCTATGGCGGCAGCGACGGTGACGCCCATACGTCCGGCACGTACACACTCACGCTGACACTGAATACAGGCACGAGCAGTTCGGGACAGTAGATCAGCGGATCAAATGAGCGGCGAGGAGACCCATGAGCAGCGACACGATGCCGACAATTCAGGCGATTTCGAAAGACGGCGCGACGATTGGCTGCTACGTGCTCGGCAGCGGCCCCGGCCTGCTGATCGTGCATGGCGGCGGGGGGCGCGCGACCGATTACCGAGCGCTGGCGCAGCAGTTGGCGGACAGCTTCACCATCTACCTGCTGGATCGGCGTGGGCGTGGCCTGAGCAGTCCGCAGGGCGACGATTATCGGATCGAGCAGGAATATAGCGATGTGATCGCCGTGCTGGAAAGGACGGGATGCAAGCTCGTTTTTGCTCACAGCTACGGTGGATCGGTGGCGCTGGGGGCGGCACGGCTGTATCCCATCGATAAGCTGGCACTTTACGAACCCGCGCTCTCGATTGGCGAGCCGCTGATCAGCGACGAGAAGGTGGCCTCGATCCGCGCCCCGCTCGAACGCGGCGATCAACTGGGTGCGCTGCGCGCGTGGCTGCAAGGGAGCGATCTGGCGGCGGCATTCGGGCTGACCGACGAGCAGTTGATGGCACATTTCGCTGCGCTTGCTCACGCCAACACCCGCGACTGGCAAAATCTGGCGGAGGTGCTGCCAACGCTGATCCACGAAGGGAAGGCCGCCAATCTGCTCACGGATGTTCAGCCCTACGCGAATATCAGCGCGAACACGCTGCTGATTCAGGGTGAGCAGACAGGCGAGCCGCTGCAAGCGCCGATTCGCGCCCTCGAAAGCGTGCTGCCCCACGTCCACACCGTTTATCTGCCGGGGCAGGGTCACAGCGGCGGGACTGATCTGCTCGGAACGATCCTGAAGCAGTTTTTCGAGACTTAGCAGCCGCCCGCCTGAACATGATCAGCGGGCGGTTTCGATCACGAATTGAATTTATTGCGCGCTGGTCAGCGAGACAGGCGCGGCGGGCGGCGAGGCCGGAATCAGCGCCCACGAGACGCCAAGTCCCTGTACGCCGTCAACCTTGAGCGCGTGGGACTGCCCTCCGTCGGCATTGGCGATCCAGAGCGCGGGCGGCGGCTCGACATCGACCGTCGGGTCGTTGGCGATAAAGACGATTTGCCTGCCATCGGGCGACCACGCGGCGGCATCGATGAAGGCAGGCGGAGGCTGGATAATTGTGCTCACGTTCGCGCCGTCGGCGCTAGCGACGGCAATCGCTTCGGGCGCGGAAGTCGTGATCGGCAGGGTGTTGAGCAAAACCTGCCTGCCATCGGGCGACCACGCCAGATCACTGAAGGTCAGATGGCCGTCCTGAGCGGCGGCGAAGCGCGTCGGTTGGCTGCCATCGGTGTTGACCAGATAGAGGAAATTGCTGCTGTCGCTGCTCTGGTAGCCGAGCAAGGCGATTTGGCTGCCATCGGGCGACCACGCGAGCGTCCCGCCGCTGGGCGTGAGCGCCGGGTCGAGATGGAATAACTGCTCGTTACTCCCATCGGCATTGACGGTGTAGAACTGGATGTAACCGTCGCTGTAGGCGGAATAGATCACCTGCTGGCCGTCCGGCGACCAGGCGGCTGCGCCCGGATAATTGCCCGATGGATGCGTCGAGATTTTGCGCAAATTCGCGCCGTCCGCGCCGATCACGTAGATGTTCCACTCGGCGAGACTGCTCCCGACAGGCGCTCCCGCGAAGGCCAACTGCTTCCCATCCGGCGACCAGACCGGATCGGAGAACTGTCCATCCTGGACGAGCGGCGCGGCGTTCGAGCCATCGGGATCGACGAGCATGAGGGTGAAGGTGCTCTGTGCTTGATCGCCGCTCACGTAAGCGATTTTCGAGACCAGATTCGCCTGCGCCGCGAGCGGATCGGTGAGCGCCAGCAGCAGGAGCAGCAGCGAGCCAAACAAGGCGATTTGGGAGCGTAAGGTCATATTTCCCCCTGACACGAGTGATTTATGGGACAGTCGGCAGCTCAAACCGGATAGTCGCCGTGCCGGAAAGCGGTTGATTATCCTCGATCACGGTGAAGCCATACGGGTCGCCGGGTAATGGGCTGGCGAGATTAGCCTCGACCTGCACGAAGTCGTTCACGCTGGGATCAAAGCCGTTCGGAAACCAATCGACGGTGACGTGCTGGACGGTCGGCAGCGTATTGTTCGGTGGGACGGGCAGGAAGTTGATCAGCGCGGCCTGCTTTTCAGGCAGATTTCCTGCTGCTGGAACCGCATCCCAGGCGAAGCCAACGCCGGGAATGTCGGCGCTGCCGGGAGTCCAGTTGATAACGAAGTTCTGCGCGCCGCCCGGATGATCCGGCAGCGGCAGCGCCCACACGAAGAACAGACTTGCCTGCATCGGATCGGGTGGCGGCTGTCCAGCAGGTGAGGGTGTCTGAATGGCGGCGGCGAACGTCAGTTGATCGGCGACGAAGCCGAACGCACCCGCGATGATCGCCGTTGGGCAGTAAAGCGCGACCTGCCCCATATCGCAGGAGCCGGGCGGCACGAGCGTGAAGCTCTGCCCATCAGAGGCGAGCTTGAGGCAGGCGAGATGCTGGCTCTGCGCGCCGAAAGCGAAATGAATCGGCGTACCGCTGCCGTCCAGCCTGGCGAAGTCGAGAGCAAAGCTGGTCGAGCAGTAGCCCTGATCGGTATCCTGACCGGGATTGCTGCCCTTATCGAGCGTGAGGCCGAAGCCGTCGGCGCGGGTCAGCGGCAGCGGGTTGTCTTTTGTGATCATAGGCATCTGCCCGATGGGAAGCTGATCGCAGGCGGTCGGAGTCACGGCGGATTTCGAGACCCAGCCGAGCGCTACCTGATACCAGAGGTTGGTGGCTGTCTGGAGCGCGGCGATCACCGGATAAGAAGCGGCTGGATCGAGCGCGCCGACGACCGACGCGCTCAGGGCAGGCTGACTGTGAACGTTGACTCCCTGAGCCGTTCTGGTCGTTAAAACACACGTATTATTCAGCGGAAGTGTTGGCTGGGGCACGGGAGTGCTGGACTGCGCGCTGACCCGCGTCAGGCCGATCAGCGGGAACATCAACAGAGCAGTAGCGGCGATGAGGATTCGGTTCATGGGATACATCCTCTCGACGATGCGGACACGCTCATTGTAGCGCTATCGCTGCGGTCGCGCTCGCGCGGAATCCATGCGCTGATCTCTGGCTTAGGGAATCCAGGTCGGAGTCGCGGGGCGGGGTGGATTTTCGTTCTGGAGCGCGACAAACTCCAGATAGAGCTTGATCGGCACCGGGTTTGACCAGGGGGAGTAGCTGGGTGGAGACAGGACGAACGACTCGCCGAGCAGGTGCATGATGTCGGGGCGATTGGAAGCGACGTAGAAAACGTAAGTGCGGTCGCGGGGCAGCGCATCGAGCGAACTCAGCGTGACATCCGAGGAGTTGAGAACCCAGGTGGTGTAAGAATGCGGGCCAAAAGACATGTCGAGGTACTCGTCGATGAGATTTGGGGCGAGTACGTAGGTGTCGAAGATCACCAACTGCTCATTCGCACTATTCGGTCGCGAGGCGAAACGCAGCGCGTCGTCCATCGCATCGGTCGCAACCGAACCGTCGGCGTGATAGGTGTAGGTGAATTCGGGGATCAGATGGTCGTAGAAATAATCAAGCTGAACCGCTGCAATGATCACGGCCAGACCGACAGCCAGCCTCGCGCCGATGGCTGACCAGCGGCGCTGAGTCGCGGTCTTTAGCTCGATCAGTGGATTCAGCATTGGCAGCGTACAGCCCAGACCAAACGCCATCAGCAGCGCCACGACCGGCGTGATAATCGAATAGCGCGCGAAGATGAGCGGATCGGCGACCAGAATCCCACCGACGGATGTACCCAGCAGCGCGATCAGAACCAGTGTTGAGGCCGACCTTAAGCGCCCCAATACATGGAAGACGCCAAGCAGGAACAGCGGCACAAAAACGCGAAGTACCACCGGTTCGAAACCGCCGTACATTTCCAGCATACTGTGGTGATAGTAGAAGGTGTAAACGAGGAAGGGCGCGGTCACATGCTGGACAAAACCTGACATTTGGTCGGGGGTCATCACGCCACTCAGAGCACGGATGAACTGGTTGAGATCAAAGCCATCCGATGTCAGACGGGCATTGAAAGGCGCCTGTGTCGCCCACATGGTGAAATACATAGGCAGGACGACGACAAGACTGACGATGATCGCCAAGAAGATGCCCCGACGCAGCAGTTTAAACCGGCCTCCTAAAACCAGCGCCAGCAAAATAAACCAGCAGATGAAAACCGGGGGAAAGAGCAGCCGCCCGCCTTCGAAGAAATACTGCGATAGGCCGAGGTTGACTCCCAGCAGCACCCAATCCGAATGGCGGTTATCGCGAAAAGCGCGCGCGGCGAACAGGATCGCCAGCGTGCTGAATAGGGCATCGCCCAGATTCCCGGTAGAAATTCGACTGTAAAAGAGGTGCAGCGGAAATGTCGCCAGAATCAGCGCCGCGATGATCGCTATCCGTCGGTTGAACAAGGCACGGGCAGCCCCGTAGATTGCCAGCACATTGAGCGCGCCCATAATCGCGGTTGCCATACGCAGACCGACCAGGTTGCGACCAAAGACCAGGATCGCGATATAACTCCAGTAGGAATAAATCATCGTCGCGGGTAGATTACCGTCAATGGTCGTCAGCAAATGGGGCGTGTAACCGGGGCTTAAAAAAGCCGCCGCGCCATACATATAGTGGCCTTCGTCTACCGAGATGTGCTGCGAATCAATAGCGTAGGCACGAACAATGAGAGCGAAAACGCCAACGGCGATAAAAATCAGTATTTCACTTCGGCTGACGTTGAGGCGCGGAACGTGCAGACGGCGCACGCCAATCATGCCCATCGTGAAGAGGATTAGCCCCCCCGCCAGACTGACAAACTGGATATGCGGACTGATGTCAACGAGTGCACCGTTGGTTAGAAAATCGGCACTGACTTCGGTACCAAATGCCATGAGAACGATGCCGGGGACGATCAGGAGCCAGTTGATACGGGCTGGGCTGATGCGCTGTTCAGTTAGTGGTGCGGCCTGAACCTTGTGTGTCGTCAGGAACAGGGCGATCAGGAGCGCGACCCCGCTGAGCAGCGCCGCCACCGTCGCCTGAACGAGCGGTGGATTGGTAGACCACTCGGCAGGTTGAAACCAAATCGCGCTCAGGATCGACAGGACAACGGCAGTCATAGTCAAGCTCGCAGCGAGCAGGCTGCGGGCATTGATAGCTCGTTGGTGGGATGGCAGTGCTGTTGGCTGATCCATACGTGAGGGTGTTTCCGACAATCCAGACGAATCGTTCGCCATCAATCCGGCACAGATAAGTTCACAGACCCTCTATAGTTTATAACAAGAGCAGACGCTCAAGAAGGAAGGTTTTTATTTCTCTGTAATAGAAGCTGCTGACATCAATGCTGCTGCCGTCGCTTCGATCATGCGCGCGAAAGCGAAGCGCTCCATACCGACGGTACTGTTGGCGGCCAGCGAGTCGCGCAGGCCGGGGCGGAAAGCCGTTTCGAGCGCCGCTGTCAGCGCGTCAACATTGACGTAGGGGACGAGCAGGCCGTTGACATTGTGTCGCACGACTTCAGGATTGCCACCCTTGTCGCTGGCGATCACGGGCGTGCCAACGCGCAGGCTTTCGAGCAGGGTATGCGATAAGCCCTCGTAGCCGGAATAGAGGGCGAGATAATCGGCGGCTTTCATGTAGATCGGCATTTGCTCGCGGCTGACGCGCCCGGCAAAGATCACGCGATCTCCGAGATCGGCGGCCTGCGCTTTGAGTCCATCGAGGATGTCGCCGTCGCCTGCGACGACGAGGCGTAGATCGGGCAGACGGTGAAGCGCCGTAATCAGGTGATCGACGCCTTTCCAGGGCAGCAGCCGACCGACCGTCAGAATCGTCGGCGCAGCCGACCAGCCAAGCTGGGCGCGCGCTTCGGCCTGCGTCAGCGTGGTGGCAACGGTATCGGGCGGGAGCGCGTTATAGATCACCCGCACTTTGGCGGCGTCAACGCCCCAGCCGACGACCATCCGCTTGAGATATTCGCTCGGCACGATCACGGCGTCCAGCGAACGGGCTTCGCTTGCCCGCCGCCAGCGATCCAGTACGATGCGCGGATCGCTGTAGGTTTTGGTCTGAAACGCATCAATGTCCTCGCCCGGCGGAAGCCAGCCCTTGCGTACCGAGCGCTCCCAGGCTGGGTCGCCCACGATTTTGACGATGCGCGGCGCGTGCTGGTCGCCATAGAGCGGCAGGCCGAGTGTGTGTAGATAAACTACGTCCGCCCACGCCAGCAGCGGACGCGCTGCCCGCGCATAGTCGATCATGCGGACAGGCAGCGAACGGCGGAGAATCCGCGTTACGGGATAGGGATAGCGCAGATCGGTATGCGGGGAGTCGCTGAACGTCAGCACGCGCGTATCCCAGCCGCGCGCGATCAGTTCGGGCAGCAGTTCGCGCAGATAGGTCGCGGGGCCGCCCGGTTCCGGGTGAAAGATGCCGGAGGCAATAAAAAGCTTCATCAGTTGAGCCGCAGCGAGGACAGCGGCGGCAAGTCCGCATCCTGCTCACGTGCGCGTTCGATCAGGGTACGCGCGTCCGCGACCGTCGCCGCCTGTGCGAACTGGTAAGGAATGCGCCCGAACTGGCGTGTAAAAGCGATAAACAACTCCCAGGCCAGTGTTTTGCCGACAAAAACGACCAGCCGCAGATTGGGATACTTCATCAGGTGCAGTTTCCGCGTGATCTGGAAATAATCCGGCGAAAAATAAAGTTGCCGGGTGGGGTCGAAAATCACATCGACACGCTGGGAAACGCTGCCGAGCATCGCTTGAAAATCCGGCACGCGGTTGAGAAGCTCGCGGCTCTCGACCTTCCCTTCAAACGTGACGTAAATAATCGATTTGTCCTCGTCGTACCATTCCAGATTGAGACCCATGTTTAGTTCCAGCGCATGGACGATGTGGGTGGCGCGCCTGCTTCGAGACGAACGCTCTGGATCAGTTCCAGCGCCTGCTCGAAGGTAGGTCGTACGTCGAATTGATAGGGCAGCTTGCCCACCTGACGGATGAATTGCAAAAAGAACTCCCAGCCAATCGACTCGACGAAAACGACTAGGCGCAGGTTTGGATAGGACATGCGATGCACCTTATGAAGCATCTCAAGGTAGTGGTGGGAGAAAAACAACTGCTTGCTCGCGTCAATAATCACATCGACCGGACGTGCAACGCTCGTCAGCATCTCGCGGAGCGTACCGGCTGCGACGAAGACCTCATCAGGCGACAAGCGCCCTTGAGCGACAATATGAATGAGCGTCTGATCCCGATCCAGCCACTCCAGACGAACAGGCATTGCTCACTTCCCCCCACCATGTTCGAACCGCGCGCACGTTCGCCTAGACGTTGAAACGAATGTGGACAATATCGCCGTTCTTGACGATGTAGTCCTTGCCTTCCAGCCGAAATTTGCCCGTCGCCTTGAGCGCCGCTTCGCTCCCCCCGGCGATCAGGTCATCGTAAGCCATAACTTCGGCGCGGATGAAGCCCTTCTGCAAATCGCTGTGGATCACGCCGGCGGCTTCCGGGGCAGTCGCTCCGATGCGGACACTCCAGGCGCGCACCTCGTCCTCGCCGACGGTGAAGAACGACTGAATCGACATCAGTTCGTAGGATAGGTGGATGACTTTCGCCGCGCTCAGTTCGGTGATGCCGTATTCTTCCATGAACACCGCCGCGTCGTCGGGATCGAGTTGGCTCAGTTCGGCCTCGATTTTGCCCTTGAGCGCGACGACCTTGCTCCACTGGTGCGGGTAGTCGATGGTTGGCTCGCCCCCATTTTCGTCCGTGTTGATGACAATCAGCACCGGCTTGAGCGTCAGAAAGCCGTAGCCGCGATACGGTTTCATCTCCTCGTCGGTCAGGCCGATGTCGCGCAGCGGCGTTTCGTTGTCGAGCGCTTCCTTGAGCCGCAGCATGAAGGCCTGCTCGTCCAGGATCGGCTTCTCGACCAGACGCCCGCGCCGCTTGATCTCCGCGTCGATCTTTTCGAGGCGCGATTCGACCGTGACGAGATCGCTGAGGAGAAATTCACCATCGAGGATGTCCACGTCGCGCCGGGGATCAAGGGTCTCGTGCGGATGGGGAACGTTCTCGTCCTTAAAGTCACGCACGACGTGGACAAAGCCGTCGAGCTGCGCCAGTTCGTTGCGATACTGACCCTTCAGCCCGCCCTCGGCAGCGCCTTTTTCCAACCCACCGATGTCTACGTAAGTCACCTGCGCATAGATCGTCTTTTTGGGCTTGTACATCGCCGAAAGCTGATCGACGCGGGCATCGGGCACGTTGACGACCGCCGTGTGCATTTCCAACTGACCGCTGCTCGCGCCGACAACGGTCGGCAGGTTGCTGTGGGTGAGCGCATTGAAGATCGTCGTTTTGCCGCTGCTGCTCAAACCGATAATGCCGAGTTTCATACCGAAAATTCCATTCAATGACAAAAGCGTAATGCCGGAAGTATAGTTGAAAACTCAGCCGGATCGTAGGGAAAATCTCTCTTTATAGTTTTTTACAGTCAACGCTTAACAGAAAACGCGCTCTGATTCTATAGTTGTATAGAAACAACTGGAGATCAGGCCATGAGTGCCAACGCGCTTCAACAGATCAATCTCGCGCTGATGCAGACGCTCAATTTCACTTCGGCAGACCTCGCCGCCAACCGTCAGGGAGCGCTGACGCAGGCACAGCAGGATCGGCTGAAGGTCTTTGTCGCTCAGGGGATGCGCAGCGGAACGCAGGTCGCCGGAATGGTGATCCTGATCGTGGTGGTCGTTTGTGTCGCCATTGCGCTGGGATCGCAGGGGATCATTCCACTGCCGTCCGAGCTGGAAGGGTTAGGCGAGAATGCGCCGCTGGTACTGGGCGTCATGGGCGTGATCCTGATCTTTTACGTGCTGATGCTGGTCTATGCGCTGCGCAAATCGCGGGCGATGGCGTCGGGCAAAGCGAAGGTCAGGGCGCTGACGGGCAAGGTCAAGGTGAAATCGCAGCGCGCTTACTACAACAACGCCGCCAGCCGCGCGCTTGTTCAGGCCGCCAACGTGCCCAGCATGACCTACATCGTTCAGGTCGGGCGCGCCAAGATTTACAGTACCGATCCGGCGGTCGAACAGGCTTTCGCGGACGGAATCATCTACCGCGTCTATGTGATCGGCAGCAGGGCGAGCTACCTCATGGTTTCCGCCGAGGCGATCAGCGGGCGCTAAACATGGTCATCACCACCAGTCGAACATCGAGGACTGGGGCTGCACCTGAGTGGCGTAGTAGATTACGCCGCTGACCAGACAGAGCAGAAAGACCGCGACGCAGACCCAGGCGCGCCAACGGGGTCGATCCTGAAAGTGCCGCAGGCAGAACACCGTGGTCACGGTAAACAGCAGAAATAAGGCAATCTGCCCGCTCCACCATAAATTGCCGAAGCTGAGGCGCGGCCCGCTTTCCGCCAACAGATAGGTCTGTCCTGCCCCTGAAAAGAAAACCAGCCAAGCGAGATTCAGGATGCGATCCCGCAGCGCCTGCCGGAAGTAAAGCACATACGCGACCACTGGAAAGACAATCGACATCACAAAGCGGATTGCCAGATCAGGGTACGATGGCACCCAGTAGTAGAGGCTGGCAAGCGGGGCAAAAATGATCCCTGTGTCATCATTGATCAGCACGTAGGTTATCTGATATTGAACCGCCAGGCAGATCACAATCGGCACGATCAGCGTCAGGCCAAGCGCCAGCACATTGGCGAAATTGCGCTGCACCAGACGATACGCCGCTACCAGCAGCAGCACAGGCAGGAGATCGAGGACGTAGCTGGGCTTGGCAAACGCCGACAAAACGCACAGGAATATTCCTAAAATGAACGTGCCGAGGTTCAAACGGATGCTCTGGGTGATGACGGCCATCGCGAAGACGAACAGCAGCAGCGCGGTTGGCTTCAGCACCACGATAGTGGGATTGTGCAGCACGTTAATGCCAATGTAGCCGAAGTACAGGTGATGTTCGGCCAGCGTCAGCAGGTTGATCGGCATGACGAACAGCAAAGCCATTGCGCTGCCCGCGACCAGCAGCCACCCGCGCAGGCTTTTCGCATCGACGACCGCGCGGATGAGCGCGTACAAAATGACTACCGCGAAAACATAAAACAGGATGCCGGTGATCAACCCGGCGACTTCAAAGCTGATCGGCAAAATCGTTGCCAAACCAATAATGACCAGTTGAAACAGGATATGCGACGTTGAAAACTGTCCGGCGGTCAGCGCGTGCGCATAATATACGTGCACCGTGTAGTCCGACCCCGGCACGTCATAAATCATTCGGTAGACAGCGATTCCAAACAGGAAGCCCGTCAGTGCCACCATGATGGCAATCACGAGCGCCTCGCCCCGTGCCACTCGCCAGCGCTTGAGCATTAAAGTCCCCCCTGATGTGCCTCAGTTCTTGTATGATAGCAGCGATCTCCCAAGCCGAGGCTTTAGTCAGAGCACTGACCCGCGCTATAATGCGCCGCTATGCGCATTTCATGGTCGTACAAACTCCTGCTGATCTGCCTCGCCGCGCTGATCCTGCGGCTGGGGCTGCTCTACTTCGTCAACTATCCCGGCATCGCTGACCCGACCCATTATTACAACATGGCAGTACGCCTGATTCACGGGCACGGCTTCACGATTGACTACATCTGGCAGTACAGCCTGCCGCCCCAGTCGATTGTTCACCCCGAAGAACACTGGATGCCGCTGACTGCCGTGATCGCAGGCGCGCCGATGCTGCTCTTTGGCGAGAGCGCGCGGATCGCGCTGCTGCCCTTCATCGTGCTGGGATCGCTGCTCCCGGCCTTGAGCTACTGGGGCGCGCGCCAGCTTGATTTGAGCGAAGGAGCGGCGCTGTTCTCGGCGGCGGCGGTCGCGGCGCTGCCGGAATTCGCGCTCTATTCGCTGCGCACCGATACCGTGATCCCGTGCGCCTGCCTCGAATGTTTATCAATCTTGCTGCTGACGCGCGGCTTACGCCAAGGCAGCGGGATCAACTTCGTCGTCAGCGGGATCGCGGCGGGGCTGGCCTATCTGACGCGCAACGACGGCTTTCTGCTGCTGCCGATGTTGATTGTCACGCTGATGGTTTATGCGTGGTGGCGCAAGGAAACGCCAGCCTTTCACTGGCGGCTGGCGCTCCTGATGCCGCTGGCCGCGCTGATCGTGGTCATCCCCTGGCTGATCCGTGACCTGAATGCCTACGGAATGCTCGGATCGCCGGAAACCAGCAGCATGTTCTTTTTTACCGATAATCTCGATCATTACGCTTTTGGCCGTCATTACACGCTCCAGACGATGCTCGCCGCGCAGACGCCCGCGCAAATCGTCGGCGAGCGTCTGTTCGAACTGCTGGCGGCAGTCAAGGTGATGATCGCGGCGCTCGACGTGCTGCTGCCCGTTGCCGTGATCGGTGGGCTGATCCTGATGCTGCGTGACCGCCGCCGCCTGCTGATCATTGCACCCGTGCTGATTCTGACCTTCGGGTTGCTGGTCGCTTACCCGATTCTGATCCCATATAAGGCGCAGGCGGGCAGCTTCAAGAAAGGCTATATGTCGATCCTGCCGCTGTTGATTCCGCTCGGCGCTTACGCGCTGGATCGAGCGATCAGCAATCCGCGCATTCGCTACGGCGCAATGGCGCTGGTGATCGCGCTGGCGGGCGCGAACGCGGTCGATGCCGTTCGCCTCGACGCGCAGATGTCGGACAGCTACCTCGCCAGCATCGAGAAGATGGCGGCGGTCGCCAACGCCCTGCCCGATACTAACGGCGACGGCAAGATCATCCTGATGACGCAAGACCCATATATCCTGCGCTACGTCGGCATCCAAAGCGTTATGTTCCCATTTGAAGACCGCGATCTGGTCATCCAGATCGCCCAGCGCTACGGCGTCGATTATCTGCTCATGCCAGCGGCTCGCCCGGCGCTCGACCCACTGCTCACGGGCGCTGTGACTGATCCGCGCTTCGTGCCCGTCAAATCAGTGCCGGGGACGCCGTACATCTTCTACGCGATCAAGGATGGCACCAGTGGATAAGCGTCGTTTGATCTGGCCGATCCTGATCGTCGCACTGGCGCTGCGCCTGATCGTCGCGCTGTCACAAGACCCGCTCGCTCCCTACAGCAATGGCAACGACAGCAGTTGGTATCTCCTCAACGCTTACGCGCTGATCGTCGGTCATGCGCCAGAAGTCACAGTTCCGGTATTGGAGCGCTGGTCGCCCTATGGTCTGCTGCACCCGGCGCTGGCGATCACGGGGCACGTGGTGACCGTCAAGACCGACGTATCGAATCTGGCCTCGCCACCCTTCTATTTCATTCTGATCGGCGTTCCGCGCGTGCTGTTCGCGCCTGCCACCGCCGTAATCCTTGTGCGCGTGCTTCAGGCGATCTTCTCAGCGGCGACCTGCTATTTCGCTTACCGGCTGACCATTCGCCTGACCAACCGCGCAAGCGCTGGTCTGCTGGCCGCCACCGTTCTGGCGATCTCGCCCGCCTTCGTCATCGAATCGGCGCAGATTCTCACCGAGACGACTTACATCTTCTTCATGGTCTGCGGCATCTGGCTCTACGTCGAGAGTATTCTGAGCGAGCAGCGGCAGCGGATTTTGCCGCTGCTCGCGCTGGCCGCGATCCTGTTCGGGCTGGCCGCCCTGACGCGCGCCGTGCTGCTGGCCTTCCCGCTCGGCATTGCTATTCACCTGATCATGGTGCGCGGTTGGCGCAAAGGCTGGCGGCAGGCGTTCTTTCTGCTCTTGATTTACGCGCTGACGCTCTCAACGTGGACAGTCTACAGCGTCGCACGCTGGCAGCGCTTCGTGATCGCCGGAACCGGGCTGGACGCATTCATCTATCTGGGGGCCGCAGGCTGGACATCGCCACAGCAGGTCGATCAGCAGCTTGAGCAGACGACAGACGACAGCAACGTCAACGATCATCCCTATTTACAGGGCGCGGCCAGCATGATCGGTGCCGATCCGCTCGGCTGGGTCAAGCACCGTGTCGAGGAACTGGCGAGCGCCTATCTTCAGCCGCATGGCACGACCTTCTTTCCCGGCGCAAGCCTGAAAGAGATCGCCGTCAAGTGGCTGCGGCAGGATCGCTCGCTCGGCGGGCTGATCGCGCTGACGCGCGGCGATGCGTTCTGGCCGAAGCTGGCGCTCTACGTTTTTCATGCTGGCGGGCTGATTTTCGGGTTGATCGGCATGTGGATATACCGCCGCCGCTGGCAGGTCGCGCTGGTGCTGATCGGCTTCATCGTTTACGTGACGCTGGTGCATCTGCTGGTGCTGGCGCTGCCGCGCTATCTGTTCCCGAATGAAGTTTTCTGGTGGATTTTTGCCGCCGCCGCGCTTCAGTCGATTTTCGACCAACTGACCCGGCGGCGCGTTCTCGCTGCAAAACCGATTAAGCAAGGAAGCTCATGAGCGTTGCCGTCGTCTGGGAGGACGAGCAGAAAAGCGTCGTCCGTTACGTTTTTGTCGATCCCTGGGCGTGGGATCAGTTCTACGCAGGCTGGGATCAGGTTAAGGCAGTGCTTGATGCCAGCCCGCATAAAATCTCCGCGATCCTCGATCTGACCGAAATGCGCGCGATTCCGCCCAATTCGCTGATGCACATGCGCGCGCTGATTCAACAGCGGCACCCGAATTTCTCCGAGCTGCTGATCGTCGTCGGGTCGGGCAAGTTCGGTGCAACCTACGGTGCGCTGGCGCAGCAGCTTGCCGCTGCCATTCGCTATCGCCTGATCTTTACGGACACCCTTGAAGAAGCGCGCCGTTTGCTGGATGATTGGAACCAGCAAAATTCAAAAGGCAGCCCAGCATGAATATTCTCGGCATTGAATCCTCGTGCGACGAAACCGCCGCTGCCGTCGTCATTGACGGACGCACGATTGCCTCCAACGTGATCGCCTCGCAGATCGATCTGCACGCACGTTACGGCGGCGTTTACCCGGAAGTCGCTTCGCGGGCGCACGTTGAAGCGATTGGCTACGTGGTCGATCAGGCGCTCAAAGACGCCAGCCTGACGCCCGACCAGATCGACGCGATTGCCGTGACGCGCGGGCCGGGGCTGGTCGGATCGCTGCTGGTGGGCATCAACTACGCGAAGGGGTTGGCGCTGGCAGTCGAGAAGCCGCTGCTGGGCATCAACCACCTCGAAGGCCACGTCTATTCGCTCTGGTTGAGCGAGCGCGAGATCGTCTTTCCGGTCATCGTGCTGATCGTCTCCGGTGGGCACACCGAGCTGGTGCTGATGACGGGGCACGGTCAGTATCAGCGGCTCGGCGGCACGCTCGACGATGCGGCGGGCGAAGCCTTCGATAAAGTCGGGCGAATGCTCGGTTTGCCGTTCCCCGGCGGCCCCAATATCGAGCGGACGGCTTTGAATGGCAGCCCGACCGCCTTCGATTTCCCGCGCGCCAAGCTCGACACGACTTACGATTTCAGCTTCTCTGGCCTCAAGACGGCGGTGCTGCGCGAAGCGACGGTTCCGCCTGCCGCTGCACGTCGAGGCGAGCGGCAGGGTGATAAAACGCCGCCCCTGCGCTCCGACGTATCGGTCAGTGACGTGGCGGCGAGCTTCCAGAAAGCGCTGGTCGATGCGTTGGTCGATAAAACGGTACGCGCCGCCAGAGAATACAAGGCGACCGAGATTCTGCTGGCGGGCGGCGTGAGCGCCAACCAAGCGCTGCGCCGCGAGATGCGCAACCGTACTGATCTGTCCGTGCGCTTCCCACCGCTCAATCTTTGCACGGACAACGCCGCCATGATCGCGGCAGCGGCCTATCAGCGTTACCTCGGCGGCCTGCGCAGCGATCTCGACATGGATGTCAAACCGATGTGGCCGCTCACCAATAGCGCTTACAGCGAGTAACGTGTATTCGGATCGAGCGCGATGCAGCGCTACAATCCATTCGTCACGATGAAATAGTGTGTGGTGGAGATCATGTGCGTATTTTGCGCCTTAGTCCCGATGTCGGCGGCGCTGGGGGCGGCTATCGACGGCAAGCGGCGGCAGCAGTCCGAGCAGGCGACTGAAACGAGCAAGCCAGCGCGGTTTCAGCACGTGCCGGTCAAGCCAATCACGGTTGGCGTGACCGGGACGTTTGTCGTTTGCGCGGCGGTCTATCATCTAGTGATTGCTCCTCAGACGGGCATGTTCGTGTGAGCGTAAATCGCTGATGCCCGCGCTCGATCATTGCCACGAAAATGTCGTTCGCGCGCTGGTCAAAGCTGGGTGGATAGTTGCGCCGAAGCCTTTTAGCCTCAAAATAGAACGCGGACATACGCTGTTCATCGATCTTGCTGTCAGTCGGGTAGAAACATCAGGAGAACAAGTTATTTTACTCGTTGAAGTGAAGTGTTTTCCTGCTGATAGCGCGGATACCAGCGAACTCTATACAGCATTGGGCCAGTACATCATTTATCGCAGCTTGCTCAACCAACAGCGTATCAAGTTCGATCTGTATCTGGCAGTTCCTACTGAGGCTTACCAGAACATTTTTACACGAATGGCACTTAACACGATAGCCGAGAATCAAATTAAAATGGTAGTTGTTGATATAGAGCGTGAGGTAGTCATCCAATGGCTGATATAGTCCAAGATAACACGGCTCTGCTCCAGATCACACGCCGGGAAGTGGACTTGTATGCTGGCACGATGGTCGGAGGAAAACTCTATCCGGTGCTGGATGATCAGAATCAGACCTATGTCGTTATATATGTCGATGATGCGTATGAGGATCGACCTGCCTGGGCAGTCGTGATGGCGCGGGTGGTTGGCGACTACGTTGTGATCGACGAGGACACGACCGACAAGCCGCTGGTCGATGCGCTGATGATCAACGGCGGCATCGCGCGCGAGAAAATCATTCTCGCTTATACAGGCGAAACTTTACCGGAACCCAAACCCCATTGAACGAGGCTCATGGAACTTTTCATTATCCGGCACGGACAGTCCGCTAACAACGTTCTTGAAGATGACAGCCAACGCACCTACGATCCACCACTGACTGACCTCGGCAAGCAGCAGGCGGAAAAGCTGGCGCAGTTCCTCGCCGACAGCGCCAACCGCGATCCCCAGTTCAACATGGGCAGTGGCTATGCCAGCAGCGACAGCCTGCCCGGTTTTGGCATCACGCACCTGTATTGCAGCGCGATGCACCGGGCGCTGCAAACCGCCGCGCCCATTGCCGGGGCGCTGGGGCTGCGTCCTGAAGTTTGGCTCGAAGTGCATGAGCAGGGCGGCATGTATCTCGATCAGGAAGGGGGCAGAGTCGGCTATCCGGGGCGGACACGGCACGAAATCCTCGGCGAGTTCCCCGATTACGTGCTGCCTGCGACGGTCACTGACGCGGGCTGGTATGATGCGGCGCACGGCTACGAGGAAATGCACCAGGGTGCAGGCCGCGCGATCAAGGTGGTGATGGAACTGCGTCGCCGCGCGATTTCGAGCGAGTTCAAGGATGCGCGCATCGCGTTGGTGACGCATGGCACTTTCATCGACCTGATGCTCAAGGCGTTCCTCGGACAACTGCCCAACCGCCAGTTCTTCTTCACGCATTACAATACGGCGATCACACGGGTTGACCTCACGGCGGATCATCTGCTGATCCGCTACGTCAATCGGGTTAGCCACCTCCCGCATGAGCTGATCTCCTGACGACGATGATCTGTCATTCCTAAGGCGGGCACAGGCTCGCTGTCCGTGTCGCCCTCTCAAAATTAAACGAATCTCCACCAATTTTAACAATTTCCTTGACAAGCGTATGTCGTCGAGTTCTAATTTTACCGCTGCTCATCGATGAGCAGCAGCAGCACCGTATCAACGCATTCGCTTAGAAGTCTGCTGTTCGGGCAGATGGGAGACTGAATGTCTGACGAGGCTCATCAAGACCCTGGTTCAAAATTCGTAGTACCACGACCTAGCCCAGCGACGATTCAGGGCTACTACGACCTTTCGTCGGCAGATTTGGCCGGATTAGTGGCACGTGCTCTGGATCGAATGGGCATCACGACCTCGCTGCCCGCCTCGGTGCTGGCTCCGGTTCAACCGGGACGTATGCTGGTTGGGCCTGCGATCACTGTGCGCAATTTGCCGATCCAGCCGACGCCGTATCACGCCTGGCAGGAACAAATCCCCACCCGGCTTGGCGAACGACAGGCTTTTTTCGGCGCGGAAGTCGGTGACGTAGTGGTCATCGACGGCGCTGCGGTCTATCCGGCGTCGTGCCTGGGATCGATGTCGCTGCGGATCGCGGCGCACCTGGGCGTCGCCGGGGTGATCGTCGCCGGGGCAGTCACCGGATTACCGGGAATCACGAAGGCAGATATTCCCGTTTGGGCGAAATCCGGCACGACTCTCACCGGGCATCAGCGAGTCGAGACTATCGAGATTAACGGCCCCATCGGGATTTATGGCGTGCGCGTCAATCCGGGCGATTTGGTCGTCGCGGACGACTCCGGCGTAACCTTCGTGCCGCAAGCGCTGATCGAGCAAACGCTCATGGAAGCGCACGCGCTGCATCAAAAGGGCAGCGTCGTGCGTGATCTGCTGGCGAGTAACGGGGATCGGGAAGCGATCCGCTCGGAACTCGCCCGGTTTATGGAACTTCTATCCCTGCTCTGACACGTATACGCGCCACTGGTGCGGTGGGTCGGGCAGTAGTTTCGTCAGTCTTTAACGTTTCTTCTGAGGCAAAAACGCTCATGCGCATCACCAACGTCACGGCGGTTCACGTCAGTATTCCTCTGGTTGTTCCTTACGTATTCGCGCGCGGCATCATGCGTTCCTTTGATAACGTCGTCGTTCGCATCGATACCGACGATGGGGTGATCGGTTACGGCGAGAGCGCCCCCCTGTTTAACTCGGCAACGGGCGATTCGGCGGTTGTGGCCGAGGCGATTGGGCGGCTGGGCAAGGCGCTCATCGGGCGCGACCCTTTCGACGTTGAGGCGCTGGTCAGGCAGACATTGGCTGGCGCGGGTGGGAACGTGGACTGCGTGGCCGGGATCGACGTGGCGCTGTGGGACGTGATGGGCAAGGCGCTCGATTTGCCCTCGTACCAACTGATGGGCGGCTTAAGCCAGGAAAAGATTCCGGTCGATTTTACCCTGAGTTCCGCTCCTCCAGAGGCGATGGCAGTCACAGCGACCTCGGTTCACGAGATGGGTTTTCAGGGCGTTGTCGTCAAAGTGACCGGAAAGTCCGTCAAGCTGGCTGTTGACGAAGTGCTTCAGGTACGCGCGGCGCTGCCCGCTGACTGCACCGTGCGCGTGGATTGCAACGGCGGCTTTACGCGCGAGAATGCGCTGGAATTCCTGAGGGCGATTGCGGACAAGAATATCGAACTGGTCGAGCAGCCAGTCGCGCAGGGCGATCTCGAAGGCGCGCGCGCATGTCGGGCGTTTGGCATTCGGATCAGCCTCGACGAGAGCTTAATCACGCTTGCCGACGCCATCGCGATTGTGCGGGCAGATGCGTGCGACATCTTCAACATCAAAATTCCGCGCGTGGGTGGGTTCCTGCTGGCGAAACGGATGGCCGCTATCGCCGATGCTGCCGGGCTGCCCGTGATCTGCGGCGGGCGCACCGTGCTGGAAATCTCGCGGGCAGCTTCGCGCCATTTTGCCGCCTCGACGCCGGGAACGATTGGCTTGAAGCATGAAGGGCCGGGGCCAGCGTCACAGGAATTGAGCGACGACGTGACTTCCAAACGTACCGACCGGCAGGCGACTGGTCGCGCTGGTGGGTTTGTGACGGTTGAGGACGAGCCAGGACTCGGCATGGATATTTCCTGGGAAAAAATTGAACAGTATGCCGTGAACACTTTTTCCGCACATGAATAACCGGAAAGAACAATTACATGACCGACCATCAAATGGCAGAGTTCCAGAACCTGATCGGGCAGCGCGGCGAGCTTTCGCGCGATCATGAAATCGAGCTGGCGATCCTTATGGCGCTGCATAATGCGAAAGCGCCCGTCGGCGCGGTCGCGTTGAGCTTCGATCTACAGCAGGTCGGAGGCATCAGTCAGGCGACCATCGGACGCAAGCTCAAGGAGTTCGACGTTCGCGGGCTGACCGAGCGCGTCGGCTATCAGGGACGCAGCCTGACGCAAGCTGGCGAAGCGTACCTGCGCGAATCGCTGACGACGGCGGTGATGGAACGCCGAAATAAAGCCTTTCTGGAAACGCTGACCGCGAATGATGCCAACACGCTCATTCAGGTTCTGGAAGCGCGCCGCGCTCTGGAACGGGAATGCGCGCGTCTGGCGACCATGCGGATGCGCGACGAGGACGTGGACAAACTCTATGCCTTAATCGAAGCCCAGCGCCAAATGATACTCAGCGGCCAGTCCGGTTCATACGAAAATATCGCTTTTCACGAAATGGTTGCCCAGTTAGCCCAAAATGACGTGCTGGTCGAAGCCTTGCGCCTCGTGCGCAGCAAAAGCCAGCTCACAATTTTGCTTGATACCATCCGTGAGCAGGTTGGCAGCGTCCTTGTCCGCGACCACGAGGAGATCGTCGCGGCAATGCAGGCGCGCAACCCTGACCTGGCGGAGCAGGCCATGACAGCCCACCTTGATCGTCTGATCGCCGACGTGCGCAAGTTTTTTGCCATGAGCGGCGACGAGAAAAGGTCGTAACCGCTGCTATCTACCGTTGATTTGATCGCCCATCAGAAAAGGAGTGAGCCTAGCTGAAAGAGCCGCCGCAGTTTTCCATTGTCCGTGTAGTTATGCGATCAAGTGAGCAGATGCCATGTCCCCAAAGTCATACAAGCGGTTGATTTTTGCCCTCATTGCCGTCCTTTTGCTGGTGCTGCTGTGTGTGATTCCTGTTGCCGCTCAGGATTCCACCGCTCAGGCCGACAGCGGAAGCGTTTTGATCTTCGCCAACAACCTTGATCCCACGACGCTCGACCCGGATGTTTCCGACGACGCGCAGTCGAACATTTTCAAGCTGGGCTTCTATGAAGGGCTTGTCCGTTGGGCAACGGACGGAAAGACCATCGAGCCGTCGCTTGCCACCAGTTGGGATACGAGTTCCGACGGACTGACCTGGACGTTCCATCTGCGCCAGGGCGTCAAGTTTCACGACGGCACGGTGATGGATGCTGATGCGGTCAAGTTCTCGATTGACCGGATGAAAACGGTCAATCAGGGGTTGGCCTTCACGCTCGCCAACGTTGCCAGCGTCGATGTCGTGGACGCGAACACGGTGAAGTTTACCCTCAGCCAGCCGGACATCACCTTCTTTCAGGGGTTACCGGGCATCCCGGTGATGAGTCCGACGACCTTCCAGCCGCACATGGACGACAAGAACGCGACCGAATTCGCCTTCGACCATGAAAGCGGGACTGGCCCCTACACCCTAACTTCATGGACACGCGGCAGCCGCGTCGAAATCCAGAAGTTCGACGATTACTGGGGTGGGTGGTCGCAGCCGCACGTGGATCGCTTCGTCGAACTGATTGTGCCGGAGGCCGAGACGCGCCATCTGATGCTCGAACGTGGCGACATCGACCTGCTGCCGAAGCTGGAAGATCAGGTCAACGACATTCCGGCGATTCAGGCGAACTCGGCGCTGACGATTGATACCTTCCCCTCGCAGAGCATCGTCTACGAAGTCATGTCGAACGTCAAGGGGCCGCTGGCGGACGTGCGCGTGCGCCAGGCGATATCCTATGCCTTCGACTATGACGCGGCGCTGCAAGTGGCTTTCGGCGGCGTGGCGAAACAGGCGCGCGGCCCGCTCAGTTCCAGCCTGCCGTACTTTGATCCTGACCTGTTCCAGTATCACCGTGATCTCGATAAAGCCAAACAACTGCTGACCGAAGCCGGTTATCCGAACGGCTTCCAAATCCAGTTCGGCTACGTTGGATCGTCCAGCGCGCAGACTCTCACGGAAGGCGTGCTGCAATCGTCGCTGGCGGACGTGGGGATCACGATTGTGCCGCAGGCGCAGACCTTCGCCGCGCTGCTGACGGCCTTCCAGAACCCCGACACCGCGCCGGATATGTTCAACCTGAACAACCACTCGGAATATCCTGACCCGGACTTCACCCTGTCGCGCTTCTTCAGCATCGCGGCGCAGGGAACGGGCGGCGACAACGGCGGTTACTACACCAACAAGGACGTGGACGCGCTGATCGCCCAGGGACGCACGACGAGCGATCCGACCCAGCGCGCCGACATCTACAAGAAAATTCAGGAGCAGATCGTAGCCGATGCGCCCGCGATCTGGGTCGCCGAGACGCAGTTTATCGTCGGCCACAAAAGCAACGTCAAGGGCATCGAGTACATCCCGGCCTTTGATCGCACGCTGGGGTATCTGAACAGCATCTACATCGATCAGTAGCCCCATGTTCACGATGCGGGATGCCTCGCGCGGCGGGGCATCCCGTAGGAAGGGAAGATCGCATTGAAGCCACACGTTATCGCTCGACGGTTGGTCTTGCTCGTTTTCGTCATGCTCGGCGTTTCGATGGTTACGTTTACGATCTCGCACATCATTCCGGCGGATCCGGCCATCTACGCGGCGGGCAATATGGCGACCCAAGACCAGATTCAAGCGCTGCGTCACGAGATGGGGCTTGATCTGCCGCCCGTCGAGCAGTATGCGCGCTACCTCACGGGCTTGCTTCATGGCGATTTCGGGACATCGATCCTCACGCATCAGGCGGTGCTGACCGATCTGGAGACGTTTCTTCCCGCGACCGTCGAGCTGGTCGTGGTCGCGTATGTTTTTATGGCGGTGATGGGCATTACCGCCGGGGTGCTGTCGGCGGTCTACAGCCGTCGCTGGGGCGATTATCTCTCGCGCATCCCCATAATCGCCGGAACCGGGATTCCGGTGTTCTGGCTGGCCTTGATGTTGCAGTTGCTCCTGTATTATCGCTGGGGGCTGCTGCCCTTTGGCGACCGCTTGGCAACCATGACTACGCCGCCGCCAACCGTGACCGGTCTGTATCTGGTTGATTCGCTGCTGGCGGGAAATCTTTCGTTGTTTCGGGAAGCCGCGCTGCACCTGATCATGCCCGCGTTCGTGCTGGCGATTGATCGCGCGGCTATCGTAACCCGCATCATGCGCGCCAGTATGCTGGAGACGCTGAATCAGGATTTTATCCGCACAGCGCGGGCGAAGGGTCTCAGAGAATGGACGATTATCACCCGCCACGCGCTGAAGGTGGCGTTTATCCCGGTTTTGACCGAGCTTGGCCTTGAATTCGGCTGGATGCTGGCGAGTACGGTGGTCGTCGAAAGCGTATTTGGGTGGCCGGGGCTAGGGCGCTACGCCTTTACCGCGATTGAGTCGCACGATCTGAACGCCGTGATGGGCGTGACCCTCGTCCTGACCTTCGTCAAGACGCTTTCGAGCCTGATTGTAGACATGCTCTATCAAGTGATTGACCCCCGAATTAGATATTGAGACGACATTGTGAAAGATCGTAACCTGTCTACCAGCAGCACATCCGGCGAACTTCCCCTTGCCCGGCAGGGGGTGGCAGTTTCCATCGCTCGCCCGGACAAAACCCCACCGAGGCAAAATCGCGCGCGTCGCCTCCTGCGGCGGCTCACGCGCGATCCCTTGTCCACGCTCGGCGGTGTTCTGATTCTGCTGATCCTGATCGTGGCGCTGGTCGGGCCAGCCATCACTCCCTATAACCCGGTCAAAGCAGACTACTCCGTAATCCAGAAGCCGCCCAGCGCCCAACATCTGTTTGGCACGGATGAACTGGGGCGCGACGTGCTGACGCGCGTGATCTACGGCAGCCAAATCTCCCTGATTATCGCCATCGCCGTGAATTCGGTTTCGGCGTTTATCGGCCTGATGGTCGGCGGGCTTGCCGGATACTGGGGCGGAGCAGTCGATGAAATTCTGATGCGCATCACCGACATTTTTCAGTCATTTCCCTGGCTGCTGTTCGCCATCGCGATTGCACTCGTCATCGGGCCAAATCTGATCAACAGTATGCTGGTACTCTCGCTGATCTGGTGGCCGGGCTATGCGCGTCTGGTCAGGGGGCAGGTATTGGCCGCCCGCTCCTACGAGTTTGTCGAAGCGGCGCAGTCGCTCGGCGCGAGCCACGCGCGTATCTTCTTTTATCACATTCTGCCGACCGCGTTCGGGCCGTATGTCGTCATGCTGACGATTGGCGCTGGTCGCATGATTCTTGCCACATCGACGCTGAGTTTCGTCGGTCTGGGGGCGCAGCCGCCGACACCGGAATGGGGCGCGATGGTGGCGGATGGCCGCACGCTGCTGTTCAACTCGTGGTGGATTTCCACCTTTCCGGGCATCGCCATTCTGATCACGGCAGTCGGCTTCAACCTCGTCGGCGACAGTCTGCGCGATTTGCTCGATCCGCATTCCAGCGTCCGCTGAAAGGATGACATCTCGATGCTGCCTGCACTCGACTATCCACGCCGCCGCGCGCTCGCTCAGGAGCAGATGATCGCTGCCGGGCTGGACGCGCTGGTCGTGCCGATTTCGACCGATTTGCAATTTCTCGCCGGGTTTCAGATCAAAAAGACCGAGCGCCCGCTGCTGCTGCTCCTTCAGCCGCAGGGCGAAGCGCTG
Organism: Phototrophicaceae bacterium; assembly: GCA_035545875.1. GTDB lineage: Bacteria > Chloroflexota > Anaerolineae > Aggregatilineales > Phototrophicaceae > Flexifilum. The sequence goes on from DASZXN010000037.1 coordinate 39,953, forward strand.
CTGATTTGTCCGGCGTTCGAGCAGGATCGCGTTCAAGCGCTGGCCGGAGATGTGCGCTTCGCGCTCTATGCCGAGGACGAAAATCCCTATCGGATCGCGGCTGCTTCCCTGAGCCAGCCCCATCACGTTGCTGTCTCCGACTACGCTTATTACGCTGAAGTGCGCGGCTTGATGGCCGCGCTGCCGCAGGCTGAATTCACGACGGCGGAGAATATCATCGCGCCGCTGCGCTGGCGGAAAGGCGCGCCGGAAGTCGAGCGGATTCGCCAATCGGCGGCGGACTGGCAGGCTGCACTGACGCGGCTAACGCAAGAATGGAAGCGCGGCACGCAGGCCACGCAGATTCGCCAGCGGATGCTGGCCGAAGTCGTGCGCGGCGGTGGCACAGACCCGTCCTGCACGGTCAGCATCGGGGCATCGTCGGCGCTGCCGCACGGCGGGCAGGATGCGCCCGTCGTAGAGGGACAGGTTTTGCTCATCGACGGCGGCGTCAGCCGCGATGGGTATCGCAGCGACCTTACACGCACTTTCGTTTTTGGGGCGCTGTCGCCGCAGGTGCGGGAAATCATGCAGTTGGTGCTCGACGCGCAAACCGCTGCGATTGCGGCGATCAGGCCAGGCGTGTTAGCCGAAGCGGTCGATGACGCGGCGCGTCAAGTGATTGCGCGCGCGGGCTACGGCGAAGCCTTCAACCACCGCGTCGGGCACGGGCTGGGGATCAGCGGTCACGAGCCGCCGTATCTGGTCGCCGGGAATCGTCAGCCGTTGGCAAGCGGCATGGTCATCACGATTGAGCCGGGCGTGTATCTGCCGGGGCAGTTTGGCGTGCGCATCGAAGACGACTTTCTTGTTACGGACGATGGCGCGGAATGTCTGTCCGTGCGCGTCCATGACCCGGAAGAACTGGTATTGAAACTAGATTAATCAGCTATTTCCTTTTGCTGGATCAAGTACGATTTTGAGTCGAAAGAGTGCAAACATGCCGAGAGTTCACGTGGAATGGCTAGCAACTCGCACGCAGGAACAGCGCGAGGAGCTGGCGCGCCGGATTACCGATGACTTTGTTGAAGTGGCTGGCGTCCAGCGCGAGCAGGTGACGGTTGTCTTTCACGAGCAAGACCCGGCGCACGTCATCAAGGGCGGTGTCCCCTGGACGGAGATTCTCGCCCAGCGCAAGGCACAGGGCGGCGAATGAGCGATTTACGCTCGGTGACCGACGCTCATTTCGGTGAAGCGGTCGATTTTCTGGGAACGCTGGTGCATCTGCCGACGATTGCCCGTGACCCGAACTCGCCGATTGAGGACTGCGTTCAACTGCTCCACAACGAGTTCATCCATCTGGGTGCGCGCGTCGAGGTGCTGCGGCTGCCGGGAGCGCGCCCGCTGCTGTTTGTGGAAATCGCCGGGCGCAGTTCGCGCAGCCTGATGTTCTACCAGCACTACGACGTGCAGCCCGCCGGCCCGCTGGAGCGCTGGGACTCGAATCCATTCGAGATGACCGAGCGCGATGGCGTGCTCTATGGACGCGGCATTGCCGATAACAAGGGTAATCTGGCTGCCCGCATCGCCGCGCTGCGGGTTTTGCGCGACGTTCACGGCGAACTGCCGCTGACGGTGCGCTTTCTGATCGAGGGCGAGGAAGAAATCGGCAGCCCCTATTTGCCGAAGTATCTTCAGGCATACGACGCGCTGTTCCGTGCCGACGCCTGCATCTGGGAAGGCGGGTATCGGGACGCCGACGAGCGCTTCGTCGTCACACTGGGCAGCAAAGGCATGTGCCGCGTGATCCTGCGCGCGCACGGGCCGGTGCGTGATCTGCATGGCAAGTTCGCGCCGCTGACGTTCAATCCGGCGGTCAGGCTGGCAGCGGCGATCAACTGTCTCGTCGAGGCAGATGGCCGGGTGCGCGTACTCGATTTTTACGATGCAGTGGTCGCGCCCGACGAACGGGAACTCGCGTGGATCACTGCCGCCGCGCCTGATCTGGAGCATCTGCGTCAGGAAACCGGACTCGGTGAGAAGATTCCCGCGCATACCGGGCAGGAAGCGCTGGAACGGCTGGTCTTTCTCAGCACAGGCAACGTCGAGGGTTTTGTCGCGGGCGCGGTCGGTGAGGAAGCGCGCAGCATCGTCCCGGCGGAAGCGGTGGCGAACCTGTGCTTTCGCCTCGTGCCGAATCAGCAGCCGGAAGCCATCTATCAGCAGGTGCGCGCCTATCTCGATGCGCAGGGGTTTGCCGACATCGAAGCGGAATTTTCAGAGGGAGTTTTACCTGCGCGCACCCGCTCCGATGATCCGATTGTACAGGCCACCCTCAGCGCAGTTGCGGCAGCCTCCGGCGAAACGCCGCTCGTTTGGCCGATGTCGCCGGGAACCGGGCCGATGGCGACGGTCTGCCACAGCCGGGGGATTCCGGCGCTGGCGCTCGGCGTCGGCAACGCCGGGTCGAGTACGCACGCGCCCAACGAGAATATCCGGCTGAACGATTATCGGTTGGGCATTGAAGTGATCGCGCGGCTGATCGAAACCTTTGCCGAGGCGGATGATGCAGGCTGAGATCGCCGTGCTGGGAGCGGGCGTCGTCGGCGCGAGTATCGCTTACCATCTGGCCGCAGCGGGTCAGCGCGACGTGCTGCTGATCGAGCGCGGTCGGGTCGGGCAGGGTTCGACGGCACAATCCGTCGGCGGCGTGCGCAGTCTGTTCAAGCACCGTCTGGAAGCTGAGATGAGCCAGTTCAGCCGAGCCGCCTATCAGGACATTGCTGCATCCACCGCGCTCAGACTGACCTTTCGCCCGGTTGGTTATTTGATGATCGGGCGGACTGCCAAGCGCGCCCAAACGCTGCGCCAGATGGCGGACACGGCGGCAGCGGTCGGCGTCCCGGTGGAACGGCTGTCGCCTGAGGCGCTGCGTGAGCGTGCGCCGGGGCTGAAGCTGACAGACGCGACCTGCGCCATCCTCTCGCCCTCGGATGGCTATTTTACCGAGCCAGAGCTGCTGGCGGTCGCTTACGCAGAGCGGGCGCGGATGCTTGGCGTGACCGTGCTGGAACACGCGGCTGTCCAGACGGTCACGCATCAGAGCACGAACTTCAGGCTGATGGTCGCCGATCAGGTGATTACGGCGAAGCAGATTGTGATCGCGCTCAATGCCTTTGCTGGTTCGATCCTGCAAACGCTCGGCGTGACGCTTGCCAGCTATCCCTATCCGCGTCACGTCTTTGCGCTGACTCCACCATCGTCGCCGCTTGCAGCGACGATGCCGCTGACGATTTTCTCGGATGACGACGTGATGTTCCGCCACGATGGAAACCGGCTGCTTTGCGTCTGCGGCACGCCCGAATCCAGCACGCTGGTGACCGATTTCGATCCCGCTCGGCTGGCTGAGATTGCCGAGCGTATCAGCCAGCGTATCGAAATGGGCAGCAGTACGCTCAGGCACGCCTGGAGCGGCCTGCGCGCGATGACGCTGGATCGCCAACCGTTGATCGGTCGGCTGCCCGGCATTGACGGCGCGTGGTGCGCGATTGGTTTTTCGGGGCATGGAATTATGCACGCCCCGGCGGTCGGGCTGGCGCTGGCGCAAACCCTGCTTGGCGACTCGCCACAGTTTGATCTTCAGTCGTTTGATCCTCGGCGGGCGGCGAATCCGCAGCAGCCACCGCCGATACTCGAAGTTACGCATGGTTAGGCATTCAACAGGCTGATTGACGCTCAGGCAAGCGGCAGCAGTGTCTCAGCCTGCGTTCAGTGTTCTGGAACGAAGGGAGCAGCAACTTGATCAAGGTTGGAATCGATATTGGAGGCACGTTCACCGATGCCACCGCGCTGGATTTGGAAACGGGGCGTTTCTGGTCGGCCAAAGTGCCGACGACCTACCCCGATCCGGCGCAGGGATTTCTCCAGAGTTTGAAGAAACTCATCGACATGCGTCACTTAACCCAGGCCGATGTCGATTGGATTATTCACGGGACGACGCTCGTGACCAACGTCGTGCTGGAGCGCAAGGGCGGGCCAGTCGGTCTGCTGACGACGGAAGGCTTCGGCGATACGCTCTGGATTCGCACCGAGCGCCGCTATGATTTGTTCGACGTGATGATCGAGTTCCCGGAGCCGCTGGTCGAGCGCTGGCGCACGGCGGAAATCCCGGAGCGCGTGCGTTACGATGGCAGCGTGTTCCGCGCGCTCGACAAAGCCAATCTGGAGCAGACGGTGGATCGGCTGGTTGCTTCGGGCGTCAACGCGATTGCCGTGTGCCTGCTGCACAGCTACGCCAATCCCGCGCACGAGGACTATCTGCGTAATTTGATCCTCAGCCGCCATCCCAATATGCGCGTGTCGCTCTCCAGCGAGGTCTGGCCGGAAAGCGGCGAGTACTACCGGATGTCCACGACCGTCGCCAATGCTTACGTGCAGCCCGTCGTTGACCAGTATCTTGATCAACTGACCAACGAACTGAGCGGCAACGGTTTCAACGGCAAGTTTTATCTGATGCTCTCCAACGGCGGGACTGCCGCAATCTCAACCGGACGCAGCCTGCCCGTGCAGTTGCTCGAATCCGGCCCGGCGGCGGGTGTGCTGTCCGCGACCTTTCTGGCGGAGCAGGCGCACCTCAAGGATATTCTCTCGTTCGACATGGGCGGCACGACCGCCAAGCTCAGCCTGATTGAGCAGGGCATTCCGCTGACGGCTGATTTCATCGAGGTGGCGCGTATCAAGCGCTACATGGCCGGCAGCGGCATCCCGGTCAAGGTTCCGGTGATCGACCTGCTGGAAATCGGCAGCGGCGGCGGCAGCATCGCCTGGATTGATCACATGGGGCTGCTCAAGGTGGGGCCGGAAAGCTCCGGCTCGTCGCCTGGCCCGGCCTGCTACGGTTGGGGCGGCACGCGACCAACCGTCACCGACGCCGACGCGGTGCTTGGCTATTTGAATCCGCATAATTTCCTCGGCGGCGAGATGACGCTCGACGTAGAAGCGGCCAGCAGCGCCATCGCCGCGCACATCGCCACGCCAACGCACCTGAGCGTGCCGGAAGCGGCACGGGGCATCCACGAAGTCGTCAATCAGAGCATGGCGCTGGCGGCGAAAAAACACGTCCTCGAACGCGGCAAAGACCCGACGCGCTACGCGCTGGTCGCTTACGGCGGCGCCGGGCCAGTTCATGCCTACGGCGTCGGCAAGACGCTCGGCGTGAGTCAGGTGATCATCCCGCCGAGCGCGGGCGTCGCCGCTTCGCTGGGGCTGCTGATCGCGCCGATTGCCTTCGATCTGATGCACTCACAGCGGATGTCGCTGCACCACTGCGACTGGTCGGCGGTGCAGGCGGGCTACACGGCGCTTGAGGAAAAAGGCGCGGAAATTCTGGCCGCTGCCGACGTTCCGCACGAGCGCGTGCGCTTCAGCCGCAGCGCCGACATGCGCTACGTCGGTCAGGGTTACGAGGTGACGGCGACCATCCCCGCAGGCGCGCTCGACGACTCCAGCCGGGCGGCGATTCAGGCCACCTTCGAGGAAGCCTACAAAGCGCGCTACACCCATCTGCCTGCTGCCAGCGCGCAAATCGAATTTGTCCGGCTGCGCGTGCGCGCCTGGACGGAAGTCGCGCAGCCCAGGCTGCCGCGCAAGGACAGCCAGAACGCTGAACTGCCCGCTGCTGCCCTGCGCGACGCCTATTTCGATGGTGAACGCGGCTATGTGCCGACGCCCGTTTATCAGTGGAGCGAGTTAGTGCCGAACCACCCGATTCCGGGGCCAGTGATCATCGAAGCGGATGATACGACCGTCGTGATTGGCCCGGAAGGAACCCTGACGATGAACGAGATCGGTTATTTGACCATCGACATGCAGCGGGAGAATCACTAGTGCAGACCATTGCCTTTGATCCCATTCGTCTGGAAATGCTCTGGAGCCGCCTGCTGTCGATTGCCGACGAGATGGCGGTGACTTTGACCCGAACGGCCTTTTCCCCCATTGTGCGCGATGCGCACGATTACGGCTGTTCGGTTTTTGACGCCGAGGGCAACCTGATCGCCATTGGCGAAGACGCGACGCCGGGATTGTCGGTTTCGGCGATGGTTTCGGTCAAGAACATGCTCGACGTGTACCCGGCGGACACGCTCCGCCCCGGCGACGTGCTGATCACCAACGATCCCTGGCTGGCGACGGGTCATCTGCTCGATCTAACCATCGTGACCCCGGTGTTCTATCAGGGGCAGTTGGCCGCCTTTGCCGCTGCCGTTGCCCACCATATGGACATTGGTGGTCGAAAAACCACGCCGGACAGCCGCGAGGTTTATGAGGAAGGGCTGTTCATCCCCGTGCTCAAGCTCTACGATGCTGGGCAGCCCAACGAAACGCTGTTTCGGATGATCGCCAGCAACGTGCGCGTACCCGATATGGTCGTCGGTGACGTTCACGCACAAGTGGCAGCCAACGCGCTCGGCGGACAGCGGGTCTGCGAACTGCTGGCCGAAAACGGCTGGTCGAACCTCAACGATCTGGGGGCGGAAGTGCTGGCGCGGGCGGAACAGGCCATGCGCACCGTGATCGGGCGCATCCCGGACGGAACTTATCACGGCGAACTGACCATCGACGGCTTTGAACAGGATTTGCATCTGGTCGCCACCGTTACGGTCAAGGATACCGACCTGACGATTGACTTCGCCGGAACCAGCCCGCAGGTGGATCGCGGGATCAACTGCGTTTACCCGATCACCGAAGGGCTGGTGCTGCTCGGTTTGCAGCTTGCGCTTCAGCCCAATACGCCGACCAACGCCGGGCTGATGCGCGCGCTCTCGATCCTCGTGCCGTCCGGCTCGCTGCTGGCGGCGGAATACCCCGCGCCGGTCGTCGGGCGCTCGCTCGTCCTCGATCACATCCAGCCGACAATCTTTATGGCGCTGGCTGACGCGATCCCCGATCAGATTTGCGCGGTAAGCGGCGGCCCCGTCTGGAGCGAGCGCTTCTACGGTCATCACGCCAATGGCCGCTTCTTCTTCGTCTTGCAGTTGCTCAACGGCGGACAGGGCGCGCGCCCAACGCTCGACGGCGTGTCCGGTGTGTCGTTTCCCAACAACGTCGCCACCATCCCAACTGAACTGCTGGAAGAAGACGTACCGCTGCTGATCGAGCGCAAAGGATTGCTGATCGACAGCGGCGGGGCAGGGCGCACGCGCGGCGGGCTGGCTCAGGAGTTTCGCGTGCGCATTCTTGACGACGTAGCGAACAAAATCACGCTCTCGGTGCGCGCTGATCGCACGCGGAACGCCGCGCCGGGGTTGTTTGGCGGCAGGCCGGGGCGGTTGGGGCGCGTGGTGCTGAACGGCAGTCAGCCCGTCTCGCCGAAGCAGCCGGTCGCGGTTGGGCCGGGCGATGTCGTCGCCTGGGAACTGGCGGGCGGCGGCGGTTACGGCGATTGTCTCGAACGTGACCCGGAACGGGTACTCGCGGACGTGCGCAGCCGCCTCGTGAGCATCGAGGCGGCTAAAGATGTGTATGGCGTCGTCATCGTGGGCGAGCACCCGGCTTACGTCATCGACCTCGAAGCCACGAACGCTTTGCGTCAGCGGTTGATGCGGGCTGTGAAAGAGTCTTAAGATGAATGACTTGCGAAGCGCGGCGGTTCTGGAAATGCTGTGGAACCGCCTGCTGTCGATTGCCGACGAGATGGCGGTCACGCTGACCCGAACGGCCTTTTCTCCAATTGTCCGCGAGGCGCATGATTACGGCTGCGCCGTCTTTGATGCGCTCGGCAACATGCTGGCGATGGGGCAGGATGGGACGCCGGGGCTGTCGGTGTCATCGATGGTTTCGGTCAGGAACATGCTCGACGTGTACCCGCTCGACACGCTCCTTCCCGGCGACGTGCTGATCACCAACGACGCCTGGCTTGCCACCGGGCATCTGCTCGATTTGACGATTGTGACTCCGGTGTTCTATCAGGGACAGTTGGCGGCTTTCGTGGCGGCGGTCGCCCATCACATGGACATCGGCGGACGCAAAACCACACCAGACAGCCGCGAGGTCTACGAAGAAGGGCTGTTTATCCCGGTGCTCAAGCTCTATAACGCCGGGCAGCCCAACGAAACCCTGTTTCGGATGATCGCCAGCAACGTGCGCGTGCCTGATCTGGTGGTCGGTGACGTTCACGCGCAGGTCGCCGCCAACGAACTCGGCGGGCAGCGGGTCTGCGAGCTGCTGGCTGAAAACGGCTGGCCGAATCTCAACGATCTGGGGACGGAAGTGCTGGCGCGGGCGGAACAGGCCATGCGCGCGGCCATTGAGCGCATCCCCGATGGTGTTTATCGCGGCGAACTGCCGCTCGATGGCTTCGAGCAGGATTTACGCCTGGTCGCCACTGTCACGATTAAAGGCAGCGACCTGACGATTGACTTCGCCGGAACCAGTCTCCAAATCGAGCGCGGAATCAACTCCGTTCTCAACTACACGCGCGGCGTGACGCTGGTCGCCGTCAAGATGCTGGTTGATCCCTATACGCCGATCAACGGCGGCTGTGTCCGTCCGCTGCACATCACCGCGCCGACCGGAACGATCCTGTCGGCGGAATATCCCGCGCCGGTGGTCGGGCGCTCGCTGATCGGCCAGCACATTCAACCCACGCTGCTGATCGCGTTACAGGATGCGCTGCGCGACAGCATTTGCGCGCCCAGCAGCGGGCCAATCTGGAGCGAGCGCTTTTACGGTCAGCGCGCGGACGGGCGCTCCTTCTTCGTCCTACAGTTGCTCAACGGTGGGCAGGGCGCGCGCCCGAAGCTGGATGGCGTGTCCGCGCTGTCGTTTCCCGGCAACGTGGCGACGATTCAGACGGAACTGCTCGAAGAGGACGTGCCACTGCTGATCGAGCGCAAAGGATTGGTGATCGACAGCGGCGGCGCGGGACGCACGCGCGGCGGGTTAGGGCAGGAATTCCGGGTGCGCGTCCTCGACGACATTGATCGGGAAATTACCCTCTCGATTC
>DASZXN010000038.1:0-6151 GCA_035545875.1 Phototrophicaceae bacterium
AGGGCGGTCACGACACAAATTATCCCGACTTCATCCCACCCGATCCGCGCTGGGGCAGCACACAGGACTTCGCTGATCTGGTCAGCGAAATTCACCAGCGGGGCGGGCTAGCGATCCCGTATACCAATTTCTCGTGGTGGAACCTCAACAGCCCAACTTTGAGCGCCTTACCCTCTGGCACGAAGCTCAAGGATTTGGTCGTCAGCGACGTGAGCGGCCTGCCGGATTTGGAGACTTACGGCCCGAAAAGCGGCGTGGTGGTTGACCTGAACAACGCCTTCGTGCAAAGCCGAATCGCGCAGCAGCACGACACTTTACTGAACGATGTCGGCGTGGATGGCATCTTCGAGGATCAGTTCGGCAACCGGGATGCGCCTTACGATTACAACCCGTCGGGTCTGGGCAATTACGATCCGTCAACGACTTACTACGCAGGCGTAGTCAACCATTTCCGCGATCAAGCCGGTAGTCATTTGATGACCGAATTGGGTATCGACGTGCTTGCTCAATTTGCGACTGGCTTTATGGGATCGAACTACCTGTGGGACATGGAAGGCTATCGCACGACCGCCGCCTATACAAGCTATTATCCGATGGCAGGGATGCTCCTGCGCGACAAAGTGCTGCTGTACCAGCACAATCTCGCCGCGCAGACATGGACATCCAATATCGATATGCTGCGCTGGAATTTGACGCAGGGCTACGGACTGAGCAACGCCGTCTTTGACGAGACGCTGCCCGGCCTGAACATGGCTAACCCCTGGCTCAATCTGGTCGGCGTGTTTCAGAAGTATGCGCTCGCCAACTATGCGGATCAGCTTGTCCAGAGCTTCGACGATCTCGGTAACGATGTGACGCGGACGAAGTTTTCGACCTATACCGTTTATGCGAACTGGTCAACCGATATGTCCTACACGCAGGACAACAATACACTACCGCCGGGTGGCGTTGTCACTCGCGCGAATGATGGGTCGGTGATCGCGGGGGTGTTCACGGCTTTCAATGGTCAACCCTTGAGCGACGGCGATCACGATCTGGTCGAGGTGCGCTCGGCAGACGAGATTCGCATTTTCCAGCCCGTCGGATCAGATACGACCATCCACATTCCGGGCTGGTCGAAAGCGACCGTGACGGCTTATCAGTATGACGGCACAGAAATCGCTGACGTGGACACGACGATCAGCGGCACGGACGTGAGTTTTGCTTATCAAGGCACATTGCAGGGGCAGCAGGTCGGCTACTACAGCATCACCCCACAATGATAGGAAGCTGTAGGAGCGCTGCGCGCAGGGCAAACGCATCAAAATCAGGCAGAAGGTCATAAAGGGTCGTGAAGATCGTGGGGACGCGATTGATCGCGTCCGGCGTTACGGACGGCATAAATGCCGTCCCTGCAAAACCTGTATTACACGTTACGACCTGAACAAAATTGGATGCGTTTGCCCTGGCGCTGTGCGCTGCGCCCTGACACAATACCCATTGCTGCGCTATTCCGCCTCACTGAAAAATACGCGCTCCGCTGCGCGGCGCTCGCCCGTGATCTCGAACGATCCGCGACAGTGAATGTCCTGCGATGAACTGCCGAGCATGACTTCGACTTCGCCCGGTTCGATCACCAGATTGTAATCACGGTCGTAGAAGGCGAATTGATCGATGTGCAGGTGAAACGTGACTGTGCGTGTCTGTCCCGGCTCGACGGTCATGCGCTTGAAGCCCTTGAGTTCCTGAAGCGGGCGTGTGACCTGCGCGACCGCCTGATGGGTGTACAACTGCACGACCTCATCGCCCGCGCGTTCACCGACGTTGCGCACATCGACCTGAATGGTCACGCTCCCATTACTTGCGACGCTTGCTGGAGCGATGCGCAGATTGCTGAACTCGAACTGCGTGTAGCTCAGGCCATAGCCGAAGGGATAGAGCGGCTTGACGCTCGTTTCAACGTAATCCTGCTTCCAGTGTGAGCGCCCGCCGGATGGCACATGCCCGTAAAAGACCGGAATCTGTCCAACCGAGCGCGGAAATGAGATCGGCAGCTTGCCGCCGGGATTCACGTCGCCGAACAGCACGTCAGCGACGGCGTTCGCGCCTTCTTCCGAGGGGAACCACGCTTCGACAATCGCCTGAGCCATGTCCGTATCCAGACTCACGGGTCGTCCATTGACCAGCACCAGCACCACTGGAGTCCCGGTCGCGTGAATGGCGCGGACGAGTTCGCCCTGAACGCCGGGCAGGTGCAGATCGGCGCGGTCGCGAGCTTCGCCGCTGGTGCAGTCGTCCGTCAATCCAGCTTTGTCGCCGACCACGACAATTGCCACCTGCGACAGTCGCGCGATCTCGACGGCCTCGGCAAAGCCCGCCATTGATGCGTCGTTGATTTCGCAGCCCTTACTGTAGCGAATGCGCGTTTGCTGGCTGACCTGCTCCTTGATCGCGGTGAGGATGCTGACGGCAGGGATGAAATCCTCGACCGTCTGAATCCCGGCTGGGAGTGGGTTATCGAAGGTATTGTTCATGTGGCTTTCGAGCAGCGTCTCGATGTGAGCGGGGTAGGCGTAATCGCCGAACAGATTGCGGATGCTGTCGGCGTTGGGGCCGATGATGGCAATCGACTCGATGGCTTTGTTCAGCGGCAGCAGATTGCCCTCATTCTTGAGCAGGATGATCGACTTCTGCGCGATCTGGCGAGCAAGCTGGCGCTGATCGGGCGTGTCGAAGTGGATCGCGCCTTCATCGACGTAAGGATGCTCGAACAGGCCGAGCGCGAACTTCTGCTCCAGCACGCGCCTGAGCGCGGTATCGATCAACTCCAGCGGGATTTTGCCCTGCTGCACCGCTTCGATCAGCGGCGCGCCGTAGCAATCGGTGAACGGCAGTTCTACGTCCAGCCCCGCTTCGAGCGCCATGTCAGCGGCCTCGGCTTTGCTGCGCGCGATGTGGTGATAATCCATCAGCATGTTGATGGCGAAATAGTCGGAAACGACCGTCCCTTCGAAGCCCCATTCATCGCGCAGAATCGTGGTCAGCAGTTCGCGCGAACTGCCGCAGGGCACGCCGTCCAGTTCGTGATAGGCGTTCATGATCGAGCCGAGCTTGGCCTCGCGCACCGCCGCCTCGAACGGGAACAGGTAGATTTCGCGCAGTTCGCGCCTGCCGAAGTGCGGCGGCGCCCAGTTGAGGCCGCCTTCCGACATGCCGTAGCCGACGAAATGCTTGCCCGTAGCGACGACGCCGCTCGCCAGCGACTCGCCCTGTATCCCTTTGACGTAAGCGACGCCGAGCCGCGCGACCAGATAGGGGTCTTCGCCGAAGGTTTCCTCGACGCGTCCCCAGCGCGCATCGCGGGTCACGTCGAGCACGGGGCTGAGGGCATGATGCGCGCCGACTGAGCGCATCTGTTCGCGGATTACGTCGGCCATTGCCTCGACGATTTCCGGTTCCCACGTGCTGGCGACGCCAATCGCCTGCGGAAAGACGGTCGCGTCACGCGCCATGTAGCCGCTGCAACATTCCTCGTGGATCACCGCTGGAATGGCGAGGCGGGTGTTGTCGATCAGAAATTTCTGAATCTGGTTTGCCAGCGTGCCGCTCTCGTTGGGGCGAACGTTACTCGCGCCACCCTTGCGTGTAATCTGGCCGACGCCGTTGCTCAGGAGCTGGCGCGCTTTGGCGGGCGCGAAGGTGGTGCCGTCAAGGATTTCGTAGACCCAGTAGCTCCCCAATTGAGCGATTTTTTCCTCAAGCGTCATCTGAGCGAGGAGGTCAGCGACGCGCTCGGCGGTGGAGCGGGTTAGGTCTTGATACAGAGCCATGTTCAAACCTTCTGTTGGGGAGCGAATGAAACTTGCCTTCGGGTTAGGGCGCGCGACCCGTCGATGAGCGAATGATCAATTCGGTCGGTAGTTCGCGGCGCAGCGCCAGCGCGGGTCTACCCTGAAGCAGCGTCACCAGCAGATCGACGGCAGCTTCACCCATGCTGGCGAGCGGCTGACGCACGGTCGTCAGCGGCGGGTAGGTCTGCGACGCCATTGGGATGTCGTCAAAGCCAATGATCGAAATGGCGCGACCAATCGTCAATCCGGCGGCTTTGGCCGCGTCCATTACGCCGAGCGCCATCACATCGTTGGAGGCGAGGATCGCCGTCGGCGGCTGATCCATTTGCAGCAGGCTTTGTCCCTGGCGGAAGCCGGAGGGCTGCAAGAAATCGCCTTCGCGCACGAGATCGGCGTCGAACGGCAGCCCGACTTCCGCCAGCCCGTCGCGATAGCCCTGCAAGCGGTCGTGCGAGCAGGCGACATCCATACGCCCGGTGATGAAACCAATGCGCCGATGTCCCAGCGCGAGCAGATGGCGCATTGCGTCGAGCGTGCCTTTGCGATTGGTCGCCGTGACGCTCGGCTCGCTGCCCGTGTCGCTGTGATGATCGATGATGACGTAGGGAAGGTCGTGCTGCTTGAGGTCGTTGACGATCACTTCGTAGTCGCGCGGCACGACCATCAGCACGCCATCGACCAGCGTGCTGTTGAGCAGGGAGAGATAGTAGCTGGTGCGCTCGGTATGCTCGGTTGAACCCTGCGTATAGAGCATCAGTCCGCAGTTGAGGCGTTCCGCCGCGCCAGAAACGCCACGCAGCACCTCGCCCATGTAAGTCGTCGTGATGTCCGGAATGAGCAGCGCGATCATATTGGTGCTCGTCGCGCGACTGCGCGGGGTGAAGTTAGGGATGTAGCCAAGCTGCTCAATTGCGTCGAGGATGCGCTGGCGGGTTTTCTCGGATACGCCTGTTTGACCATTGAGCACGCGCGAGACACTCATTTTGGAGACGCGCGCCAGTTCCGCGACATCGGCAATCGTGACGGGGGATTTTTCCATAGTGGGTTCCATAACGTTATGGTACGTTACTGCAACGTTGTGCGCATCTTAGCCCGGCGCGGCAGCGTTGTCAAGCAATTGGATGGACGAAAGTCATGTGTGTTGTGGTCACGTCATGATTCTGATCCATTCCCAGCCGAATTACCAGTAACGCTCTATAATCGTTCACCAACGCCTGAGAGTTCACGGCACAAGGAGCAGACGATGGACAACAAAATTCGCTGGGGCGTGATCAGCACGGCGAATATTGGCGCGGGGCAGGTGATTCCGGCAATTCAGCAGTCGAGCAACGGCGTGGTGACTGCCGTCGCCAGCCGTGATCTCGATAAAGCGACAGCGTTCGCCGCGCGCCTCAACATTCCCAAAGCCTACGGCAGCTACGAGGCACTGATCGCTGACCCGGAAATCGACGCGATCTACAACCCGCTGCCCAATGGTCTGCACGGCGAATGGAGTATCCGCTGCGCCGAAGGCGGCAAGCCGGTGCTGTGCGAGAAGCCGCTCGCGAACGACGCGGCGGAAGCGCAAACGATGGTCGATGCCTTCAAGGAGCGCAATTTGCTGCTGGCAGAAGCCTTCATGTACCGTTTTCACCCGCAGACGGCAAAGGTCAAGGAACTGGTCGATGGCGGCGCGGTGGGCAAAATTCAGATTATGCAGGCCTCGTTCACCTTCTCGATCAGCCGCGAGAACAACGTGCGCCTGAGCAAGGAACTGGTCGGCGGCGCGCTGATGGATGTGGGCTGCTACTGTGTCAGCGCGGCGCGCTATATGATTGGCGAAGAACCGAGCGAAGTTCAGGCGCTCGCAGGCGTAGGAGAGCGTTCCGGCGTCGATGAGAAGCTGGTCGGTCTGCTGCGCTTTCCCGGTGGCGCGCTGGCGCATTTCGACTGCGGGTTGCGCACGCACTTCGCTCAAACCTACGAGATTCGCGGCTCGCACGGGCGGATTCTGGTCGAGAAAGCCTTCGTTCCCTTCCGACCGAATCCGGCGGACGACGTGGTGATTCGGTGGTGGAAAAGCGAGCCGGGAATCGAGAAGCATCAGTACGAGGAAATCAAGGTTGAGAAGCCGAACCCGTATACGCTGATGGTCGAGGATTTCGCCGACGCGCTGCTCAACCACCGTGCGCCGCGCTTCCCGATTGAGGACTCGATTGCCCAGATGCGGGCGATTGATATGCTCTATTCAGCAGCAGAAATGCGCTGATTCAGGGGAATTTACCGAGCGATCCCCGCCAATGGTATAGGATGGAATTATACAAGCTACTTGCGCAAGTGAC
>DASZXN010000039.1:0-24854 GCA_035545875.1 Phototrophicaceae bacterium
TGACATCGACGCGATCAATTCCCGGAATGGTCATCAAGTGTTCGGCGATAAAGCGATCCAGTTCCTTGTGATCCGCGACCGCTACTTTGAGCAGCAAATCGTGACTGCCAGCAGTGCGGTAGCATTCGAGTACGGCGGACAGCTCCTCGACGGTCTTTTGAAAGCCATCCAACTGCGCTTTGGTATGCGGCTGAATGTTCACGCCGATGAAACAGAGCAAATCCGCGCCGACCCGTTCGCGATTGAGCAGCGCGACGTACTGCTGGATCACACCAGCACGTTCCAGCCGCTTGATGCGCTGATGCACAGCAGGCGGCGACAAGTGAATTTTACGCGCGAGGTCAGCCACGCTGATCCGGCTGTTGACCTGAAGCTCGTCGAGGATGGCTCGATCCAGTTGATCGAAGCCGCTGTCAAAAAGGGAGTTCGCCATGCCATTGGTTGTACTCGAATCTGCCCCCATCACACAAGCGGCTCTGTAGGGGCACGATCTATCGTACCCCTACCAAATCTGTGATCTGCTACGCCTTCAAATGCGCGTGAAACGCCTGATTGAATTCGTCGGGCTTTTCGATGTAAGGCGTGTGGCCGCACTCCGCCAACACCAGTTCACGATAGCTGCCGCCCGCCGCCTTGTACTGTTCCAGCACGGCGCGAATCTGGCTGACCATCGGCTGCGGCGGATAAACATCCATGCCCGGCCAACCGGGGATCGCGCCGTACATGCCCAGCGTGCCGAGTTCGAACAGCGACTGGTCGCTGACGATCTGATCGCTGTCGCCGCGAATCCAGAGAATATCCGGCTTGGGGTTGATCGCGTAGAGCTTGCCGATGTCGCCGATGTACTTGGGCGCGAGCGCGTTGGCTGGCCCCCAGACGCCCGGCGCAGCGCCCGGCCAATTCGGGGACGGCACCAGATCGCCGGGGTATTCGTGATCGCCGACGTGCTCCGAAAGCAGCGACGAGAGCAAATCCTCCTCGCGGGCAGGCTTGAACGGCGGCTTCCAGTAGAAACTGTTCATGACGATGCGCGGGGACGCCTGCGGGTTATCCGAGCCGCGATCTCCGGCAGCCATCAACTGCGTGAAGGTCGGGTTGACCACCCCGCCGCCCGATCCGGCGAAATCCGGCCAATGGGGTGTGCCGTTCACGTCTTTCGTGCCGCCAAAGCCGTAAGGCGATCCCGGCGCAGCGAGCGTCACCGACAAAACACGCTCCGGGTAATCCATGATGAAGTGGAACAGCACCGATCCGCCGAGCGAATGTCCGGCGACATGCGCCTTCTCAATGCCGAGCTTGTCGAGCAGTGCCGCCGCGTCATCGGAGAGATCACGCAGGCCGCGCGTCGCGTCGATCTTGACAGATCGATCCGCGTCACCGTAGCCCCGCTGATCGGGCGCGATGGCGCGATAGCCTGCTGGCAGCGCCAGCATGACTTCTTCCCAGTAGGTTGCCGAGGAAGCGTTGCCATGCAAAAAGAGGATCGGAATGCCGTTCTCCGGCCCACACATGAGCACGCGGGTCGTGATGCGCGGAGTCGTGATTGTCCAGGCGGTAATGCCCGGTAACGTAGGTATTGTCATCGCAAAAACCTTTGAAAGACTTTTTGAGTAATCTTGCAATGGATTGTAGGGCGTAAAATTCTCTAATGCCGCAAACGCGAACGAAAATATGGTGCGATGCCACATCTAACACAGTTCCTTTCGTGAATCGCGCCGCGAAACGAGGTAATACAGTAACAAGTGATGAGTGGCGAGTAACGAATGATGAGCGTATCTGTTGGTATCATCGGCCTCGGAACCTATTTCCCGCAGGCGATCCAAACTGCTGCCAATTTGGTTGAACTGACCGGCATTCCTGAAACCATCCTGCGCGAAAAAATGGGCATTCGCCAGCGCCACATCGCCAGCGCTGCCGAAACTGTCACCTATATGGCGAGCCGCGCCGCCGAAAAAGCCATCGCGCAGGCCGGCATCACAGCAGATCAGATCAAGCTGGTGATTTCGCACGGCAGCGAGCATAAGGATCACCTCGTCTGGAACGCCGCCTCGAAAATTCAGCAGAACGTCGGCGCGGTCAATGCCTATGCCTTTGAAGTTTACGCTCTGTGCGCGGGCGCGCCGATTGCCATGAACATCGCGCGCGGGATGATGCAGGCCGATCCCGCGCTGAATTACGTGCTGCTGGCGGCGGGCAGCCGCGAAAACGACCTGATCAACTTCCGCAACGAGCGCTCGCGCTTTATGTTCAATTTTGGGTCGGGCGGCGGGGCGCTGCTGCTTCAGCGCGGTGCGGACAAGAACGTCATTCTCGGCGCGGCGGCGCTGACCGACGCCAGCTTATCCGAGACGGTCATCCTGACAAATCAGGGGACGGAAACGGACGCTGCACCCGACGGTCAGACCGGCGAGTCTGGTGGAGATTTGCGCGGAATGCTCGACGTGACCGATCCAGCCTACATGTCAGAGCGGCTGGGCGCGGTTTCGCTCGATAACTTCGTGCGCGTGATCCATGAAGCAGTGGCGGCTGGGGGCGGAAAGACAGGCGACATTGCGTTTTTAGGGATCACCCACATGAAGCGCTCGTTCTATCTCGAAATTCTGCACGCCGTTGGCCTGACGCCAGAGCAGTCAGTTTATCTGGAGGATTACGGGCATATCCAGAGCGTCGATCAGGTGCTGGCGCTGGAACTCGGTCTCGCGCAGGGGAAAATCAAGCCCGGCGACTTGATCGTGCTGGCGGGCGCAGGCACGGGCTATACCTGGAGCGCAGTCGCGGTTCGATGGGGATAGATAACCATGTCGGACGAACGAGTTCTTTTTAAAGGTAGGTTCGCAGACCTGATCAGATCAATCTTGAACATCACGGATCCCAACAACGGCACTTACATGCTCTATACGCCTGCCAACATCACCACCCTTCAGGCAGACATGCGATGCGCTGTCATTCTTATGTTTTACGAGGATGAAGATGATTTCATGCCTCCATTTGCCCTTGCCCATAACTTATCTGCAGCTAGCGACATACGAACGATAAAGAATATCTACGCGGTGGCGAAACTAGACAGACCAGAATTAACCACACAAGAATTTACGGCGGCAGTCAACTATTATCTTTCTCACGACGCCTTCATCAAATTCGACTGAGAACGCAAAGCGACAGCTTAAGTTTGCCAGGTAGACTTTTACAAGGGATACTTACTATGATTCTCGCTTCCGATTGGATTGCTTTTCACGCGGATCGCACGCCGGAGAAGCTCGCGCTAATCGATCAGCAGACCGGGCGGCGCTTCAGCTACGGCGAGTTCAACGAGCGGAGCGCACGGCTGGCCGCTTACCTGCGCGAGCAATGGGATGTGCAGTCCGGCGACCGGATCGCCATCCTCGCCAAGAACTCGACCGAGTATTTCGAGTTCGAGTTCGCCTGCATCAAGCTCGGCGCGCTGATGCTGCCGCTCAATTGGCGGCTGGCCGAGCCGGAGCTACTGTTCATCCTCAACGACGCCGAGGCCAAAGGGATCGTTTACGACGCGGAGTTCAGCGAGCGGATCGCGCCGCTGGTCGCGCAATCGAGCGCGAAACAACTGCTGCGCATCGATGCAGACTTTCCCGGCGTAAATGATGGTCAGCCCGTTTACGAAGAAGCGATCACACAAACGAGTGAGCGCGTTGTCATGAATCCACAGACCACGCACGATACGCCGCTGATGATCATGTACACCGCCGGGACGACCGGACATCCCAAAGGCGTGATCATCACGCACGGGATGTTCTTCTACAACGCCGTTAACATCACCACGCCGACCGGCCTGAACTGCAACAGCGTCTTTTACTGCGTGCTGCCGACCTTTCACATCGGCGGGCTGAACCTGTACGTCAACCCGCTGCTCCACCTCGGCGGCACGAGCATCATCGCTCGCCAGTACGATCCCGGCCTCGCGCTGCAAACGCTATCCGATCCGGCGCTTGGCGTGACGCACTTCTTCGGCGTCCCGGCGATTTATCTGTTCCTGAGTCAGCATCCCGACTTCGACACGACCGATCTCGGCCACGTCGAATCGTGGGGCTGCGGCGGCGCACCAATGCCGATTGCGCTGCTTCAGACCTACGCCGCGCGCGGGATCATCGTTCAGTTGGGCTTCGGCATGACCGAAACCAGCCCAACGGTTTTCCTGATCGACAGACGGCGCTCACTGGAAAAACCTGCCTCGGTCGGCAAGCCGCTCCAGCACACGCGTGTGCGCGTGGTCGATGACGCGCTGCGCGATGTTGCGCCCGGTCAGATTGGCGAGGTGGTGATCAGCGGGCCGAACGTCACACCCGGTTACTGGAAACGTCCCGACGCGGACGCTGCCAGTTTCAGCGTAGACGAGTTCGGCAACCGCTGGCTGCATTCCGGCGACGCGGGCATGGTCGATGACGAGGGCTGCATCTACATTGTGGATCGTTACAAGGACATGTATATCAGCGGCGGCGAGAACGTCTACCCGGCGGAGATCGAGCAGGTTATTTTCCAGCTTGAAGCGGTCGCCGATGCCGCCGTCATTGGCATGGCGGACGAGAAATGGGGCGAAAGCGGCCTCGCCTTCGTCGTAATCAAGCCGGACAGCCGCCTGAGCGAAGCCGAGATCATCGCCCACTGCCGCGCCAATCTCGCCAAGTTCAAAGTACCCAAAGCGGTGCGCTTCATCGACAACCTGCCGCGCAATGCCGCTGGGAAAGTCCTCAAGCGCGAACTCAAAACCCGTATCTGACGCTGACATCATCTTAATATGTATCCAATGCAGCCCAAGCTGCTGTTGACTGCCAGACCAGCGAGAGCTAACTTCTCCTGACCACACGCTTGCGGCATACGATCAACTACAGAACAAGATGGAGCAGACTCATGGGTGAGCAACAACGTCCACTCGAACCCGCCGACCTGTTTCGGCTGAAGTTCGTTACCGGCGCGCGGCTGTCGCCCGATGGCAAACAGGTCGCCTATACGGTCACACACGTCGATGCCGAGCAGGAGAAAGAGTTCTCGGCGATCTGGTTGACGGCGCTGGACAGCGGCGAGACGCGCCAACTCACCAATGGCCGCGCCAAAGACACCAATCCACAGTGGTCGTTTGGCGGCGATCAGCTTGCTTTTGTCTCTACACGCGACGACAAGGCGCAACTCTACGTCATCCCGGTCGATGGGGGTGAAGCGCGCGCCATCACGTCCCTGAAGCAAGGCGTTGGCGGCACATTCGCCTGGTCGCCAGACGACACGCAAATCGCGTTTAGCGCCGTGCCGATTGAAGAAGCGCGCGATCCGGCCAAACCCTACCGCCTGACGCGCACGGTCTATCGTTTCGACGCGCTCGAATATCTGGACGACGTGGTGCAGTCGC
Source organism: Phototrophicaceae bacterium (assembly GCA_035545875.1). Lineage (GTDB taxonomy): Bacteria > Chloroflexota > Anaerolineae > Aggregatilineales > Phototrophicaceae > Flexifilum. The sequence goes on from DASZXN010000039.1 coordinate 5,378, forward strand.
TCTATCTGATCGACCTCTCCGGCGGCGCGGCGCGGCGGCTAACCAACGACGGCATGATGAACACCGAGCCGCAGTGGTCGCCTGACGGCAAGGAAATCCTCTTCACATCGACGATGCAGCCCGACAGCGCCGCCGCGATTCTGCCGAGCCTGCGCGTGATCGACGTGGACAGCGGAGCCGTCCGCGAGATCGTTAGCGGCTGGGATGGGGTTGGCAGCGCGGGCTGGACGCCAGATGGAGGACGGATCGTCTTTAGCGGCACGCCGCCGGGAAAGCTGATCGGCACGAAAGCCGATTTGTGGGTGATCGACCGCGCAGGCGGAACGCCCGAATGTCGCACCGCCGGGCTGAACGTCGGCGTAGAAGGCACCGTGCAGGGCGATCAGCCAGTGGGCATGGCAATCCCGCGCGTGATTCTGGCGCGCGACGGTCAATCCGCCTACGAGCGCGTACAAATCGGCGGAACGGTGCACATTTACAAGATTGCGCTGACCGGGGATGAAAGCTGGACACCGTTGCTCACAGGCGAACGCACCACCCTGCTGACCTCGGCAGACAGCGAGCATCTGCTTTACCTCGCCACCGACATCAATCATCCGGTTGATTTGTACATCTCGAAGATCGATGGCAGCGACGAACGGCAGATCACCCACCTCAACGATCACTGGCGCGCAGGGATCACGTTTCCGCAATCGAAGCACCTGCTGTTTCCCGGCAGCGACGGCGTGCAGGTCGAAGGCTGGCTGCTGACGCCGCCCACAGGTCAAGCGCCCTACCCGACGATCCTGTTCATTCACGGCGGCCCGCACATCGCTTTCGGCAACGCCTTCCATTTCGATATGCAAATGCTCGCAGGCGCAGGCTTCGCGGTGCTGCTGGTCAACCACCGAGCCTCGACGGGCTACGGCGACGCCTTCTCGACAGCGATTAAGGGCGACTGGGGCAATCTGGATTATCTGGATTTGATGGCGGGCGTCGATCACGTGATCGCGCAAGGCTGGGCAGACGCGGATCGACTGGGCGTATGCGGGCGTTCGGGCGGCGGCAACCTGACCTGCTGGATTGTCGGGCAGACCGAACGGTTCAAAGCCGCAGCGCCGGAGAATCCGGTCACCAACTGGCAGAGCTTTTATGGAACCAGCGATGTCGGGCTGTGGTTCGCGGTCGAACAGTTGGGCGGGCGACCGCACGAAATCCCCGATGTGTATGCGCGCTGCTCACCGATCACCTATGCGCACCGCTGTACCACGCCGACGCTGCTGATTCAGGGGGAGCACGATTGGCGCTGCCCGGCGGAGCAGTCCGAGCAGTTCTACGCGACGCTCAAGGCGAGCGGCTGTATCGTCGAGATGCTGCGAATGCCAAATTCGCCGCACGGAGGCGCGGTCAGCGGGCCGATTGCCGTGCGTAAGGCGCACAACGACGCGCTGCTCGATTGGATGCGGCGCTACGTCCTGGGTGAATAGCAGCAGTTGAAAGGCGCGGACAGGTTCGAGCAGCTTAAATTTCCTGACGCTGGCAGCGCGCCAGATTCGCCAGCCGTTTGGAATCTTCGTGCATCGTTTTGTAGAGCACGAAGTCGAAGCTGCCTTCAAACGAGATGACCTCCGCCGGGATTCCGGCGACAACCGCACAATCGGGAATCGATTTGGTGACGACGGCGTTCGCGCCGATGGCAACGTCGTCGCCAATCGAGATTTTGCCGAAGATTTTGGCTCCGGCGGCAATCGAAACACGGTCGCCAATCGTCGGCACGCCACGCTTCGCGCCGCGCCCGGCGACGCCAATCGTGACTTCGTGGGCGAGATTGCAGTTTTCCCCCATCACAACATCGTTGACGAAGATCGAGCCGAAATGATTGATGTGCAGGCCGGGGCCGATAATGGCGTGCGGTGAGATCGCCGCGCCGGTATACAGTTCGACCAGCCGCTTGAAGATGATGTAGATCGGGCGCAGCAGCCACACCAGCGCCGCGAGATGTCCCCGGTAAAACCAGATCCAATGACCGATCCGGTAGTAGACTCCGGCAACCGCGCCGGGGCATAAGATGAAAATCTCCGGGTAGGAACGCTCATCGGTCACTCGGTAACGGGATAGATCGCTCAGGATGTAGTGGAGCGTCGTCTTCAGGGAAACAGAATGCTCATCGTTCCCCATCATGGCGGCTCCTATTGGGAAATCCATAGGGTACTCCAAGCTATTAGACAACCGATTTGCCGCTGGTGACTCGTCGGTACAGCGCAAGCAGTTGTGCCACGCAGTCGTCCCAGGTGGGCAATGCGATCTCGGCGGGAATGTGAGGGTGATCCAGTTCCTCGATGATCGCGTCGGCGAGATCATCCGGCGGCGCATCGAGCGCGACAGCGCGAACCAAGCCTTTTTCGGCCAGTTCGTGCAGCCCCGACGTATCCGCGACCAGCACGGGGCGCTTCAGCGACAGCGCCTCCATCACGGCGACCGGATGCGCCTCGTATTCGCTCATCAGGGTCACAAGCGAGGCATGAGCAAACAATTCCGCCATGCCCACGCGATTGCTGGCTTGCACACTGGCAATTTCCACGCAGTCGCTTACACCGAGATCGTGCGCCAGCGCTTGCAGCGCCGCTTCATACGGGCCTGATCCAGCGATGCGCAGACGCGCGTTCGGGCGTTTTTCCAGCACTTTCGGCAGCGCGGCAATCACGTGCTGATGTCCTTTGTAGCGCTCCAGCCGCCCCGATGACACGATCAGCGGGTACGGCGCTTGATCGACCGGATGCTCCAGCGTCGGCAGATGCGCGCCGTTCGGAACAACGACGAAGCGCTGATGGTCAAAGCCTAAGCTCGCGGCGAAAAAATCGGCCTCAAATTCCGACACACCGATCAACTGGGCGGCGTGATTCAAGAGCGGCTTCAAGAGGCGGCGCTGAAGACCGCGCAGGGAATTACGAAATTCGGATGAATGGCCGCCGCTGTGAAAAGTGACGACGTAGGGAACCCGCGCCAACCGACTCGCCAGCAGCGTTAACGGCGCGACCAGCGTGTGATACCCCTGAAGATGCACGACATCCCATTTCCCGCGCAGGATCACGGGCAGCAGACCCGGCGCGAAATAGTAGTCCCGATCACGCGGCCAGGCTTTCACACGGCGGATCGTGACGCCTTCGACCTGTTCCTCGCGGGGCAAATCTCCGCTCGGATCGGTCGTTAGCACCGTAACCTCATGCCCCTGCGCCGCCATACGCCGCGCCACTTCGTAGACGTGGGTTTCGGTGCCGCCCATGAACGGGAAGTAACGCGCCGAGACCATCAGAATCCGTAGCGGCGTTGGCGACGGCGCAATAGTCGCTTCGGGCAGACGAGCGCTATGTCGTCCGATCCGTCCGCTCAGATAGCCCAAACTGGTCAAACTCAAGCCCGCGACCAGCGCGCCTGCCCGCCCGAAAGCAGCAGTGTCCCGGCGAAAGAGCGCCGCGCCAAGATTGCGGATCACGCCCAGCGGCAGGGTTTTGGTCGCATAGGCGCGCTCGGCGGCTAATCCGTCTTTGCTGCCGACCATCTGTGCCACCAGCGCTTTCGAGATACCTTCGGCAAAGCAGCGAGAGCGGAAATATGACCAGCGCGCGCGGCTGGCGGGTACGTGATGCGCGACTCTGGCGCTCGGCTCGAAGCGAAAGCTCGAATGGGGCATGTGCTGGCGGGCACGAATGCAGAGTTCCGTCTCTTCACAGCCGAGCGGAATCGCGCCGACGCGACCGATTTCGCTGCGGAAGCCGCCAACCGCGTCAAACACCGAACGGCGAATCAGCATATTCGCGCCGACCAGATTGCGCACTTCGGCGCTGCATGTTGGCAAGCCAAGCTGCGAGCAGCCCACCACCCAATCGAATTCGGGCGGAAACCAAGCGGGACGCTCGGTCGCCCACTGCGGCTCAATGTACCCGCCGACGCCCAATACACGCGGGTCATCCAGCGCGCGCGCCAGATTTTGCAGCCAATCGACCTCGGCAACCGCGTCGTCGTCCAGAAAAGCGATCCACTCGGCGGCAGTCGCGGCAATCCCGCTGTTGCGCGCGCCGGAAAGCCCATTCGGGTTGTGATTCTCGATGACGACGTGAGCGGTGAAATAGTCGCGCGCTCGCCTGAACATGGATGGATTGTGATCGATGACGATGATGATTTCGTCCGGCGGCAGGCTTTGTCCCTGCGCCGACATGACGGCGGCGATCAGATCATCCCAGCGTGCTTCCGTGTAGGCGCAAATGACGACCGCGATGGTTGTGCGTTCCCGCTGCTGCACAGTCCCGGTATTCATCAGGCTTTATACCCCTGCTGCTTTTCGGCAAAGATGCCGGGACGTTCCAGTTCCCACGTCCAATGCGAGCGCACGTGATTTTTCGGCGTGCTGAAGCGCTCGCGCAGAATCGTCAGCAGAATGCGCCAGCCATCGCGAATTGCGCTCAGGTTGCTGTCGCCATAAATGCGGTAGCTCTCGAAGCTGGGGACTTCGGCAATTTTCAACCCCGCGCGCAGGGCGCGGACGTTCATCAGGGTTTCGATTTCAAAGCCTTCGCCGTCCAGTTCCAGCGCGTCGAGCGTGCGTTTCCAGAAGGCGTTGTAGCCGTAGCACAGGTCAGAATAACCGCCGCCGAACAGCAGGCAGACAACCGTCGTCAGCACCCAGTTGCCGAGCTTACGGATCGCCGTCATGTCGGCAGTGCCGCCGCCCTGAATGAAGCGCGAGCCTTTGACGTAATCCATACCGCACAACAGCGCACCCACGTAGAGCGGAATCTCCAGCGGACTCATCGAGCCGTCAGCGTCGAGCATGATAATGACGTCACCAGTCGCCGCCGCAAACCCGGCGCGAAGCGCGACACCTTTCCCACGTTTTTCCGTTTTGACGACGACGACTTTGGAGCACAGTTCATGTGCGACCTTGATCGTATCATCAGTTGAATGCCCGTCGATGATGATGATCTCGTAGACCCAATCGGGAATATAGGGCAGGACGTAACGCAGATTCTTCGCCTCGTTGAGCGTCGGGATCACGACGCTGACTTTCGGTTGGGATTGGAACTGTGATGACAGTGCCAAAGGAAGCTCAGGCTTCGCAGGCTCATAGTCGTAAATTTGCGCGCCCCATTTCATGAGCATCGGGATTTCGAATTTCGTGATTTCCACCTTACACCTTTCGACTAGTCCCTGTTCGTACCTTGACTAACACTCAACCAATCCAGCTCCGATGCCGGGCAACATCCTTCCGAATTCATCACGATGAACCTCGATGAATGCGGTCAAGCCACGATATGAGCGATGAGAGAACAGAGAATTAACAGCAAGACGGGCGGTGATGTTTGGGTTGGAGCAGCCGCCGACTCCACGCTCCGAAGTCGGCGGCGCTGCGGGCGCTAGGATGCGTGATTATCTTTCCAGACCTGCTGCCCCAGCCAACTCAGATTGGTTGGATTCTGACAGTTGTCGATCTCCCAACCGCCCCCCTGCGAGGTATTCACAGTGAGGTCATTATTGTCGCCGCCATCCCAATGCCAGACTACCCGCCCGATATTGTGAGATGGCGCGGTGTCGAACACCGCTTGAGCGGCAGGCTGAGTATCCTGCCCCGTAGAAACGCCGTACTCGCCAATGATCAGCGCAAGGTTCTGCGCCTGAACACGGTCGAAAAAGTTGGACATTTTGGCGTCGCCAGCGTTCCAGAGATCGTAAGCGTGAATGCTGAAAACGATGTTGCCGTAGGATTGGCCGTTGTAGTGAAGAATGTCCTGGCTGTGCTGCAAGATCGCGCTTTCGGTGACCGGGCTGCCGTCCGCATTTCCGGCATCCTGCCCGCCGAACGCCCCTTCCACGATAATGATGTTATTGGCCTGCGCGACGTTGCGAATCGCGTTAATGACCTGGCCGTGCATCCCGACCCACTGATCGACATCGATTCCCTGACGGCCTCCCGGCTCGTTGGATATATCGAACCAGACGTACGGATTATCCCGGTAGCGGCGCGCGAGGTCGGTGAACCAGCCAATGAGCGCCGTCAGATCATCCCCGCTGTAGTAGCTGCCGATGCGGTCATGGGCTTCCAGCACCACGACGACGCCCCTACTCGTGAACGCCTGAATGATCGAGTCGAGATCGTTGTTGTTGTTGTACTGCGGGTATTGAATCTGCCCGGTAAACAGGAAGGAATTGACCCGCACCAGATTGAACTTCCAGCATTGCGTGATCAGGTCGGCGTCGGGAACGGTTGGGCGCTGCCACGTCCAGTTCTGCCCATTCACGTTGACCCCCTTTGCCACGAACGGCTTGCCATTCGGATCGAGAATGGTCGAACCTTTGACCGTAAACCCGGCTTTGGGCGGATCGGTCGGCGCGACCTCGCGGCCTGCGATCTGCGCGAAAATCAACTGACCGAATACGCTCGGATTCTGATACGACTGATCCGCTGCCTGATCCGCCGTTGACCAGACCAGCTTCACGTCCCGATCCGTCTGGCTGGCGCTGTTCAAATCGACCTGAAAACCGATGCTGCCGCCGTCCGTCGGCTTGATGTCCCAGACATCGGTGTGCAGCGGGATCGAAGCCTCCAGCGCGTAGCCCGTATCGGTCTTGACGACGACATCGCGCACGCCGAGCGACTGGTAATTGATGCCGGAGATAATCGTCTGACCAATCGGCTGACCAATGCTCGCGGCAGGGAACGTGATCTGCGCGACTCCTGGTGTATAACTGGTCAATGACAGGTTGCCCGTCCCATTGATGTAAACCTCCACAGAATCCTCATTCCAGTAGTCGATCCCATGTTTTCCGGCGATGATGTGGGCGTCGGTGACGTGAACGGCAACGTAGAGATAATCGGAATCGGCAGCAGCGGCGAAGGTCAGCGAGCCATCGTGGGTCGGGTCGCTGGATGGCTTCGGGCCATGATCGACCAGAACCGTCGGGATTGGTGCCCAATCGGAAAAGTCGCCATCGACAGTCATGGTCACGGGGAATGCAGCGTAGTAGGTCGAGCCGCTTACCCCATCCGGGGCAAGCGACGTTTGTCCCCATACCGGCCCGATGAGCGCGAACAGCAGCCCAGCGAGCAGCATAATCACGATTCTACGTAATTTCATACGTAATGTCCTCAGCACCTTTATACAAACTGTGTGCGCAGTTATTGGGCGATGTCGTCAACGAATGAGAATGAGAATGCTCTCAGCGGCAGGGGAACAACAGGGCGAGAGCAGGCGGAGCCGTCACAGGTATTGACCGAGTTCAGGATTCCGGCGCGCGATTTGATGCCTGATGTAGCCGATGTCGAAATCCTTGCCGACAAAATGTGCGACTTTGGTGTCGAAGCGATAGGTGCGCAGCATCCATCTGCTGTGAATCTGGTGCAGGAAGCCCGCTTTGGTGTCGCGCAGGGTGACCTGGCGCTTGAGCACGTCGAGCAGATAAACGCTGTAGAGTGTCCATTCTCCAAACTGGTTGCGGAGCGTGCTGCCGTCGATACTGCTCAGGAGCGCGTGATAGGGTTCCTGGCCGTAAAGCTCCTCAAGATAGCCGTTCAGCGTGCGCAGGATATGTCCGTTGAAAGTGAACAGGTCGTTGATGAAATCGACGTAACCTTCGGCCACCGTCGGCTTCGTCCTCAGAATCCGCCCAATATGCTCAATCCGCTCGCGCTCAAAACGGGCGTGCAAATCCGGGAGCGTATGATGGGTGTAATAGAGAACCGGGAAATCATCCGCGAGCAGATCGCTCGTGTCAATCGGCTGAAGCAGCACGGTATCCGCGCCCAGGTTGCAGAAGTTCGGCGTCTGGCAAAATTCGTAGGCGCGCAGCTTGATGATCTGCTGACGATACCAACCGGATAACTGCTGTTCTTTCTGCGAGAGCCAATCCGAGTCGGCAGTGAGCACCGCGCCCTGCGCGACCCCAGTGCGCTCGCAAAACGCACGCAGATACGGCAGATCATTAGTGATCAGGATCAGCCGGGCTTTAGGGCGGAAATTGACCTCATAGGCGCGCAGCACCAGTTCCAGTAAATAGTTGACATCACGCTGATGAACGCAGACGAACGTATCCAAGACCTGATTCACAGAGAAACCTCCTTCACGATCTGTTCGGAACGACGTGTCGTGAGCCGGGGAAGCGCGAGCAGCGCCCCCATGATCAGCGTTTGACTGATGACCCAGGCCACCCCGATTCCGGTAATGCCGAACTGCGGTAAAAAGACGAAACTCAGTCCGAGCACGATCAAGGCATTCGCGCCGTAGACGCCGATAATGCTGCCGATTTGGTTGCGGGCACGAGCCATGCCGACGTAGACCATATTGAACAGATTCGGAAGCGCGGATAAGGCCAGCAGTTGCAGCAGCAGCGTCCCCTGCTCGACGTAATCCTGCCCGATGATCCTGAGGATCAGCGGCGCAAAGACGACGATCAATAGCACCAGCGGAATCAAAATCCGCGCGCTGCCGATCAGGGCATGACGGCGAATCTCTTCCTGCTGTTCGCTCGCCATCGTCGCTTCAACCGTCAGCGACGTTGACATATTGGCCGCGACGACCTGGAGCGCGCTGGCGATAATCCAGGCCAGATAGAAATAGGCGTTGGCGGTCGCCCCGGCGATCTGCGTGATGATGATCGGCAGCGCGGCGCTGGCAAGGCTGGAAAGCAGCGCGGCGATATAGTTCGCCGCCACGTACTTCGCCATCTCGCGCAGCGAAACCGGCGCATCCGTACCGTGAGCCGCTTCAATATGCTGCGGAATCAAGCGCCGGAAGATCAGCCAGTTGATCGGAATAATCACGAGCACGACCGAGAGTGTCCACGAAACGAAGATACCCGTTCGCGGCAGCAGGCTCACCGCCGCGATCAGCACCGCGATTTTCAGCACCGAAAAGACCGCATTTTCGACCGGGATGTAGAGCGCCTGACGCAGCCCCATCAGGATGCTGTCCTCCAGCACGAAGATGCCCCACAGCACCATCGCCAGCGCGAACCAGAGAATCGCCATAGGCGACGTAATCAGGAAGCTCAACGCAGGCGACCAGATTGCAATTCCCAGACAGAAGATCACCGACACGATCAGCGAGAGCACAATCACGATGCCATAGGAGTACAGCGCCATCTGCCGCGTGCGCGTCCCGGCGCGCGGGATAAAGCGAATCATCGCCTCCTGCAAATTGATCTGGGCTACCCCGGCTAAAAAGATCATGGTCGAAATCGCCATCGAATTGAGACCCACATCCTCGGTCTGATAGACCCGCGCGGCAATCGTCCAATAGAGCAAGCCGAGCGCCGAGGTAAGCACGGTACTGATCATGAGGGCGTAGCCATTGCGATAAAGCGGAGTGCGAAGGTGGGCGATGAACTGATCGACCTTCAGAGGCTTGGAAACGAGAATGATTTTTGCCATCTAGCAACTATATGCCTTTTATTCGACATTTCAATAGAAATTAACGACTTCTAATCTCGAAGATCGCGGCTTCAGGGATGAGCGTAGGGGAAGCGTATGTTTCGCGTCATCCGCGTGGAACAGCCGCAAAGCGGCGAAAAACGTTGGCTGCGGCTCGGATCGGCTGAACCGCAGCGCATTGATCAGGGATGCCCCGGCCCACCGTGTTGGCCGCCGGGAGCACCATTCCCCGGACGGTTATCGCCCGGACGATTGCCGTGATCCCCGTTGCCGGGGCCATTGCCATGATTGTGCGCTTGTGTGGGTGGGCCAGCCGGAGGCGGCGGGTGTCCCGGCGGTTGCGGCGTCGCAGGTGGAGGCTGAGGTTGTCCCGGCGGCTGGGGCGTCGCAGAAGGTGACGGTGGTACGGCGGTAGGCGGCTGCGGTTTCGTCGGTGGGGGCTGGGGTGTTGCTGGCGGCTGCGGTGGTTTCGGTGGCTGGGGTGTCGCGGGTGGGGGCTGCGGTGTTGCGCTAGGCGGCTGAGTGGTTGAAGTTGGGCGCTGCGGTCGAGCAGTAGGTGGTTGCTGGGTTGCAGGCGGCGGAGGGGTTGCAGTCGGCGGTACGTGGGTGGCCTGCGGCGGAGAGTAAGTCGCACTGGGGGGCTGGGAAGTCGCTAGCGCCGGAGGATGTGTAACGCGCATAAAGCTTAAATATTGAGATGTCCGCCCGATTGTTGGTGAGCTTGCCACGCTCGGCGTGCTGCTCGACAACGGTGTTGCCGTCGGCGATCCAGTCGTCGGGAGGAGATAGGCCGACACGTTAGCGACCGTGTTGGTCGGGAATAGGGTCGGCGTCGCGGCCAGTGGCGGGTCGGCATTCTGCGTGACGGCCATTGGATCACCGAGGATTTTCGACATCGGCGCGCTGCGAACCACCCAGAACAACGCGGCAGCCATCGCCAGACCGAACAGCCCTTTGAGCGCCCATCCGGGCGAGAGCAGCGTTTTCTGCCCGTGTGACCGCTGAATTTGCGTGCGCGTCTGCTCAACCGCCGCTGCCAGCGGATCCGCGCTGCCAATCTGTGCGCTAAAATCGTCCAGCATCGCTTCAGCGGCGGGAAACGTTTCGCGGCGTTCGAGAAATTCCTGCAAATTCAGCAGAATCGCCGCGTTTTCAGCCGGGCTTTTCTCCGGCGTATTGATCCGCTGTAAGAGCTGCGCCAGCGCAAACGCGATTTCCGGTCGAGCAATCGACGCTCTGTCCGGCGGCACAGGCGGCAGCGCATTGAGGATACGCACAAGTTCGGCGTGTTCCGCTGCGTTGTCCGGGTGATAATCGATGATTGCCGGGAGACCGGGCGGCAGCAGCCATAGATCAATCTCCTCCAGCCGAATCGGGATGATCGGCTTGCCGAGCGCCAGCGCGTGCTCATATTCGAGTAAACGCGAGTAGGATGTCTGCGTGTTCTGCGTGATGGTGTAGATGAAGGCGTCTGATCGTTCGATGTTGCTGAAAATTTCATCCCAATCGTGCCAACGCTCCGGGCTTTTTTCCTCAAAGTAGACGTTATGCCCCAGCAGCCCCAGGTCGATAACCAGTGGCTCGACCTGCGCTCGATCTCTGTTGCTGTAACTCATAAAGATCATGGTGTCTCACTTTGAACCCATTTCCGAAACCGACAAGCTGACATCCCGATAGACGCTGTTCGGAGAGTCGGCGCGGTAAAGCTGCGCTTCTATCGGCTCCTGTGTGTTGCTTATGGTAGGCGGAAGCGAAACAATGCCGTTCCACGTCCCGCCCGCATCGATCTGGATGTCGTAGTGCGCCTGAATCGGCGTTGTTCCCTGACGAACGACCAGCCAATACGAAACGGTCTGCCCTTCTTCATTCAGCACGCCGATTTGAACGCTGTTGGGAGTATCAGCGGGAAGCATCCAAAGCTGTGTAAAACCGGGATACGGTTGATTGAGCGCACCACTCCGCGCCACGACGAGAGAACCAGCGACGAGCAGCACGGCAATCCCAATCATCAGCGCCTGACTCGCGGGCAGCAGCGGCGTGAAGTGTGGGCGCGCTGCGCCTGCCGGGAACGGACGTACCGAACGCAGCAGCGCGATCAGGCCGTTGAAGATCGTCGCTGCGCCCAGCCAGACCGCCCAGGTTTGGGCTTCCAATCCCTGTGGCAGCAGATTCAACACCAGCCCGCCAATCACCGCGATAGCGATGCTCAAAAAGAATGTGAGCAGGAGATTTCCCGGCGCTTCGTCCAGCCGATACGGAAACCAGGCTGCCAGAAACGCGCGCCCCGGCAGCACAAAGACCAGCAGCAGCGCCGCCGCAGCCCGCGCCACGCCCATCGTCTCCAGCACTAGCGCGACCGCCACCACCGTGATCGTCAGCAGCGCGCTTTCGATCAGGGGTTTACGGAGTGACATACAGTCCCCTGACGTCATAGAGTCTGATGTCGCCGCTGTCGAAGATGCGGCTCATGGCGGTGACAGCATCAAACTTGGACAGCGCTTCCGGGTCAAGCGGCGTCAGGCGCTCATTCGCCAGCGGCTCGCCATCCTCGAAGTAGACGCCGACCAGCGGTAAGCTGGTCGCCAGGCGCGTATCGACCAGCAAATATTGAGTTCCAGCGCTGCGCAGTTGGTCGATTTCGTGCTGCCCAAAGGTTTTCGAGAAATAGACCGGCGCGACATAAACGTTATCGGCCAGATGGGTGATGGCGCGCTGATTGCCATAAACGCTCATCAGCAGGGTATTGATCCGATCAGCAGCGACCCGGCTCTGGGGCGGAAGGTACTGATTCGCCCACTGCGCCGCCTGAATCCCCTCCGGCTCAACCGAGCGCATGTCCGCCGACACGAGATACGATCCCGGCAAACGCGCCCAGGGCGGCCAACCGGAGATCGCGCCACCGACGAAAATGATGCCTGCCCAGGCCGCGAAGCCGATCAGCCAGACGCGCCGGGGGATGCTCAGCGCGCGCACCAGCACGACGCCGACCGCCAGAATGAAGGCAATCGCCCAGAACAGGAACTCGGAAGAGCGATTGGCAATCTCCCAGCCGCTCGACGTGAGCCGAAATCCCTGCATGATCGGATGCAGCAGCACGATTCCCGCCAACGCCAGCGCCGCTGCGCTGTTACGATAGCGATACCAGACTTGCAGCGTCGCTGCCGGGATCACGGTACGCTTACGAAAAGCCAGCCGCCGTCGAAATGGCGAGAGGACGATCTGAAGCGCGCCAACCGGCAGCATGAGCAAAATGCAGATGATCGCGGCGATCCCGACGACGCGCTCCCAGAGCGGCGCGACCTGCCCTGCCGCATTGCGAAACAGTTCGCGCCCGCTGCTGTCGAAGCTCAACAGCGACAGAAACTCGTTGATCCCGCTGCGAAACACGGGTGTCAGGTAACCTGCGATGCTGTTACCAACGATCACCGTCCAGCCGAGGATCACCAGCAGCGCCGCCAGCGCGATCAGCGCCAACCGCCCCCAGCGCGGCTCACCTCGGCGAATCAGCGCCGCGACTGTCCACAGGATCAGAAAACCGACCAGCACGTACCCGGTCAGATGATGGGTAACTGCCACCAGCGCGATCAGCGGCAGCAGCAGCGCCACGTGCGTCAGCAGATGTTTTTCCTGCTTCTGCGAAGCGATGACGTACAGAATCGTCATGGCAATCGGCAGCGACAGCGACTCGTACGAAAATTGGGAATCGAAAAACACGAAATTCGAGTTGGCGGTATACAGCAGCGCGGCAATCCCACCGATTTCGGCGGAATCGCTCACGCGCTCGTAGAACAGGAACAGCGCCAGCATCAACCCTATCCGCGCGATACCCAGCGTGATCAGGCCAGAGTCGTATACCGAGAGGCCGCTCAGATTGGCGAAAGCGGTCGTCACCGTCTCAAGGCCGGGATAAAGCGGGCTGATCGGCAGCAGGGAGTTCGCGCCAAAGAGATGACGGCTGTTCAGAATATTGTTAGCCGTTTGCCAGTGTAAAAATTCGTCGTAGTAGGTGAAGCCGAGTGGACTTTGCAGCACTTTGACCAGATAGAGCGAACAGCCGAGCAGCACCACCAGCGCGATCCGCTCTTTGCGGGCGCTGCTCGGCGAGACGATGCGCAGCGCCGTCGGGATGAAGATCGCCAGCAGACTGAGCCAGAACAGCCCTTGCGCCCAATCGACGTTATTGCGGCTGGCCGTATATGCCAGTGCGACCAGCAGCAGCGCGAGGCCGTTGGTCAGGCACAGCATTGGAAAGAGTCCCCAGTCTGTCACCTGAGTCGACGCCGCAGCAAAGACGGCGGTTTTGCTACTGTTTCGGCTAGCAATAGCACTCATGGAAATCGTGGCACCTGTTGTCGCGGACAAGTTCGTTTGCCAATTACAAGCCTCATTAAATAACAAAATTTGTTTCGTAGATAGGTTGAATTTTGTGACCTGCCGCACAATCTTGCCAAAATTAAGGTGCCACACATCAAATATTTAGCAGAGATTCATGTTATAACCCTTGACATAACTTAACATAAAATGCAATTGTTTTTATTGTTATATTTCACGTGAAAGCAAGAATTGAATGTACGGCGGCAAATTGTACGAGATTGATTGAGCGCAGACCGTTATACGTGGCTAATCCGCCGCGAGGAGTGCGTGGGTAATTTCAGCGGAGAGAATCAGCTTTCCGCCGCTCATCAGGCGGATCGAGGCGCCGAGTTCATCAAGCGCTGATTCGAGCGTCAGGTAGCCAGAAATGCCGCCGCTGATCAATTCACGCACTTGCGATACATCCGTGTTATGTGCCAGAATCGCCAGCTTGACACGCGGGAAATGCGTCCGAATCTGCCGCACGAGCAGCAGGAGATTGGGATGCTCAGGGGTATATTCCAGCACCAAAAGCTGCGGTTGACGCGCCTGCAAAAAGTCAAACAGTTCGGCGTTATTGTCTGTTGAGGCGGCAATTTCAATCGCGGGATCGGCGCGCAGCGAACGATCAAGCATCTGCTCGACCCATTGGCTACCGAAGAAAACAACATCAATATCAGTCATAGAGCGCCGAATTTCGGCGGCACGATAATAGAACCTACCCGCGTAAGTCAAGAGAATCGATCACTGATTAAAGCGAGGCTCATCGATGAACCTGATTGGTGCGCTTCGGTCGGAAGCATGGCGTACAACCCATTACACAATCCAAACGGATTGTAGCCTTAGGCAAAGTGGAGACGCTACTATCCGGTCGGATAGTTCTGATCACTCGTGACTTAGCTACTGGACTAGTTTTTTCTCCAACGCCAGCGCAACCGCCTCGACACGCCCGGAGACGTTGAGCTTCGCCAGAATGCCGCGCACGTGGAATTTGACCGTCGCCTCGCTGACGGTGAGCGCCTGCGCGATCTGCTTATTGCTCGAACCACGCACCATCTGCGCCAGAACCTCAAGCTCGCGCGCGCTCAAGCCATAATCGGGATGCACTTCTTCCGGCATCGTCTTGGGCGCGAACAGGGCGTGCGTCACTTCCGCCGAAAAGACATTTTTGCCGGAACGCACCGCGCGAATCGAGTTGACGATCTCTTCCAGGGACGAATTCTTGAGTACGTAGCCGGACGCGCCTGCGCGCATCATCTCCTGAACGCTGTCCCCATCCTGAAACGACGACAGCGCCAGAATCCTGATCTGCGGATAGCGTTCGTGGATGATGCGCGTCGCTTCAATCCCGTTCATCGTCGGCATGACGACATCCATCAAGATGACATCCGGCTGCTGCTCATCACACTGGCGGATCGCTTCTTCGCCGTTGCTGGCGTGAGCAACCAGCACCAGATCAGGATGTGTGTCGTGCATGACGCTCAGGCTGCGGTGAACCTGACTGTGGTCATCGACCAGCAGAATGCGAATAGCTTCCGTCATGGCAAGTCCCTCTTCAAAACGATTTCGGCCCCATCCCCCACCCGGCTGACGACGACGAAATCGGCCTGAATGTCGGCAGCACGTTCGCGCATAATTTTCAGCCCCAGATGATGCGGCGCAACTTTTTCAGGATCGAACCCCTGCCCATCGTCGCGGATGCGCAGTTCAACGCGCTGCCCGGTCGAGTAGAGATTCAGTTGAACGTGCTGCGCCTGCGCATGTTTCGCCGTATTGTTGAGCGCTTCCTGCGCCACCCGGTAAAAGACCATCTGGAGATCGCCCGGCAGAACGATCTGCCGGTTAATGTTTCGGTCAACCTCGACCTGCGTTCTCCCGGTGAACACGTCGCAAAGCTGCGCCAGCAGCAACCCCAGATCGCTGCGGGTGAAGGCTTCGGGGCGCAGTTCCACCAGCAGCGAGCGCATTTCCGCCATCGCCCCGCGCGTCAATTGATGCAGATCATTCAGGTAGCGCTCGCCCTTGAGCGGGTCTTGGCGCAGGATGCTTGGCAGCGCTTCGGCCAGCGTGTTGGCGGCGAACAGCGTCTGCGTGACCGAATCGTGCAGGTCACGGGCAAGGCGCTGGCGTTCTTCGAGCGCGGCAATCGTCTTGGCCTGCGCGAACAGCCGCGCATTCTGAATGGCGATCCCGGCTTCCAACGCGCACAGTTGCAGATAGCGCGCGTGCGTCTCGGTGAAAAAATCCGGCGCAACCGATCCCAGGCTGATAAAGCCAATTAACTCCTGTCCGACGACAATCGGCGTCCCTAAATAGCCGTGCAGGTTGCTATTATCAGAGATGCGCAAAAACTTGGGATCAGTGTTCAGGTCGGCGAGGATGACGGGCTGCTTCGTTTCCGCCATCAGCTTGCCGTAGTAGTGCTCCTTGTAGTGGAAACGGGTCTGCGTCAGCGTATAGTCGAGGCTGCCCGCGACGTATTCGCTGCTGGCGAGCACCGTCGCCTCCTCGCCTTCAACAATCATGACGTTGGCAACGTCGTGCGGCACCACCTGCGAAACACTGCGCAGAATATATTTAATCACTTCGTCGAAATTGAGCGTGCCATTCAACACCAGCGCCGCGTCGAGCAGCGCTTGCGTCAGGCTGTGCTGCTCATGCTCCGCTGCCTGCGCGCGTTTCACTTCGGTGATGTCAGCGACGGCGACCAGAAACGACGGCTGCCCCGCGAACTGAAAGGGCTGAATTGAGACCAGCCCGAAGCGATCCGAGCCATCGGTTGCCCGAAAGCCGATTTCATAGTTGTTCAGGAAGCCCTGCTGCGCCAGCGTTGTCCGCAACTCGGCCTGATTCGTAATCTGAAGGGTCAGTTCCAGCGCGTCGTAATCGGATGGAACCTGATTATCGTGACCAAACACGTGCGCGAACAGCGGATTGACGTACAGGACGATGCCGCCAGCGCTGACCACCATCACCGGGATCGGCAGCGAATCGAGGATGGCGCGAAACTGGCTCTCGCCGTGCTGGAGGGCGATTTCCACCTGCCGCCGCTGCTCAATTTCCACCTGAAGCTGACGATTAACCTGCATCAGTTCGGCAGTACGCTCCGCGACCCGGATTTCCAGCGCGGCATTGAAGTCGCGGATCGCCTGCTCGTCGCGCCTGCGATTGAGCGCGTTGAGAAACACCTCGCCCACCACGCGCAGCAGGTCAACCGTTTGCGGCGCTAGGGGATGTAGTCGATCCCAACTGATCGAGATGAATCCAAACAGTTGATCCTGATTGCGAATTGGCAAAATCACCATAGCGACGATATTCACCCTTCGCAGAAGCTGCTTGAGCGCGCTGTCGTCGGGCAAATCGTTTGAATCCGCAACCGTGATTGGCTCACCCGTGCGCATACTTGCCTTGACGATCTCATCACCGGGAATCGCCACGTCTTTCGAAAAGACCACCGGGTTGCCGGGAGCCGTGTATTCAAAAATCTGTCGATAGCGGCTGAAATCGTCGCTGAACTGGTTGATCGAGGTATGCGTCGCTTCAAGGAATTCAAGCAGTTGGCGCAGCGCCCCCGTGATCGCGGCGTCCATCTGATCGATGGGCAGGTTGATAAAGGTGGTGGCGAAATGAATCAGGATGCGTTGAAAGGCATTCTGATATTCGACCTGCAATTGTGTTTCGTTCATGACGACGCCTCAACTGCTTTGTAATCAGTGTAACGGATCAAGCGATCCGTCAATAGCCCAGAAAAATACCAAATCAGCAATCTATGTGAGCCGCGTTCTCCAAATCAACTATCCGCGTGGATAGTCCACTCGGATGTAATCGATTGCACAAAGACTATTCTCACGGTGAGCATACAAAACAGGGTCTGGCGCATAAGCTGATACGGTTCATCCACAAGACAAACCTTTCACAAACTTCTCGTCATTAGAGAGAAAGACAGAGGGTATGAATATTTCCATCGATGCTGCTTCGCGCACCAACCTCGTCACACGCGCCTGGAAGAACTGGTTCACGCTGCATTCTGCGGGACGTGACCGGCGCTTTCGCGAACGCACCATTCGCGGAATGGTGCCGATCCTGATCGTGCTTCTGACCGTCAGCGCGGTACTCGTGACATTAACGAATCAGCGGACAAGTCTGTTCGCGCCGACGATAGCTTCTGCTCTGTTGGTCGTGATCGGCGCGGCAGTCGCCGTCAGTTATCAGAAGCTCAACCTTGCGGCATGGCTGCTGCTCTTATTCCCAATCATGCTGGCAGCAGGATCGCTGGTGTCGTGGGGTTATGAATCGACTGCCGGGACGGTGATGTGCTACATGACTGTTCTGCTCGGCGCGGTCATCCTGCCTCGGCGTGTCATCAATTACCTGCCTATCGGCATGATCGTCCTGTTCGGACTCGTCGCCGCGCAAATCGGGCCGCATGGCCCGACCCCCACGCCAGCAGATGTCGCCGATGGCAGCAGCCCGATGATTCAGACACTGGAGATCGCGGTCTTGAGCATTATGTTCTTCGGCATCGCCTACTATCTGCTCAACGAGTTTGAGAGCCGCCGTGAAGAACTGGCCGATCTGGTCGCTTCGCTGGAAGATCGTGTTGCCGAGCGTACCCGCGATCTGACGATTGCCGCCAACGTCTCCCGGCAGATCACGCAGGTGCTCGATCTGGAACGCCTGCTGCCTGAACTGACCGAACTCACCCGCGCTAACTTCAATCTGTATCACGTCTCGATCTTCCTCTACGACGAAACGATCACGACCCTCCACCTTCAGGCGGGAACTGGCGCGGCAGGTCGCCAAATGGCGAGCGAGAACAAACAGTTTACCCTCGGCGAGCGCGGTATCGTCCCGCTGGCCGCCCGCGAGCACGTGCCGCAAATTATCAACGACACGGAAAAATCAAGCGAACACCTCCCCAACCCGATCCTGCCGGATACACACTCCGAAGTCGCGCTGCCGATGATTTTGGGCGAGCGCTTGATCGGCGTGCTCGACTTGCAATCCGCGCAAACCAATGCTTTCAGCGACGACGACGTGAAAGTGCTGACGACGCTCGCCGAGCAGATTGCTATCGCCGTGCGCAACGCCCAGTTGTTCACCGAGGCGCAGCAGGCGCGTCACGAAGCCGAGCAAGCCAACCGCGTCAAATCGCAGTTCCTCGCCAGCATGTCTCACGAACTGCGCACACCACTCAACGCTATTCTGAACTTCACGCAGTTCGTCTCGTCCGGGATGCTCGGCTCGGTCAACGCGGAGCAGGTCGAAACGCTCGACAAGGTGGTCTACAGCGGCAAGCACCTGCTCGGCCTGATCAACGATGTCCTCGACATCTCCAAAATCGAAGCCGGAGCGCTCAAGCTGTTCGTCGAAACCGATATTGATCTGGCAAAAGAGGTCGCTGTGGTTGCGGATACGGCTCGCCCGCTGATCGCGGACAAACCCGTTGAGCTTCAGGTCGAAATCGCCAGCGATCTGCCCCATATCACGGGGGACAGACGCCGCATCCGCCAGATCATGCTCAATCTGGTCTCGAATGCCTGCAAATTCACTGATACAGGCCGCATTCGTCTCGTGCTCGACCAGCACCAGAACGATCTCTGCTTCGCTGTCCACGATACTGGCCCCGGAATCGCGCTGGAGGATCAGGCAGCGGTCTTTGAACTATTCCGCCAGACGACCGCCGGGCTGCGTCAGGGGGAAGGCACCGGGCTGGGGCTGCCG
>DASZXN010000040.1:0-7157 GCA_035545875.1 Phototrophicaceae bacterium
GACGGCATAAATGCCGTCCGCTGGAGCGGACGCGATCACTCGCGTCCCTACGATTTATGGCGACCCTTGATGACCTTCCATTCCATTTTGACGCGATGACCCTAGAGGAATCAATCGATCGGTGGAAATAAAACAAGTTAAGCCCTCACCCTCAATCCCTCTCCCTCAGGGCGAGGGACTTCAAACCCCTGAAGCGGAGTTTCTCCCTTCTCCCTGAGAGCGCTTCTGGAAAGCGGGAGAAATATCGCCCATTTCGAGGGGGTTTTCAGAAACCCTCTCGGGGCGAGGGACTTCAAACCCGCCAAGCCGTTTTTCACCCTTCTCCATAAGCGAAGCGGCGGGAGAAGGGATAGGGGATGAGGGCTAAGATGGAAACCTTAAATTGATGCGCATGGGCACGATCTATCGTGCCCCTACAGAGGATCATTCAACTTTTAGGCGTTTTGCGTACTGGGTACAGCGTCGGTCTGAGCCGCTGCCAGACTGTCAGCCACGTGATGACGGCGATAGTACACCAGACCAATCACCACGCCCGCGCCGCACAGGATAGCGCAGACGAACAGCGCCACCGCTACGCCGAGCGTATCCGAGAGCGCGCCGATCACCAGCGCGCCGATAGGCGTACTGCCGAGGATCAGCAGGACGTGCAGGCTCATGACGCGACCGCGCAGTTCATCAGGTGTACTGAGCTGCAACAGTGTGTTCGAGCCAACGCCGTAGCCGATTCCGGTCACGCCGACCAGTCCGAGGAACAATGCCGACAACGCAAACGACGACGTGAAGGCGGTGAACGCCAGCAGGATGCTGAAAGCCGCCGCCATAATGAATAAGCGCTTCATGCCCGGTTTACCGAGATAGGCGGTTCCAACAGCAGCGACCAGTGCGCCGACGCCGAAGGCCGAGGAGAGCAAACCGAAGCCCGCCACGTCGGTATGCACGACGAAATCCGCAATCAAGGGCATGACGACTGTGAAATTGAAGCCGAACGTGCCGAGCGCCGCCAGAATGATCAGGATCGCCAGAATTTGCGGCGTGTGCCAGGCATAGGACAAGCCTTCTTTCAGCCGCGTCCAGACCGACCCCTGAGGCACGCCGGTCACGCGCGTGAAGAATTCGCTCTCGCGCATCATCAACAGCGCGGCGATCACGGCCACGTAGCTGACGGCGTTCACGAACAGCGTCGGCGCAATACCGATGATTGAAATCACGATTCCGGCGATGGCCGGGCCAAGCACGCGCGCGCCGTTGAAGGTCATCGAGTTGAGCGCGACCGCGTTGACCAGTTCCTCGCGCCCGACCATTTCCGAGACGAACGCCTGCCGCACCGGGTTATCGACCGCATTGACCACGCCCTGCGCCAGCGCCAGCAGGTAAAGCTCCCATAGTTGGATCGAGTTGGTTGCCACGAGAATACCGAAGATCAACGCCTGAACCAGCAGGAGCGACTGGGTAACGACCATCGTTTTGCGCTTGGGCAGGCGATCCGCCAGCACGCCGCCGTATAAGGCCAGTATCATGATCGGCAAAAACTGAAGCGTCGTTTCGAAGCTGAGTGCCAGCGGCGAATTGGTCAGTTGCAGCACGACCCAGGCTTCGGCGGTCGTCTGCATCCACGTCCCAACCAGCGAAATGATCTGCCCAATGATAAACAGGCGAAAATTGCGCACCCTGAGCGAGTGAAACCCACTGGTCACCGCGCGCAAGGCAGACAACCGCGCGCTTTTGCCTTCCTTGACGGCCACCGTTCCCGACTCTTGAACGTTGATGTCCATTCCCTATACCTATAGAGCGACGGTCGATATTGGCCGTCGCTGCGATCACACAGACTCTAGTCGCTGTTTCATCAGGAAACCTTACTATCAGGTTACTTGATAATTTAACGGCGTCAAGCTGAATTGGCCTCATTTGGTTTGAATGTGTCAAGATGTTATCAAGAATTTATGCCCAATAGTGCCAATCGCAGATAGGAAGATCATGAGTGTGTCAAAAATAAAATAACGTGAGATAGAAATAGCCATAAAGCGTCGATTTTTCCCCGTGTAGAGGCGTTCCATGCAACGCCCCCACGAAAGAAATCGACGCTCAAAGGCGCGCCCCCTAACTGGCATTAAAATAGGGGCACATGGTCGTGTGCCCCTACAGCGAAATGGGATTGGGGGAGGAATTGAGTTACTGCACCGGAGTCGGCACGGGGAAGCGCAGCGCCTCGTCCGGGTTGCGGAACTGCATGGTGTAAAGCCGAGCGTACAGCCCATCGAGCGCCATCAGTTCGTCGTGCGTGCCCAGTTCGACGATCTTGCCCTCCTCGAGTACGGCGATGCGGTCGGCCACCTTGATGGTGCTCAGGCGGTGCGCGACGATCACGGTCGTGCGGTTCTGCATCAGCCGGTCGAGCGCTTCCTGCACGATGCCCTCGGACTCGTTGTCGAGTGAGCTGGTCGCTTCATCGAGCAGCAGGATGGCCGGGTCTTTCAGGATGGCGCGAGCGATGGCGATGCGCTGGCGCTGACCACCGCTCAGGTTCATGCCCCGCTCGCCGACCACCGTATCATAGCGGTTCGGGAAGGCCATGATGAACTCGTGCGCGTTGGCGGCTTTAGCCGCCTCGATCATCTCGGCCTCGCTCGCGTCGAGCCGCCCGTAGAGGATATTCTCGCGGATCGTGCCGCCGAACAGGATCGTCTCCTGCGGGACGATACCAATCTGATCGCGGATGCTCTGCTGCGTCAGGTCACGCACATTTTGTCCGTCGATCAGGACGCTGCCCTCGGTCGTATCATAGAAGCGCGGGATCAGGTTGAGAACGGTGCTTTTACCCGCGCCGCTTGGCCCAACCAGCGCCAGAATTTCACCAGCGCGAATGTCGAGGTCGATCCCTTCGAGCACGGGCGTTTCCTGCGTGTAGCGGAACGAGACGTTCTCGAAGGTGATCTCGCCTTTGACGGGCGGCAGCGCGACGGCATTGGGCGCGTCCTCAATCGTCGGCTTGGTATCGAGCAGCTCGAACACGCGCTGGACGCCGCCGAGCGCCTGGCTGAACTGACCGTACAAACCGCCGAGACCCGCGAGGCTGGTCGCAATCGTGATGCCGTAGATCAGGAAGCCCGTGATCATGGCGACGTTCAACTGCCCGGCGATCACCTCGCGCCCGCCGTACCAGACAATCGCGGCAATCGAGCTAAAGCCGAGGAACATCATCAGGCCGCCGAACAGCGAATTGTAAATCGCCATCTTCAGCGAGGCGCGGAACGTTTTGTCCATCGCATCGTTGTAACGCTCGGTTTCGAAGCCCTCACGTCCAAAGCTCTTGACGACGCGAATCCCCTGCAAGCCTTCTTCAGCGACGATAGTCGAGTCGGCAAGCTGATCCTGAATCCTGGTGCTGCCCTTCTGAATGCGTCTGCCGAAGAAGAAAGCCACGCCGATAATGATCGGCACGAGCGCGACGAGGAACAGGGTGAACTGCGCGTTCATGCTAAAGACGATCACAATCGCCCCGATCAACTGCACCGTCTCGCTTAGAAGCGTGGTGACCGTGTTAGTCAGCACGGTACGCATCTGCGTCACATCGCTGGAGAGGCGCGACACCAGATCACCCACACGGCGCGCGGCGTAAAATTCGAGCGAGAGCTTTTGCAGATGCGTGTAAAGCGTCGTGCGCAGGTCGTAGACGATTTTCTCGCCGATGAAGGCCAGCAGGTACGATTGAATGAAGTTAAAGACCGCTTGCAGCAGGAACAGGCCGACGAGTACACCCGCCAGCATGTTGAGCGGCGCGGCGTCCTTCGTATTTGTGACCGAGTTGAGTAACTGGACGATCACAGCGGGAAAAGCCAGCCCAAAGGCAGTCGAGGCGAGCAGCGCCAGCGTTGCCAGCACCATCCGCCCGCGATACGGCTTCAAATAGCCGAACAGCCGCCGCCAGTTCACAGCCTTGATCGAGACAGCGCTGGTTTCCTGCTCGCCGCTCGCTGCTTTTCCGCCTCTGCGATCTTCCGAACGATTCATCATAATGCGTGATTTCCCCTTTTCGTGACGCTCTGTCTGTATACGTCGTTTGATGTGTTGTAGTTATGGTCGAATTCTAGGTCGGCTGTTTAAACTCAATATAAACACGGCATAAATTGGGGAAATTTGGATAATCAGATTGGGTCAGTAGGGAAAAAGAGATTGAACCGCCAAGACGCCAAGTACGCCAAGATCAGGATATAGGAATTTCAGCGAGTGCCATCCAGATTGACGAAAATCTGTAGGGGCGTTGTATGAACGCCCTGATTTTTCTCCCCTCGCTCCGCTTGCGTGGGCGAGGGGTTGGGGGGTGAGGGGTTACGCCGCGTTCGCAGGCAGTCGTACCGTGAACGTTGTGCCGGAGCCGAGCTTGCTGTGAACGATGATCGTGCCTTTGTGCATCTCGACGATTTTGTGCGCAATCGAGAGGCCGAGGCCGCTGCCGCCCTGATCCGAGCGCGTGCGCGACTTGTCGGCTTTGAAGAAGCGCTCGAAGATGCGCGCCTGATCGTCCTCCGAGATGCCGAGGCCGCTGTCGCTGACCGAGACTTCCAACTGATCCTCGTGGCGGTGCAGTTCAACGCAAATCGTGCCGTGTTCCGGCGTGAACTTGATCGCGTTGTGCAGCAGGTTGATCCAGACCTGACTGAGCAAATCCTCGTCGGCGCAGATTTCGAGCGCATCGAGGTCAGCGTCCATCTCGATCTGCTTGCCTGCCCACTGCGGCTCGCAGGCCAGAATCAGCGAGCGTAGCTGCTTATCGAGCCGATAGGCTTTCGGCTCAAACTTGAATTGATCGGATTCGAGCGTCGCCAGCTTGAGCAGATTCTCGGTCACGCGCGAGAGGCGCGTGCTTTCGGTCTCGATGATCTCCAGATAGTGATGGCGCTCGTCAATGTCGAGGCGATCATTCTGAAGCGCCTGCGCGAAGCCGCGAATCGAGGTCAGCGGTGACTGAATCTCGTGCGACACATTGGAAATAAACTCCTGCCGCGTCGCCTCATACTGCTTGAGTTCGGCTGCCATGCTGTTGACGTTTTTGACCAGCGCGGTCATCACACCGCCCCGATCATCCCGTCCTTCGTAATCGCCGTCGATTTGCACGCTGAAATCGCCTTTGGCAATCTTGCCCATCGCGTCAAAAATCGGGGTGAACATGCCCGCGTACTGGTTTTGCTGCTTCGAGCCGAAATAGCGTCCCATGATCGAGAAAATGATGAAGCAGAAGATGAAGCCCAGCAGCGAGTTGATGATGTTGCCGAGCAGCGGCGCTGGTTGATAGTTAATCTTGCCGTAGATGAAGGTCAGCAGGATAAACGTCAGCGTGAAAATGATCGTCGAAACGACGATGACCGACAGAATCACGCCGACGAGCAGCACCTGTTGTTTGCGCGTCACGAGTCGAACTCCGGGTGATTCCTGACCATCGTTGACACCCTTACTCGCCAGCTTGACCTGCTGCTGTTGGCTCATGAGTCAACCTCCAAGCGATAGCCGAGGCCGCGAATCGTCTCGATTTTGAAGGTGTGTTCCTTACTGGCGAAGCGGTCGCGCAGACGGTTGATATGCACGTCGAGCGTGCGCTCGTTGCCTTCGTAGTTGTAGCCCCAGATGTCCTCGATCAGTTGATCGCGCGAGAAGGTTTTCCCCGGCGCGCTTGCCAGCTTGAACAGTAACTCGAACTCCTTGAGCGGCAGGGTGATACTTTCGCCGCCGATGCGCGTCTCGTAGGTTTTGTGATCCATGTAGAGATCGCCGATTTGGATCGTCTGCGCGCTGGCGATTCGGTAACGCTTGAGCAGCGCCTTGACGCGCACCACCAGTTCCGGCGGATCGAACGGCTTGACCAGATAATCATCCGTGCCGAGTTCGAAGCCTTTGATCTTCTGGCTGGTTTCGCCTTTCGCCGTCAGCATCAGGATAGGAATGTCGTAGGCGGCGCGGAGCTGCTGGGTCAGTTCCCAGCCATCCATGTTCGGCATCATGATGTCGAGTACAACCATGTCGGCCTTGACCTTTTCAAGCAGGTCGAGCGCCTCGATGCCGTCGCCTGCCTCGTAGATGTCGAAGCCTTCGTCCTTCAGGAAAACCCGCGCCAGTTCGCGGATGTGCGGATCGTCGTCCACAATCAGGATTTTGCTCATCGCTCTGGCTTTCGATTGCTTTACTCTATTCTAATTACGGTTATATCAGAAAAATGATGCAATTTCGGAGAGCAAAAGATAAAAGACTCAAGACAAAGACGCAAAGTTTAAGAAGAAAGGCGCAAAGGCCTTTTTGATCAAATTTTTCTTTGCGTCTTTCCCTTCTGCTTTGCGCCTTTGCGTTAATGCTTTTCTTTTTGCTTTACCAGTGATTTTCATGGATGCCGGGGACGAAATAATCGACGCGCTGCTCGTAATAAGCGAGATCGTGGGCGGGCGGTTCGTATTCCGGCGGAATCGGCATCTGCGCGAAGGTCTGGAAGTAGAGCAGGCAGGCGTCGCGCCACCAGATCGCTTCCTTTTCCTGAATTTTCAGCAGCGCTTGAACGTGTCCGAAGCGCGCTGGATCGACGTACTCCGCCAGCGACTCCCACGTGTTCTGCATCGTCCGTACCGCCTTGACGCCGCTGTTGTAGCGAAAGCACAGTTCATCCCAGAGCGTCCGCCCGGATTTGACGCGATAGTCCCAGGCGACGTGATGAAACCAGAGCAGCAGATTTTCCGGGCAGGTTGCTAAGTTGGCGACCAGATCACGATACGGCGGGAAATACTGAGCGACGGCGTTACTGCCGCTCTCCGTCCGATCAAAGCCGAGGCCCTGCGCGTCGGCGTTGTGATAGTAGCCGGATGTCCAGTCGCGGCGCTCGCCGCCGACCCAGGGGCCGGGGCCATAGTGATGATGCCCCGCCATGATGTGATGCAGGCCGAGCGGCGTCATATAATCGACCACTGCTTCGCGTGAGTCGAGCATCAGCGCTTTGGCTGGCTCGACAAAACGCGCGTCGTTGGTGAAGGTCATGCGCAGCCACTCGTCCGCGATTTCTTCAGCAGTCAGCCGATGATCCCATGCCAGCCGCCCGAAGGCGTACCAGTTCGCCGCCCCGAACGGATGCCCGCACCAGTTCCGTTCATCGCCGATGTTCGCCACGCCCGCCATGCCCGAAA
>DASZXN010000041.1:0-2463 GCA_035545875.1 Phototrophicaceae bacterium
GGAAATCTTCTCGCGTGAAACGAAGCCGTTAAACGGAGGGCAGGCATGCAATTTATCTTGGGCGTGGTCTTGTTCGTCATAGTGCTCGGCGTTTCAGACGCGCAACTGCCTTGGCCGTCGCGCAAGGGAGGGGACAAATGATTGCCGGACATTTCGGTTTTGCAGCTGGTGTGAAATCTCGCGAGCCGGCGACGCCCTTGTGGGCGCTCATGCTGGCGACTGTCTGGCTCGATGTCGTCTTCGCGCCGCTGCTTGCGAATGGGATCGAG
The DNA here is from genome assembly GCA_035545875.1 of Phototrophicaceae bacterium. Taxonomy (GTDB): domain Bacteria; phylum Chloroflexota; class Anaerolineae; order Aggregatilineales; family Phototrophicaceae; genus Flexifilum. The sequence continues at coordinate 270 of DASZXN010000041.1, forward strand.
TATATCGAGAAAGTGCCTGGCGCAGCGCCGTACGGCGGACTGGTGATCCACGCCGACTACACGCACTCCCTGGTAGGCGCGGCTCTTTTGTCGGTGATTCTCGGAATTCCAATTGCGCTGTGGTGGGGCGCGCGCAGTGGCATCGTGGTTGGGCTGGTGTCGTTCTCGCATTGGCTCTTGGATTTGGTCGTGCATCGCGGCGACTTGCCGCTGCTGCCGGGCAACATCGGTCATCTGCCCAAGCTCGGTTTTGGTTTGTGGCGTTTTCCGATGGCCGCAGCCACGATCGAGCTGATCCTTGTGCTTGCCGGCGCGTACCTCTACTGGCGCGCGGCCGATAAAGTTGCAGTAGCGGCAGGGCGAGGGCGGCGCTTGGCCGCCGCCAATGGCGTCATGGTGTTGGCTTTTGGCGTTCTGGTGCTCTGCCTCGATGTCAGCGGCGTAGCGGGCTGACCATTACGGCCGACGCAGGATCGAATTGTCGCAGCAACAGCGGGTGAGGAGGCGGCCAAGCAGCGGCGTCCACTGAAGCAAACAGTCTTGCGTCGCTGACGTCGTGAAAAGGCCCCCAACCTATCAATCCAAATACGCGTGTTGGCTCTGTGTCGTCGCTTTCGCGCAGGTGCTCGACATCTTTGTCGGCTATCCTGTGTCGGCTCTCTGCACATTGCTTGGCGCGCTTGATCTCCAGCGCCGGGGTCCGTTTGGCGGCGTGGCGCTAGCGCTCTCTGCGCCAATCACGAATGCAGCCGTGCTCGCGATCTTCACGACCGTGTTAGCGCCGACGGTTCGCATGCACGACATTCTGGTATCGTCGATATCGACCTATCTGCCAGTGATCGTTCTGACAGCACTGACTGCCGGCATAGCGCTTCTTTCACGGCGCAGCACGCGAACCGAAGAATTCGTCGCGCTTTAACAGCAGTTCGCACAGCTGCGACGGGTGAGGGGGCGCACCTCTGGCGTCGTCCTAATCGACAACTGAACAAGCGGAGCCTTTGCCGTGATTGGTGATGCGAACATCAGCGCGCGTGAGACCGCGTCGTTCACACGCCGGACCCTCATCGGCGCAAGCGCTGCTTTCGGGCTGTTCGCCGAAGCAGCCCGCGCGCAGCAATCGTTCGACGTCGCCGCGTACGCAGGAAAAGTTCTGTACCTCGATTTCTGGGCGTCCTGGTGCGGGCCGTGCCAATTGTCGTTTCCGTACATGCGGCATTTGCTCACGACGTACGGACAAACTGACTTCGCTCTGACGGCGATCAATGTCGATCACGATAGAGCCAGCGCGAACGCATTTCTGCAGCGTTTTGGCGCGGGCGTGCCGATTGTGTTTGATCCCAGTGGGTCCATTGCCAGGCGCTATCAGGTCAAATCGATGCCCACGTCGATTTTGTTTGGACGCGATGGCCGCGCCCGCTTTGTCCACGACGGCTTCAACGCCAGCGACATCAGCACTTACGACAATCATATCCTGGAGCTCTTGCATGAAAGCTGATCGCACAGTGATGCAACGCGCGCTTTGCGCAGCGATCGTGGCGACGGCGTCGCTCGGCGGCTGCGCCAGCGTTGGGCCGCAGCCTTGGGAGCATGATCTGCTCGCCAAGAAGGAAATGCAGCTCAACCCCAACCCAAATCTCATGGCGTTCGATGAGCATATCTACTTCAGCAAGGAAGGCTCATCCGGCGGCAGAACCTATGACGGCGGGGGCTGCGGGTGCAATTGACGCGCGGCGGGATCGGCGCTGCGCTCGGCGCGCTCACCGCGAATCTCTTGGCTGCGACGGCCGCGCACGCGCAGACCGTCGACACCAGCGTCTATCAGCCGGACGTGAGCGATAACGCGAGCGATTCCGGAGACAGTAGCAGCGGAACTGATATCGGAAGCGGTTTGGCGCGGGTGGACAGCGCAATCCTGTTTTACAACGAGTCCGGCGGCCGCGTGCGCGCGGTTGAGCCGACGTCGAACATCACGTTGAACGCCAGCGACGGGCGTGTCGTTTCTTTTCGCTTCACGGCTGACACGCTGACCGGCGCGACGCCCAACGGCGCAACGCCGTGGAATCAAGCTCAGACGTTTACGACGCCAGCGCATGCGCCGGGCACGACCACGACGGTGACGAGCGCGTCTGGTAACGCGCATCTCGTGACCATCCCCGGCACGGGAACGGTCGTGCGCCAATACGATACCCCGCCC
>DASZXN010000042.1:0-4712 GCA_035545875.1 Phototrophicaceae bacterium
CGTCGCGCCAGACGTACCAGTCGCGCCTGGGGTTGGCGCGGCTGGACTTGGATTCGATGAACCAGGGATGCTGATCCGAGGTGTGATTCAGTACCAGATCGAGGACGACGCGGATACTGCGCGCGTGCGCTTCATTCAAGAAGTCCTTGAAGTCGTCGAGCGTGCCATATTCAGGAGCCACGCCGACGTAATCGGAGATGTCGTAGCCGCAGTCAACGTAGGGCGACGGGTAATGCGGCGACAGCCAGACCGCGCCAACACCGAGGTCGCGCAGATAGTCCAGTTTGGCGACCATACCGCGAAAGTCACCGATACCGTCGCCGTTGCCGTCAGCGAAGCTGCGCGGGTAAATCTGGTAAAAGACGACCTGCTGCCACCATTTCATTCCGATTTACCTTCACGTCGAAAATTCGCTGCGCGCCAAACGGCGATTATAACCTGTCCTCATGCAAAGCCTGCGCGGTGGCCTCACTGGATGTTTGAACCACGCTCTTCCTAATCCATCTCCCGCAGCGCCGGGGACTTTGATTAAAACCATAAAGCTCAGTTTTCCCTTCCCCCTGCGCCTTCCCCCGCAGGGGATAAGGACTAAGGCAGACATTCAAATGATGTCTCACTGGACGGCGATGGCTTGCAGACCGCCTGCTTGACAATCTGTCCGATTGATCACCATAATACCGGAAAACGTTTTCCTGACCGTAGAATGTACCTTTCTACTTATAAATGGAGCAAGTCATGACTCAACCTGTACGTGTCGCTATGATTGGCTGCGGCGCGATGGCGCGCGGCCATGTCCGCCGCATCTTGCAGATGGGCGGCAGCGAGATCATCGCCGTCTGCGACCCCGCGCCGGAAATGTACGCTGAGATGGCGAAAATCTTCACCGATGCCGGGCTGCCTGTGCCGCCCAACCAGCCCGACCTCGCCACGCTGCTCACGGATAATGCGGGCAAGCTCGACGTGGCGTTCATTGTCACGCCGCACGTTTACCACTACCAGCAGGCGAAGGCTTGTCTCGAAGCTGGCCTCGACGTGCTGCTCGAAAAGCCGATGGTCGTCACCGCTGACGAGGCCAAAAGCCTGATCGAGACGCGCGACCGAACTGGCAAGCTGCTCGTGATCGCCTTCAATGGCAGCCTGTCGCCGCAGATTCGCGCCGCCGCGAAGATGCTGCACTCTGGCGAAGTCGGCTCGATCCTCAACGTGATCGCCTTTGTCTGGGAGGATTGGAAAGACAAGTACACGGGTCATTGGAAGCAGAACGCCCCGATTTCGGGCGGCGGCTTCATGTTCGACACGGGCGCGCACATGCTCAATACCGTCGCCGATCTGGTCGGTGAGGATTTCGTTGACGTGGCGGCGTGGCTCGACAACCGTGACCGCACCATCGACATCCTCGGCGCGGTGATGGCGCGGCTGCGCTCCGGCGCGCTGGTCACGATGAGTTCGTGCGGCAACTCGATCCCGGCCTGCGCCTCCGAGATTCGCATTTTCACCACCGGGGCAATCATTCGCGCCGACGTATGGGGTCGCTTCTTCGAGGTGCAGATGGCGGGCGAGACGGATTTCAAGCCTGTGCCTGTCCCGGCCTCGACGGGCGCGTGGGAGCAGTTCCTCGCCGTCCGCAGCGGCAGGATCGATAATCCGTCGCCGCCGGAGATTGGTCTGCGCATGGCGCGTCTGTGGGACGCGATCCGCGCCTCCGCCGCTAAAGATGGCGCGGTCGTGCATCTGTAAATGTAAATCGGGACATCGATCATCACGGCGATTTGATCAGCAATATGGTGTGATATGTAGGGGCGAGGCGTGCCTCGCCCCTACGGAAAACCCGTAACGTTCTACATAAATTGACCTTATTCTGAAGGAGAAAACCCAATGGCAGCGCTGCGTGTCACCGTTTGGAACGAAGGACGGCACGAACAGATTCACGAAGAAGTCAAGAAGATTTACCCGGACGGAATGCACAACACGATTGCCCGCTATCTGCGTGAGCAGCGCGGCTTCGAGGTCGGCACGGCGACGTTTGACGAGCCGAATCACGGCATTACGGAGGATGTGCTTAAGAACACCGACGTGCTCACGTGGTGGGGACACATGCTCCACAATCAGGTGCAGGACGACGTGGTCGATCTCGTGCAGAAGTACGTGCTGAATGGCATGGGGCTGGTTGTGCTGCACTCCGGCCATGAGTCGAAGGTGTTCAAGCGCCTGATGGGGACAAGCTGCGATCTCAAGTGGCGCGAAGCCGCCGAGACCGAGCGCATCTGGGTCAGCGATCCCGGTCACCCGATTGTGGCGGGACTGGGCGACTACATCGAAATTCCCACAGAGGAGATGTATGGCGAGCCGTTCTACATCCCCACGCCCGACGAGCAGGTTTTCATTAGCTGGTTCGAGGGCGGCGAGGTCTTCCGCAGCGGCTGCACGTGGCGGCGCGGGCGCGGCAAGATTTTCTATTTCCGCCCCGGCCACGAAACCTACCCAACCTATCATAACCCGCAGGTGATGCACATCATCGCCAACGGGATTCAGTGGGCAGCGCCCAACGAAGGCGCGACCATCTCCAATCGGCATCACATCAAGCCGATTGAGCCGATCAAGCCGAAATCCTAATCGAAAACGAAGATTGTAGGGGCGAGGCATACCTCGCCCTGATTTCGCTTTTGGGTTAGGGTGATCGCGGCGGCGCGGTTGATTCGCGGATGACGAGGCGGGTATCGAGCATGACCGTTTCAGGCGACGTTTCCGGGTCGTGAATCTGGCGCAGGAGCAGCTCGGTGGCTTTCTCGCCAAGCGCCTGAACCGGCTGCGCGACGGTCGTCAGGCGCGGGATGACATGCGAGGCGAGGATCAGATCGTCGAAGCCGCTCACCGACAGATCGTGCGGCACGCGCCAGCCCAATTCCGAGGCCGCGCGCAGCACGCCGACCGCAATCGCATCGGTCAGCGCGAAGATCGCGCTGATGTGCGGATGCTCGGTCAGCAGGCGAAGCGTACCGTGATAGCCCATCTCGATGTTTTCGAACTGGTCAAAGATGACGAGGCTGTTGTCAAGCGCAATCCCACGCTCGCGCATGGCGCGCTGTATCCCTTTCATGCGTTCATGACCGGGTTCGGCGGCAAGTTTCGCCGTTCCCGTGCCCGAATCGATCACGCCGATGTACCGATGACCGAGGTCGAGCAGATAAGCGGTCGCGTCGTAAGCGCCCTGCTCGTTATTGCTCAGGACTTGGCTGACGGCGAATCCGGGCATTCCGCGATCTACCAGCACGACCGGGATGCTCCGTTCCAGCAGGCGGTTCACGGTGGCGAGCGATTTCTGAACGGGCACGGACGGTACAAGGATCACCGCATCGACGCGGTGCATGATCAGGTTGTTGACAATCGCCGCCTCTTTTTCTTCCTCATTCTCGGTACTGCAAAACAGCGCGTTATAGCCAGCAGCAGACAGAGTTTTTTCCAGCACGTAGGCCAGATCGCTGAAGAAGAAGTCGTTCAGGCGCGGCAGCAGCACGCCGACACTGAGGGTTTGCTGACGGCGCAGATTGCGCGCGGGCGCGTTCGGCTGGTAGTTGAGCGCGCTGATCGCCTCCAGCACGCGCTTCTCGACATCCGGGCTGACGTACTTCGTTCCGTTGAGCACGCGCGATACCGTCGCTATCGATACCTGCGCCTGCTGCGCTACTGTCTTGATCGAAGTCATCTACTCGCCCCTGTTGGTTGACAAGTCAGAAGAACCTATGATACAGTGGGGTAAACGTTTTCCTGTTTGCCTGTATGAACACTTTACACTAACTTTGCTCTTGAACGCAATTGCATTAAGTTAGACTTTTCGAAATAGTTTGCGCCGGGTCAGTCTGCGATCTGGCGTTGATCCCGAAATCTCAGATCAAGCGCTGATTGCGACCGCAAAGCGCTGTTCTCGTGTCGGTCGTCAGGGAGTTCGGAAGCGGGAGGTGCGCCCTAATACATTACAGTCAGGCGGATCAACCAGTCTCAGTTAAATATATTGTTGTCTAAGGAGAAAATTGCATGGCCGAAAATCGCAAGTTATACATGTCCCGGCGTGATTTCATCCGTATGACGGCACTCGCTGCCAGCGGCGCAGCCTTCGCCGCCGGGCTGCCAGAGTTCCTCGCCCGTGCTCAGGAAGCTACCCCCGGCGTCAATGACCCCGGCGCGATCATCATCACCTACACCGACCCGGATCGCACGCCGGGCACGGACTACGATCAGGTCGTCGCCGACGCCTTCAATGCGGCGATGCAGAAAGCCGGGCAAAATTATCGCGTCCAGATCAATCATGGCCCGGCGACCGACAACGACTACGTTGCCAAGCTCAACCTCGACGCGGCCTCCGGCCAGTCCGCCGACGTGAGCAACGTCAACTGGGCGGCCTATCAGGATATGGCGGCGGCGGGTTATCTGCTCGACATCACCGATAAGGTCAATGCCTGGGACGAGTGGCCCAAGTTCGCGCAGGTCGTCAAGGATCAGATCACCATCGACGGCAAGGTCTACGGCGTCGCGGGCGCGACGACCTTCACCTTCTTCTACCGCAAAGATGTTCTCAACAATGCTGGCATCAAGACCGACCAGCCGAAGACGTGGGACGATCTCTACAGCCTCGCCGACGACATCGTTTCCAAGACGGGCGCGATGCCCTTCGGTATTCCGGCGGCGCGTCCCTGGGGCGGTGGCACGTGGGAAGA
>DASZXN010000043.1:0-3876 GCA_035545875.1 Phototrophicaceae bacterium
ATACTCCTGCGGTTTCTCGGTTTCTCGGCGCTTGGCTATTTCGTGCTGGTCCCGATGCCGTATCGGTATGAGATCGTTCTGTCCCCAGCCGTTTTTATTGGTATCGCTGCCTTCGTGACCTCTGGACTGGAACGTAGTAACACGCTGCTTCAGCCTAATGGCAGCGCGATTGCGGTTGCGAGCCTGTGCAGTCTGTTTCTTGCACTCTCGCTCCCAGCGGTCAATGTGAATGTGTTTGCCAGTGATCCAGTGCCGCCGATTGTCCAGCATGTCCGCGCGGAGACTGATCCCTCGGCGTTGGTAGTTGGGGATATCAACGATTATTGGTGGTTTCGCGATTACGCGGGCTTCTACATGAATAATTTCGAATATGAGCCGTTGACCCATTTCCAATCTGACTCACCAGATTTTTGGCCGAGGATTCCCGATGTCGTGTATTTCACTGTCTATCCAGGGATGCCGATACTGCCACCCCAACTGGCAGCCTGGATGCAGATGCAGCATTTTGTACTGCACGATACGTTCGTAACCAATGGATTTACGACGCGGGTCTGGTTACGTCCGGGCTATCACCCAGCCCCAGTTTCATGAATTTGGGTAGGATATAGTCAGACTCAGCTGATATTTCTGGATAGAAGGACTTGAAGATGGACTTTAACCCCGTGACGCCCGACCTGATCGCCCAACTGCGCGATATTCTCGGCAGCCATGCCGTCAGCACCGCTAAAGCGGATCTCGACCTGCACGCCCGCGATCAATCGCATCACGCGGCGCACCCCGCTGAAGTTGTGATCTTTCCGATGAGCGGGCAGGCCGTCGCGGATGTGCTCAAGCTCGCCAACGAAAATCATATCGCTGTCACGCCCTGGGGAGTCGGCACGAGTCTCGAAGGCAACCCGATTCCGAGCTTTGGCGGCATCCTTATGTCGTTCGAGCGCATGAACAGGATCGTCGAAGTTCATGCCGACGACTTTCAGGTGACCGTTCAGCCCGGCATCGGTCACAAGGATTTGAACGCCGAACTCGCGCGTTACGGTTTGTTCTTTGCGCCCGATCCCGGTGCGAACGCGACCGTCGGCGGGATGCTGGCGAACAACGCCGCTGGGATTCGCACCGTCAAATACGGCGCGAGCAAGGATAATGTCCTCAAGATGCAGGTTGCGCTGGCCGACGGTCGCCTCATCACCGTTGGATCGCGCTCGGTCAAGCAGTCATCCGGCTATGATCTGCTTCACCTGTTCGTCGGCAGCGAAGGCACGCTCGGCGTGATCACTGAGGCGACGCTCAAGCTCGTTCCCGTACCCACCTACATGAGCGCAGTCGTCACGGCTTTCCCTTCGATTGAAGCGGCGGTCGAGACGGTCGTTGCCGTGCGCGGCAGCGGGCTTGATCCTGCTGCGCTCGAACTGATCGACGCGACGCATACCAAGATGCTGCGTGATACCGAGGGCGTCGATCTGCCCGACGCACCGACGCTGTTCATGGAGTTCCATGCCGCGCAGGAAAGCACGCTCAAAACCGGACTGGAGCAGGTACAGGAAATCTGCGAGGAACTGGGCGCGGTCAGCTTCCGCTCGACCACCGACAACGCCGAGCGGCGCAAGCTTTGGCACGCCCGCCACGCCTCTTACGAGATCATGGTGCGCTCGCATCCCGGCTTCAAATTTTTCATCATGGACGTGGCTGTCCCGATCAGCGCCTATCCCGCCTTGATCGGCTACGTCGAGGAACTGAAAAAGCAGTATGGTGTCACCGCTTACATGATCGGACACGCGGGGGATGGCAACGTTCACGTCGAGTTCCCCTATGCGGACGAAACCGAGTTCCAGCGCGCACTCGATCTCGATACGATGATCGTCAACAAGGCGCTTGATCTCGGCGGCACGGCGACGGGCGAGCATGGCGTCGGCATCGGCAAAGCGATGTTCATGGAGCGCGAGCATGGCGAGGCTCTCGACGTGATGCGGGACATCAAGCACCTGCTCGATCCGAGCGGCATTCTCAACCCCGGCAAAATCTTCCCGGAAACAGTTCCCGCCGAGCCTGTCTGACACACGTTTCCCCAACATTCATGAAGGCAGATTTCAAATCTGCCTTTTCTTTTTCACCTTCTTGCACGGCGAATCACCGGTGCGCACTGTGCCTTTGCATTGCTTCTCTTCTTTCCCTCTCTACGTGGGGACACTAAGCCGTTGACGATCTGAGGAAAGCATAGACCGATTATCACGGTTGGCGCTCCTATTGAGCGACTGCTAGCCAAAAGCGAGCAAACGACCCCAAATGACCCTTTTATAGACGTGATTTTTAGCACTCTTATCATGAGAGTGCTAAAATACTGCCTCTACCGAGTTGATCCAGAGGGGAAACGCCATGCTTCGTGGGATGCGTGGATTCACGATGTTGTGGTTTGGACAGTTGGTCTCGGAACTTGGCAGCGCCATGACTCGTTTCGCTTTTGTCATCTGGGTCTGGCAGATGACAGGCGCAGCGACAGACCTCGCCCTGCTCACGCTCTTTGGGGCGGTTCCTTCGGCGCTCGTCAGCCTGTTCGCGGGGTCGCTCGTGGATCGGAGCAGCCGCAAGCGGATGATTATTCTCGGCAACCTGGGGCTGGCACTTCCAACCGGGATGCTGCTTATGCTGCTGCTCAATGGGAGCCTTCAGGTTTGGCATTTGTACGCCGCTGCCGCCGTCGGCGGGGTATTTGATCCGGTTCAATCGCTGGCATTTCAGGTATCGATCACGACGACTGTCCCCAAAGCGCAGTATAACCGTGCCAACGGAATGATGTCGCTCAATGAGTACGTTTCCTTGATCGGCGCACCGCTGCTCGCCGGGTTGTTACTTTCGCTGGTCGGCATCGAACCGATCCTCATCATCGACATGCTCACCTTTTTCGTCGCCATCATTGCCGTGCTGTTTGTCCGAATACCGGCGCCGCTGCCGCAGACAGCGGCAGACGATCAGCGTCATTCCATAGGGACGGACGTGACCTTCGGCTTTCGCTACATTCTTCAGCGCCCGCTGCTGCGCGGATTGCTGCTGCTTACGGTGGCGTTCGGGTTCTTCGAGGCATTGGGTTATCCGCTGCTCGCACCAATGATTCTGGCACGCACCGGCAGCAGCGAAGCCATTTTGGGAATTGTACAGAGCGTTATGGGCTTAAGCGGTCTTGTGGGCGGTCTGGTCGTTACGTTTTGGGGCGGAGCAAAGCGCAAAACTTACGCGATTCTGATCGGTATCCTGCTCACGGGCTTGTTTGGGGATGCGCTGATGGGTTTAGGACGCAGCCTTGTCATCTGGTTGGTCGCCGGAGTGTTTATCGAGTGTTTTCTGCCGCTGGTGCTGAGTTCGATGCAAGCGCTCTGGCAAAGTAAAGTTCCGCCCGCCGCACAGGGGCGTGTGTTCGCAGTACGGAGGCTGATCAACAGCATCATTGAGCCGCTTTCGCTTATCCTTGCAGGTCTGCTCGCGGATCACGTGTTTGAGCCGGGGATGCAGCCAAACGGAGCACTGGCGCCGATCTTTGGTGGGGTGGTGGGTACTGGCATTGGCTCAGGGATGGCGCTTTTGCTGATTATTTGCGGGGTGCTCTGCGCTTTGACCAGCTTATGGGGATACGCCGCTCCGAATATCCGCGACGGTGAGGCGCTGTTCCCGGACGACGTACCCAATATATGAATACAGAATAAAAAGGCGGCTCTAGGCCGCCTTCCCTTGACTGCTGCTTTTAAGACGTTGGCGTCGGCTCCTGCTCCAGATACAGCACCTCGTCGTCGTCGTCGTAGGCGAAAAGCTCCGCGTAGCGCCCCAGATTGATCACCGTATCCAACTGCTGCTCCGCTTCCTCAGTCGGCATGTCGAGCGAGAGCGCCG
>DASZXN010000044.1:0-11614 GCA_035545875.1 Phototrophicaceae bacterium
CGGCGAGCGTTTGCAAGGTGCGAAAGACCTCGGCGGTCAGCAGCGGCGACAATCCCGCGCTCGGCTCATCGAGCAGCATCACACGCGGGCGCGACAGCCAGCCAATCGCAATGGCGACCATTTGACGCTCGCCGCCGCTCAACTGCCCGGCGTGCTGCTGCTGGCGCTTGGTCAAAATGGGAAACCGTTGATAGGCTTCGTCAAGCGCACGTTTGGCGGACGCTCGATCCAGCTTGCGCAGCGCCAGCAGCAGATTTTCGCGCACGGTCAGCGCCGTAAAGACATTCTCGCGCTGCGGCACGTAAGCAATACCGCGCTGACCGATGCGCTCGGTTGGCAAACCGACAATCTCCTGTCCATCGAGTGTGATCGAGCCGCTGAACACGGTCGTCAGGCCAAAAATACTCTTGAGCAGCGTGCTTTTGCCGCTGCCGTTCGGCCCTAAAATCGCGCTGAACTGATTCGCGCCAAAGGTCAGGCTGATGTCGTGGAGAACGGTTAGTTTGCGATAGCCCGCGCTCAGGCCGCGAATCTCGATCATCGGAGGTTATTTCTTCCTGGCAACCTGCTCGACGCGGTACTTGACGACCTCGGTCACGAGGTCAAGCGGGAGCGGCTTGCTAAAGGGAAATTGCAGTGTCCCCTTGCTGGTCGCATATTCCGCCACCCGGTCGTGAAGCGCTTCAATCGGCTCATTCGTTGGATAAAAGCCGATGTGCTTCCTGGAGACGCTGAAATAGACCAAATTTTGTTTCCAGCGGAAGGTCGGCATCCCGTAGCTGATAATCTCCTCGGCTTGCGGCGCGGCCTGGTGAATCGTCTGGCGTAAGGCTTCGAGGCGCTCCTGAATCTCCGGCGAATAGTTGGCGAAGTATTCCTCGAAATTGGCTGGCGCTTTTTTCTGCTCGTCCATCGCTGTTCCTCTGTATCACGTCACGGTATAGATGCGAGTCTACTACGATTCGACGTTATCCGCACATATGTTCAGGTTTTTCTCAAAAGGGCGAGGCGTGCCTCGCCCCTACAAAAATCGGGCAGCCACATAGGTCTGACCGTACAAGACCCACTTGATGCCGTTTGTTCGTCTACTAATCCCCAAAGTAGACTTCACGCACATCTTTGCTCTGCGAGATTTCGTCGGGCGTGCCGTGCGCCAGCACTTGCCCCATGTGCATGACGTATACGCTGTCCACGAAGTCAAACAGAATCTCCAGCCGATGCTCGACAATCAGGAAAGTCATGCCCGTTTCACGGCGCAGCGCTTCAATCTGCTGGAAAATCGCGTAGGCGAGGCTCGGCGCGACTCCAGCGGTCGGCTCGTCGAGCAGCAGCAGCTTCGGATCGCCCATCAGCGAGCGCGCGATTTCGAGCAGCTTCATCTGCCCGCCGGATAAATCCGAGGCAGGCTTGTCGAAATGTCTGTTGAGATTGACCTGCCTGAGAATCTCGGCGGCGCGTCCGGCGTTGTCGTGCTCCTGCTGCTTCCAGAAGCGGCGCAGCGGCGCGTACCAGGGATGCTCGCCGCGCTGATCCTTCGCGGGCAGCAGCACATTGTCGAGCACGGTCATCTGGAAAAACAGGCCGGGGTCTTGATAGCCGCGCGCCAAACCGAGCCGAAACGCCTCGTCCGCACCGACGTGGGTCAAATCCTGCCCATCGAACCGGATTTGCCCGCTGGTCACGTCGATGGTGCGCGCAATCGAGCTTAAAAGCGTGCTTTTGCCGCTGCCGTTCGGCCCAATCAGCCCAACGATCTTGCCCTGCTCGACTTCGAGTGACACGCCGTCGAGCGCGCGCAGGCCGTCGAAATCCTTGACCACATTGTTGACCTGAAGCATCAGTCGCCCTCTGACGCCAGTCGATCATGGGCTTCGGTCGTCTGCATCGGCTCCGGCAGCAGCCCTTTCGGGCGATAGAGCAGCATCACAATCAGGATAATCCCCAGCAAAATATACTGAAAATAGTTGAACTCGACCGCCGTGCCGAGCGTGTTGAGTTGAATCGCCGCCACCGCCAGCACGCGATTGAGAACCGTGATCAGGAACGCGCCGAGCAGCGCGCCTTTATTGTTGCCCAGCCCGCCAAGCACGACCATCACCCAGACTTGCAGCGTCAGCGCGACGACGTAATCGTTGGTGCTGACGAAGCCCTCGTTGACGGCGAACAACACGCCCGCGACCGCCGCGATCACCGAGCCGATCAGCATGACCTGTGCGCGCACGCGCGGGACACGCTTGCCGAGGCTGCGCGCGACCGGATCGTTCTCGCGGATGGCTTTGAGCAGACGACCATAAGGCGAACGAACGAGACGTTCACAGTAGGCGTAAGCAATCGCCACGAACGCCAGAATCAGCAGCATAAAGCCAATACTTGACAGGCGCGCGTCGCTGACGAAGCTGAATGGCTGGGCGATTCCCGACAGGCCGCCGCTGCCGCACTCGATAGGTTCGTAGCCCTGCACGACGATCCGCAGAATCTCGCCGCCGACCAGCAGCACCAGCGCGAGAAACCACTCCTGCTTGAGCCGCAGCGTGATAAACGAAATCGCGTAGCCAACCGCTCCACCAACCACTGCGGAGATCACCAGCGTAATGACGAAGTTGACGAAACCGATCCCCGGTTGCATCTGCATGATGCCCGTGCGCAGTTGAACGGCCTGCGCGAGTGTCGTGCTACAGGGATAAATGAACGGTTGTCCGGCCAGCAGCGGCAGCAGATGGGTATAGGTCAAGCCAGCGATGTAAGCGCCTAGCGAGACGAACAGCACCTGCCCGAAATTCGGCACGCCCGCCACACCATATTCGAGGTTCAGGCTCAAGGCCATCAGCGCCGAGATGCCGAAGAAGGTGAGCAGCGCGATGATTGTGGCGATCAGGTCGATGTTCATCGCGTCAACTGGCGCGAACGGCTGAAAAAGCCCGTCAGTCCCTGCGGACGCAGCATCAGCACCAGCACGATGATGATGAACGGGATCGCGGGTTTGAAGCTGAAATCGAGGCCGAGAACCTGATTGAGCGCCTGCATGATCGTATTTTCGGAGAAGGCGACTACGTAAGCGCCGAGGATCGTGCCGACGAAGCTCGACATGCCGCCGAGAATCGCCGCCGCGAATACCGAGAGAATCGCCAGCCACCCTGTCAGCGGGTGGACGTTCGAGTAAATGCCCCAGAGCGCGCCCGCGACTCCCGCCAGCCCGCCGACCAGCAGCCACGTCAGGATTTTGACGCGCTCAACCCGGATGCCGATGACCTTCGCCAGGTTGACGTTGTTGGCGAGCGCGCGCATCTCGCGCCCAAGCGCCGTCAGGTTGAGCAGCAGACTGAGCAGGATCACGACGACGATGCTGGTCGGCACCACCCAGAAGAAGATGTTGCTCAAAATCACGACGCTGCTGCGAAACCAGATTTGCAGCGGGATCGCCGGGCGCTTGTCGAACAGGTTGAAGTGATCGGCAAAGATGAACAGGATATAGCGCAGGATCAAGCCAACGGCGAACGAGGCCAGCAGCAGCGCGTAGGTCGAGGGATTACGCTTCTCCAGCGGACGAAAAACAACCAGATGCGAGACCAGCGCCACCAGCGCCGACACGACGAAGGCCAGTACGAGGATGATCATTGGATTGGTCGAAAGGAACATCGACACCAGTAACGCGGTATACGCGCCAAAGGTGATGTACTCGGCGTGCGCGAAATTGGGCAGCTTGAGCACCGTCATCGTCAGCGTGATGCCGAGCGCCATCAGCGCGTACATGCTGCCGATTTGCACCGTGTTGACGAGCGTCGTCACCAGAATGGGTAAGGTCATCCATAAATCTCAACAGAAACGAAATTTTAACTCTCTATCCCGCTGTATTGCTCCCCTCTCCCCGCTTGCGTGGGAGAGAGTTGGGGTGAGGGGTCGTAGGCGCACCCGCAGATGCGCCCCTCGTTGTATCAGGGCGGGTCTGAGACCCGCCCCTCCAAAATACAACCTGTTGGATTACGACCCTGCGTTCATCGTGACCTTATCGGTCGAGCCATCATACGTGCCGACGACGACAAAATCGGGATTGCTCGGATCAACTTCCTTGATGCCGTAATTTGCCACCGCCTGATCGCCGTTGGCGTCGAGATACGCCTGAACCGTCGTGCCAATGTAGTGATCGGCGATGTACGGCAAAATCTGCTTGACGGCCTTACCGTCGTTCCCGGCGACCACCATCGAGAGCATGGCGATGTTGGCGGCGTCGTAAGCATAGTTGGTGAAGGGGCCGGGATCGGTGCCGTACTTGGCCTTGAACGCATCGATGAACTCCTGGCTCAAGGGCGTGCTTGAATCCGACGCCGAAACCGAGATGAAGTTCGCTTTGCGCAGGAAATCCGCCGCGCCGGAGTCCTTGAGGATGTCCGGGCTGGCGAGGTTCTCGACGCCCATCCAGTCGGTGCTGCTCAGGGTCGGATCGAGTTCTGCCGCCGGGAGGAGCTTTTCGGCGTCCGCGAGATAGCACGCGCACAGGATGGCCGTCTTGCCCGAAGCCGAGAGGCTCGCCACATCGGAACTGAGCGCGGTCGCCTCGCTGGAGAGATCGGTGGGATTCGGCGCGTACTTCACGTCCTCAACCTGTTTGCCGCCCGCCGCCTGAAAATCCGGCGTGAAGGCGGAAACAATGCCGTTACCGAAGGGGTCATCGACGTGCAGGATGACGACGTTGGCATAGCCGCGCGCGACCGCGATCTGGACGAAGGCTTTCGCCGCGAAGTTGTCAGGCGGATCGAACACACGGAAGATGCTGTCGTTCGGGATGGCGGCATCCACACCCGTCGAAGCGGGCGCGACCAGCACAATGTTGTTGCTGTCAGCGAACTGCTTCGCGCCGAGGACTTCGCTCGTCGTCAGCGGGCCAACGATCACCTGAGCGCCGGTCGTCTGAACAATCGTCTGGACGGCTTTGGCCGCGCCATCGGGCGTTCCGGTCGTATCGGCGCTGGCGACCACGAACTTGATCTTCACGCCCGCGTCGGATAGCTGCTGATTCATCTGGTCAACCGCCAGTTGAATCCCCTTGCCGAAGTCGGTGCCGTACGTTCCGAGCGATCCGGTGAACGGCTGCGCGACGCCGAGCGTGTAGGTCTGAACGCCGCTGCTGTCCTGCGCGCTCACCACCGGAATCCCAACCAGAATCAGGGTTAGCAAAAGAGCAAATAAAACAAAACGCTTTTTGTTCATTTTTCTCTCCTCCCGTCGATAGCGCGATTGTACCCGCAAACAGGACGACAAGGTACACAAAATTTCGGCCTACACCATTGGCGATCAGCGCACGTAGAGGTACAACTCGCCCGGTTGCAGAGCATGATGTTTCTGGCGCGGATTCAGGCGGCGGATTTCGTCGGCCAGCGCCCCCGCCGGGATCGTGTTGGCGGGATACAGGTCGTTGTGTCCGGGAATCAGTAAATCCCAACCGAGATCGCCTGCCAGCCACGCCGCCTCGGAGGGCAGCAGATTACCCGTGACCTGCATCTCATCGCGGTGGGCATCGCGTCCGTTGGCGGCAACCATCGCGATGTCAGCGCGCGGCAGCGCCTTGAGGCGGTCACGATAGCCGGGATAGACAATCGTGTCGCCGGAGTGATAGAAGGTGACGCCGTTCCACTCGATCAGGAAGCCAAACCAGCGATAGCCGCGCTCGTCGTGCTCCAGCTCGTAATGCGCCGAGGGAACAATGGTCAGCTTGGCCTTGCCCAGTTGAATTGATCCTTCAGCGGGCGGCACAATCCGGCGGCTCGGATCGATTTTGGCCTCGTCCAGCACTTCCTGCGACCACGCCGTGATCACAAATTTCGCCTGCGGCGACGCCTGCGCGACTGGCCCCAGCGTCACCGGATCGGTGTGGTCGAGATGCTCGTGCGAGCAGAGCACGTAAGCCGCGTTCGTGACCTCGGACGGCTCAACCGGCGGCGGGAAGCCGCGCGCGAAGAAGTTCCGATCCACCCGCTCGGCCACCGCGTCCGAGAGGCACACGTCGATGTAGATCAGGCCGTTGTCGTCGCCCTTGAGCGCGATGCCCATCTGCCCCATGCCCCACAGCGCCAGACAGCCCGGCGGCACGCGCAGGTTATTCATTTGCTCAATTAAAGCCTTGCCCGAATAAGTAGCCATGATTCGTTCTGTCCTTTGCTCGATTAAGGTTCGTGCTGCGTCATAAAGTCGTTGAGCACCCGTGCGTAACGTTCCGTTTCTTCGGCGTGCGCCATGTGACCGCTGTGCTCGAAGATCACCCACTGCGATCCGGCAATGCCCT
This sequence comes from Phototrophicaceae bacterium, assembly GCA_035545875.1. Classification (GTDB taxonomy): domain Bacteria; phylum Chloroflexota; class Anaerolineae; order Aggregatilineales; family Phototrophicaceae; genus Flexifilum. Next base: position 6,278 of record DASZXN010000044.1, read on the forward strand.
CGTGAACCGTCTCGGCGATCAGCGGCGTGGCTTCGTCATAACGCCCGGACGTGACCAGCGTCGGCGCGTGAATCTCGCCCAGGCGGTCGCGCACGTCCCAGTATTTGAGCGTGCCGATCACATGGAACTCGCTCGGCCCGTTCATGGTGTAATAGACTTCGGGATACTGCGCGATGGCCTCCAGCGTGCGCACCACGTACTCCGGGTTGGGCACGACGCGGCAGACGTGGCGGTCATAAAAGACGGTCATCGCCTGCTGATATTCGGGGCTGTCGGTCGTGCCATCGGCCTCGTGCCTGAGCAGCGCCGCCTGCACCTCCGGCGGCAAAGCTTCGCGCAGCCGATTGGCCTCGGCCACCCACTGCGTCATGCTCGCGGGCGAACTGGCAATCGTCAGGCTGGCGATCCCCTTTGGCTGCGTGAACATGTATTCCTGCGCCAGCATCCCGCCCCACGATTGACCGAGCAGATGAATCCGCTCCAGACCGAGCGCCGCGCGCACCACATCGACTTCTTCGACGTAGAGCGGGACTGTCCACATCTCCGGCTTGCTCACGTCGAGATGCGAATGGCCGCAGCCGAGTTGATCGTAGTAGATCACCCGCCGCCCGGCGTCGGCCATCACGTCGAGCGACTCCAGATAGTCGTGCGCCGCGCCCGGCCCACCGTGCAAGACCAGCAGCGGCAGCTTGCCCGGTTCCTCGCCGTCGCCGACGATCCGATACCACGTCTGATAGCCCTTGAACGGGATATACCCCTCCTTGACCGTCCGTGCCATGCTGATCTCCTTTGCGCCGTGAATGTCCATAACTATACCCAAATTTGCACGGGTTTTTCTCGCTTTTGTTGCAGCCGCGTTATAATTCGCTCAATTGCTTGACATTTAAAATATTTAAGGCATAAGTAGAAGCACCAGCAGCGATTCTGAGAGGGCTGTCATGCGCGTAGCGACGATTGGCGGCGGGCCAGGCGGCCTGTACGCAGCGCTTCTCCTCAAGAAAAACCACCCAGACTGGCAAATCGCGGTCTACGAGCGCAATCGCCCCACCGATACCTACGGCTGGGGTGTCGTCTTTTCCGATCAAACGATGGACAACCTCGCTGAGGCGGATCGCCCGTCGCACGACGCGATCCTCGACAGCTTCTACCACTGGGACGACATCGAAGTCTTTTTCAAAGGCCGTATGATCCGCTCCGGCGGGCACGGTTTCAGCGGGCTTGGCCGGATGCGCCTGCTCAACATCTTGCAGACGCGCTGCGCCGAACTCGGCGTTGATCTGCATTTTCAATGCGATCTCGCCGACGAATCGCCCGTCGCGGACGCCGACCTGATCATCGCGGCAGACGGCGCGAACAGCCGCGTCCGCACGAAATACGCCGAGTTCTTCCAGCCGAAGATCACGCCGCGCAAATGCAAATACATCTGGCTCGGCACACACAAGCAATTCGAGGCGTTCACCTTCGCTTTCGAGGAAACCCAGTGGGGCTGGTTTCAACTGCACGCCTATCGCTTCGATCAGGACACCAGCACCGTGATCGTCGAGACGCCGGAGGAAAACTGGCACAGCGCCGGATTGGACGAGATGTCCGCCGACGAGTCGATCCATTTCTGTGAGCGCTTGTTCGCGCCTTACCTCGACGGCAACGCGCTCATCAGCAACGCCAGTCACCTCAAATCGCCCTGGCTGAACTTCTGGCACGTCCTCAACGAACACTGGCTGCACAAGAACATTCTGCTGCTCGGCGACGCGGCGCACACGGCTCATTTCTCGATTGGCTCAGGGACAAAGCTCGCGCTTGAGGACGCGATCACGCTGGATCGCGTGCTGATGGAACACGACGATCTGCTGCTGGCGCTGCGCGAATACGAAGCCGTGCGCAAGGTCGAAACCTTCCGCATCCAGAACGCGGCGCGCAACAGCACCGAATGGTTCGAGAACGTCAAGCGCTATACGGCGTTCGAGGCCGAGCAGTTCGCCTACAGCCTCTTAACACGCTCACAGCGTGTCTCGCACGAGAACCTGCGTCTGCGCGACCAGGCTTATCTCGAACAATACGAGGCGTGGTTCGCGCATCAGGACGGCCTGCCGGAGAAGCCGATCCCGCCGATGTTCACGCCCTTCCGCCTGCGCGACGTGACCGTGCCGAACCGCGTCGTCATGTCGCCGATGGCGATGTACTCCGCCGAGGATGGCACGGTCAACGACTTCCACTTCATCCACTTCGGCAGCCGCGCGCACGGCGGCGCTGGCCTGATCTTCACCGAAATGACCTGTCCCTCGCCCGACGCACGGATCACGCCGGGCTGCGCGGGGATGTACAAAGACGAGCATAAAGCCGCTTACAAGCGGATTGTCGATTACGTTCACGCGCAGTCGCAGGCGAAATTCGCTTTGCAGTTGGGGCACGCTGGGCCAAAGGGATCGACACAGGTCGGCTGGGAGGACGAGAACGAGCCGCTGATCGAAGGTAACTGGCCGCTGATCGCCGCCTCTGCCGTCGCTTATGGCAAGAGTAATCAAATTCCGCGCGCCATGACGTTAGACGATATGGTTCGCGTCAAGGCGGATTTCGTCCGCGCGGCGCAATGGGGCGACGAGATCGGCTTTGACTGGCTGGAACTCCACTGCGCGCACGGCTACCTGTTCAGCAGCTTCATTTCGCCGCTGACCAACCTGCGCGACGACGCATACGGCGGCAGCCTTGAGAAGCGCTGCCGCTACCCGCTCGAAGTCTTTGCCGCCATGCGCGCCGTCTGGCCGCAGAGCAAGCCGATGAGCGTGCGCATCTCCGCGCACGACTGGGTGGAGGGCGGCAACACGCCCGAAGACGCGGTCGAGATCGCGCGGCTGTTCAAGGCGGCGGGCGCGGATTTGATCGACGTATCATCCGGTCAAACGACCCGCCGAGCGAGGCCGATTTACGGGCGCATGTACCAAACGCCCTTCGCCGACCAGATTCGCAACGAGATCGGCATTGCGACGATGGCCGTCGGCGCGATCACCGAGCCGGATCACGTCAACAGCATTATCGCATCGGGGCGCGCCGATCTGTGCGCGCTGGCGCGTCCGCACCTGTCTGATCCCTATTGGACACTGCGCGCCGCCGCGCAAATCGGCTATAAGGATGTTGCGTGGCCGAAGCAGTATCTTCCCGGCAAAGCGCAGTTGGAGCGGCTGATGGATCGGGCGGCCAATCGTGAGTAATCGGCTGGCGGGACAGCGCGCCGCCGTCACGGGCGGCAGCCGAGGGATCGGCGCGGCCATCGCTTCGGCGCTCATCGCGGAAGGCGCAAGCGTGACGCTTCTCGGTCGCTCGGCGGACAAGCTGCAAGCGACTGCCGATCAACTGGGCGCGCAGTTCGCCGTCTGCGACGTGACCCAGCCCGATCAGGTTGAGCACACCTTCGCCCACATCGGCGCGCTCGACATCCTGATCAACAACGCGGGTCACGCCGAGAGCGCCCCGTTTCGCCGCACCGATCCAGCGCTCTGGTCGCGCATGATCGAGACGAACCTGACCGGAACCTATCTATGCACGCGCGCCGCCGTGAGCGGCATGGTCGAGCGCAGGCAAGGCCGGATCGTCAACATCGCCAGCAGCGCCGGATTGACCGGATACGCCTACGTGACCGCTTACTGTGCCGCCAAGCATGGCGTGATCGGCCTGACGCGCGCCCTCGCGCTCGAACTGGCGCGCTCCGGCGTGACCGTCAATGCGGTCTGCCCCGGCTACACCGAAACCGAGATGCTGGCGGAATCGGTTGCCAACATCGTCGAGAAAACGGGCAGAAGCGCGGACGAAGCGCGAGCACAGTTGGTTGCCGCCAACCCACAGGGGCGCTTCGTCCAACCGGAGGAAGTCGCCAGCAGCGTGATCTGGCTCTGCCTGCCTGAATCCGCTGCGCTTACCGGGCAAGCTATCGCCGTCGCCGGGGGAGAAATTCTATGAGTGACGAGCAGCGCTTAAAGTTTGACGATCCTGCGCTCAAGCTGTGGCTGCGCATCCTGAGCGTGACCAAGCTCATCGAGAACGAGGTTCGCGGCAATCTGCGCGAGTCGTTCAAGACCACGCTGCCGCGCTTCGACGTGATGGCCGAATTGTATCGATACCACCCGAAAGGGCTGCGCATGGGCGAAATCTCGCAGAACCTGATGGTTACCAACGGCAACATCACCGGAATTATCGACCAGCTCGCGAAAGAAGGATTAGCCGAGCGCAGCGCCGATCCTGACGATGGGCGCGTTTTCGTCGTCCGCCTGACCAGCGCCGGGAAAAAGCGCTTCGAGAAAATGGCGCGCCTCCACCGGGATTGGATCGATGGATTGATGGCCGGGCTGAACGCGGAGGAACGTGATCAACTGCTGGAGTTATTGAGTAAATTACGCAATTCGCTGCCTGAGCGACTGGATAAAGCCCATGAGTGACCTGTTACCCAAACTGCCGTTTGCCGATTATCAGGCAACCCATTTTCTCTGGAGCGCGGCGGGCAAAGTCGCCACCATCACCCTCAACCGCCCGGAGAAGAAGAATCCGCTCACGTTCGAATCCTACGCCGAACTGCGCGACCTGTTTCGCGGACTCGCTTATGCGAGCGACATCAAAACGGTTGTGATTACAGGCGCGGGCGGCAATTTCTGTTCCGGCGGCGACGTGAACGAGATCATCGGCCCGCTGACCGAGCTGTCGATGCCCGATCTGCTCGCCTTCACGCGCATGACAGGCGATGTCGTCAAGGCGATGCGCGCCTGCCCACAACCGATCATCGCGGCGGTCGATGGCGTGTGCGTCGGCGCGGGCGCAATTCTGGCGATGGCGTCGGATTTACGCTATGGCACGCCGAACTGCAAGACGGCCTTCCTGTTCACGCGGGTTGGGCTGGCGGGCTGCGATATGGGCGCGTGCGCGATTCTGCCGCGCATCATCGGCCAGGGACGCGCCAGCGAACTGCTCTACACCGGGCGCTCAATGAGCGCCGACGAAGGGGAGCGCTGGGGCTTCTACAACGCCCTGTATTCCCCTGAAGAAGTGCTTGCCAAAGCACAGGAGATGGCGGCGCGGATCGCTTCCGGCCCGACTTTCGCGCACGGGATCACCAAAAGACAGTTACACAACGAATGGAACATGAGCGTCGATCAGGCGATTGACGCGGAGGCCGAAGCGCAGGCGATCTGTATGCAGACCAACGATTTCCGCCGCGCCTACGAAGCGTTCGTCGCCAAGCAAACCCCCGTGTTCGAGGGCGACTGATGACCTGCTTGACCCCACCCCCCGACCCCTTCTCCGAATTCAAGGAAGGGGAGAAAAGACAAAAGTCCAGCTTCGCCGCCGCTGAGA
>DASZXN010000045.1:0-8832 GCA_035545875.1 Phototrophicaceae bacterium
CGCAGCGCGTCCATATAATTGGCGATAGCGGCGTCATACTGATGCTTCTCAAGGAAAACGTTGCCCCGATTCTGATGCGAATCCACGTCCATCGGATTCAGCCAGATCGCCGCGTTGAAATCCGCGAGGGCGGCGTCAAGGTTCCCAGTCGCGGCATAGGCTAATCCGCGCCAGCGATAGATCGTCGCGTTCTGCGGATTGATCAGCAGCGAGGCGCTGTAATCGAGGATAGCGGCGTTGGGCTGCCCTTTGCGATCAAACGCCATCGCCCGGTTGACGTAGTAGCCGGGATTCTGCCCGAACTGCTGAATGGCGATGTTGTAATCCTGAATCGCGGCGTCGAGATTGCCTTTCTGAAACAGCGACCAGCCGCGATTGTTATAAGCGTCCGCGAACAGCGGATGCAGGCGGATCGCTTCGCTGTAGTCGCCAATCGCGCCGTCATGATCGCCTGCTGCTGCTCGCTGAAAGCCGCGATTGAAATACTCCTGCGCGCCCATCGACATCGATGGGTTCGGCCAAACCTGCCCCGGCGTCGGTGGCGGAGGAGTCCACTGGGCGGGATCGGGCTGCCATGCCTGCGGCGCGGGCTTGCTCGGTTGCTGGCTGGATTCCTGCTGCGCCAGTTGATCCTCGACGGCGGCGAGGATACGCTCGATGTTGTCGAGGAAATCGCGCCCCGCCTTGAGCGACCCGGCATTGAAATCGAGCAGCGGGCGCAAATCCTCCGGCAGATCGGTTGCTTTTGGCATATGCGCGTCGAAAATCAGGATCGGCGCAATCGGCTTGCCGAGTTTCAGCCCCATGCCGATCTCGGTGCGCACGAAATCCTCATCACTGGTTTGCAAGCGCTCCTTGAGGATGTCGAGCCACTTGGGGCCGATGATTACCAGCATGGCGTCGCAGGCTTCAATCGAATGGCGGATGTAATCGGCGAACTTGACCATCGGCGGGATGGTGTCGAAATCCATAAAGACGTTAGCGCGACCGTACTTCATGATGAACCAGTCACGGATGCGCTCGACGAACTCGGCGTTATCCTGTCGGCGGTAGCTGATGAAAATTTTGCGCTGAGGTGGCATTGCTAAACGGCTCCGGGACTTTTTTCGCTGATCATATGCGCTCGGTGCGACCTGTCAAGCGCTGCTCATTTCCGTAATTCGTGTATAATTCGCGCGTCGTTCCGCACGAGGGTTCTATGCTCGCACAGGCTCGCACAACGCCCTGGAAAGCCGTCAACGAGGTGCGCCGTTTCGCACAACTGCCGCTGATCCGGCTGTATTTCGCGCTGCATGGCGTTGCCTGGGGCACGGGTTGGATGATCTACGGGTGTCCGCTGATTCAGCGGCACGCGGGCAGCGAGATTCGCATCGGCAGCGGCTTCAACATGCGCAACTGGTTCGGAGCGAATCCGCTCGGCGTGACCCACCGCTCGATTCTGGCAACGTGGTCGAAGGACGCGAGGATTGAACTCGGCGACGATGTAGGCATGACGGGCGCGACACTGGTGGCACAGACGCGCATCAGCATGAGCAATCGCGTCTTTATCGGCGCGAACAGTACCATCTGCGATACCGACTTTCACCCGCTGCGCGTTGATCTACGTCAGCACGATCCAACCGCCGGAGCTTCGCGCCCGATCATCATCGAGGATGACGTGTTCATCGGCATGAACAGCCTAATCCTCAAGGGCAGTCACATCGGTCACGGCAGCGTGATCGGCGCGGGCAGCGTCGTCAGCGGCGACATTCCGGCAGGCGTGATCGCGGCGGGCAATCCCGCGCGCGTCATTCGCGGCGTGGACGATCCATGACGCGCCGCCTGCTGATCGTGATCGTCGCGCTGGCGGTGATCCTGCGTCTGGGCTATGTGCTGCTCGAAGGGCACACCCTCAGTCTCGAAGCCTCCGGTTACGACGCTTACGCTGTCAATCTGATGGCCGGGCATGGCTATACCCGCTTTCCTGATCTGCATCCTGACAGCGATTTGCCGCCGCTCTATTCGTTCTTTCTGGTCGGCGTCTACAGCCTGTTCGGGCGCAGCCCGATCCCGGTGGCGCTGGTGCAGATCGGCTTCGACGTAGTAACCCTGTTGGCGATCTACGCGATTGGGCGGCGTGTTGGCGGCGATTGGGTCGGCTTGCTGGCGGCGGCCTTCACCGGCTTCTATCCCTATCTATTGTTTCAGGATTTGAGCGTCAACGACACGGCGATCTTCATCATGCTGCTGACGCTGGCGATCTGGGGCGTGTATCGCACGGGGACGTGGCGCGGCGCGGCCTTCGTCGGCCTGCTGCTCGGCCTCGCGGCGCTGACCAAATCGCTGGTCGTGCTGCTGCTGCCGCTGATCGCGCTGTGGTGGTGGCGGCAATTCAGCCGTAAGCAGTTCGGTTTCCGGCGCGCCGTCGCCTGCGCTACAGCGCTCGGCATCGTTTTTGTCGCCGTGCTGCTCCCCTGGATTGTGCGCAATACGCGCGTGCAGGGCACGCTCACGCTGATCAGCACCAACGACGGTAGCAATCTCTATCAGGGTAACAATCCCTGTGTCGCGGACTATCTGCTCAACGGCTGGGATGCCCAGTGGGTCAACTGCCTGAATCCCACGCCGCCCGGCCTGAGCGAAACGGCGCAGTCGATCTGGTTCCGCGATCAGGCATTCGCTTACCTGCGCGATCACGTCAGCGAGTGGCCGCGCCTGTTCGCCGTCAAGTTCATCACGCTCTGGAGTCCCGAACTGCTGCCGCGCAGCGTCCCGCCGAGCGCCAATCTGAACGATCCAACCGTGCTGGAATACGAGCAGCCGATCTTTCAACTTGCCCGCCTGATCCATCTGCTCTATTTCACGCCGCTGCTCATTCTGGGCATCATCGGCTTGATTCTGGCGTCGCGTTCGCGTGAATTGACCGGCAAATACGCGCCGCTGCTGATGGTGCTGATCGTCATCACCGTCACCTACCTGATTTACCATCCCTCGACGCGCTACCGTTCGCCCGCCGATCCCTTCCTATTCGTGCTGGCAGCTTCGGCGCTCGTGACCTTGATTGCACCACGTCTCTGGCATGGCGCGAAGCCGTCGGCGTCGCCAAAAACCTGAACGAAAAATAAGTATTTTCCCGCAGTGCATTTTTCCGCGTTATGATGTACGATATGATATAACAAAGGGGATTACGCATTATGGAGACGATCATGGCGACAACCAAGACGAGCAAAGCAACGGGCGTAAAAGGCGCAATCGTGCCGAATCTGGGGCTGGACGAGAAGGCGCGTCAGCAGGTGGTCGATCTGCTCAACAAGCGGCTGGCCGATACCTTTGTCCTCTACACCAAGACGCTCAATTACCACTGGAATCTGACGGGGCCGGAGTTCATCGCCATTCATCTGCTGCTCGACGATCAGTATCACGATCTGGCGGAGAGCATCGACGAGATCGCCGAGCGCGTGCGCAAGATTGGCGGTTTTACGCTCGGTACGCTCGACGAGTTCAAGCAGAATTCGCAGATCGAGGAGCAGCCCGGTCGCATTCCCGACTGGAAGGAAATGGTACAGTGCCTCGTTGACGATCACGAAGCCGTCATTCGCCAGTTGCGCGAAGACGCCGAGACGACCGACAAGCTTGGTGACACCTTCACTAACGATTTCGTGATCGGCCTCGCGCACGATCACGAGACGATGGCCTGGAAGCTGCGCGCGCACCTCGAAAACGCTACGCGCTAATCGAATAATCGACACGATGGATTTTGTAGGGGCGACCTGACAGGTCGCCCCTACTTTTTATGCAGGGCAACCGCATCAAATTTTTGTTCAGGTCATAAGGTGTAATACAGGTTTTGTAGGGACGGCATTCATGCCATCCGGAACACCGGGCGCGATGAATCGCGTCCCTACGATCTTCACGACCCTTTATGACCTTCTGTCTGATTTTGATGCGTTTGCCCTGACTTTTTATGTCCCTCTATTGAACCTGTTCTTTGGCTCCGCTACAATGCGCGCGTTTTGCACAGATAAAAGCCGAGTTCATGCGCAAACGCCAACTTGCCACCGTCGGGTTTTACGCCCTGCTGTCGATCATCACGCTGTATAACCCGCTGTTCCATCTGAGTACCTCCGTCACCGGAAAGCCTGTCACCGATTTCTATCACTTCCACTGGAATTACTGGTGGATTCGCCACGCGCTCACCAACGGCCTGAACGTCTACATCACCAACTACGTTTTCGCGCCCTTCACCAATAATCTGGCCTTTCATACCCTGACGCCGTTCTTCTATCCGGTCTGGGCGCTGGTCGAGCCGTTCTTCGGCACTGTCGCGGGAATGACGGCGGTCTTTATCTTCGCCATGACCACCAGCGCAACCGCTTTCTACGCGCTGCTGCGGCGCGAGGGCGTGTCAATTGCGTTGGCGCTGGTCGGCGGCGCGATGCTCGAACTGACGCCGCTCATGCTCGACGGCGTGTACTGGACGGACATCAACCTGATGGGCTGGTTCTGGCTGCCGCTGCTGATTTTGCTGTGGGGCGAACTGGCGCGCACCACTGCACCGAATCGGTGTACCGTAGGGGCGACCTGGCAAGTCGCCCCTACAAATAATCGCCGTTTGGTTCTCTGGACGCTGCTGCTCGGCCTAACGCTGTACGGCATGGTCATGACCGACCTGCAATATCCGCTGCTCAACGCCTTCGTGATCGTGCCCTATGCGCTTTGGATGCTCTGGCGCGTCGGCTCGGCGCGGGCGCGCATTACGCTGATCATCTGCGGTGTGATCGCCTGTGTGCTGGCGGTCGCGCTGCTCTGGTTCGTCGGCCCGCTGCCCTACATTTTGAGCTTCGATCAGAGTGATCTGGCGCTCACGCCTGCGAGTCAGGCCGTCAGTCTGCCGCCGCTGGCCTACATCTGGCACTACGATCCCGATGGGACGTATCACGTCTCGGTCGGCGCGATCTTCGTGCCGCTGGTGATCGTTGCAATCATCGTGTCATTTGTAGGGGCGCGGCGTGCGTCGCCCCTACGACGCAAACCCTCGTCACACTGGTTCTGGCTGGCGCTCGTGCCTGTCCCGCTGATTCTGGCGGCGGGCGCGTACCTGACGATTGGCGGCACGACGATTACGCTGCCGTACATCCTGCTGCACGATCTGTTCGGCGGGATGTTCCGCTACCCGGAGCGCTTCGTCCCCGTCTTTCTGATCCCCGGTGTGCTCTTTGCCATGCTCACGCTCACGCCGATCCTGAAAACCCGTCCGCGCGCCCGCTGGATCGCGCCTGTGATCCTGATGTTCCTCGTGATTGCCGATTCACGGATACTCCAACCAGTCCCGATCCAGCCCTTGCCGACGCACTACAGCTTCTACGACGCGATGGGCAAGGAACCCTACAATTACGTCGTCGTCGAGGTGCCGACGGCAGGCATGAGCGGCGAGGGCATTGTCGGCGACGCCCGCGACGTGGAAACCATGTTCGACGGCATCTATCACGGCAAGCGCATGGTCAACGCGCATCTCTCGCGCATCCAGATTTCGCATTACTGGTGGATGCGCACCGACGATCCGATGATGGCGTGGCTTGGTCAGCGCCGTTTCATCGAACCCGATGTGGTCGAGCAGCAGATGCAGCAGCGCATTTTTAGCTGGCCGATTGGCTATTTCGTCATCCACCGTGACCTGATCGGCGGCGTGGGCAGCGTGACCGATCAGGAAATTCTCGGCTATTTCAATTCGCTGCGCGATCTGGTCTGTCCGGTGTGGGTCGAAGGCGACGCGATTGTCTATCGCACGACCTGGCATCCGCTCGGCTGCCCGCCGCGCATCCCGCCGCAGCCGACTCCCGGCGACTATACCATCGACATCGGCTCAAACGACGACTTGGGCTATACGGGCTGGGGCTGGTATTACGCCGAGGACGTTTCCGGCGTGACCCTGCGCTGGACGGGGCAGTATCCGCAGACGCAGGTCTATCTCGATTTGCCGCCGGGCGGCTACGACCTGACGATCACGACGCAGGCGTATGATCAGCCGCGCCAACTGAGCATCGAAATCAACGGCAAGCCGGTCGGCGCTCCGCAAACAGTCGCCGTCGAGCCGCTCAAGCCCTATACCTTTCACGTTCCGGCGGATGTGATCGGGAACGGTCAGCATCTTGATTTGACGCTCGATTATGACGGCACGGTCACGCCTGCCGATGTCGGGCAGGGATCAGATACGCGCAAGCTCGCGCTCGCCGTCGATCAGATTGAGTTTCAGGCGGTGAAATAATTGGGAATACACAATCGTCTGGATGATCGGGGCGATACCTGCATTATGTTCTCGTAGGGACGAGACTTGTCTCGTCCGTTGACAAGACATTTTCGAACGGCGGACGCGATAAATCGCGTCCCTACAGAGACCGATGCCTAATTTACTGCCCCCTCAGCTCCTATAGGGTGAATTTTACGGCGCAGCGGAGTCGTCGGTTGCGTCGAGCAAATCCCGATGCACGCGCCACTGAATCGCGCCCCACATCAGGCTGATGTTCTGCGTCAGCCCTGCGCTGTCAAGCGACCTCTGCGCGCCGTCCTGCCAAATCGACAGGCTGTCGCTTGCATCCGACCAGCAGGCCAGCGCGTCACCTGCCGGATCCATCGCTACCTGATCGCAGTCCGCGCCGTTGAAATCGGGCAGCGACCACGCCAGCACCGCGCTGTCACCTTGCGCGCCTTCCGCCTTGAGCGACGAATCGGGGTTCGCAGCGCTGACCAGTTCGATGTTGTGCTCAAACGCATCGACCGAACCGCTCGTCAAATTGACGCCGTACCAGCGGCCATTCGCTAGCTCGATCAGCAGCAGTTCATCCGATTGATCTTGCAACCAGAACGGGCCGTCGCGCGGCGGCGCGGCGATCTGGTTGTCGTCCAGCACCGTGTTGACCGGATAGGTGTGCAGCAGGCCATTCTGCGGGTCGTAGAGGCGGATCGATCCGGTCAGTGTGCCGTCGCTGGCGGGGTCATTCGTGAACACAGCAATGCCCGACTGTCCCCAGGCAAGGTTGGTCGGAAACCCGGAGGCGCTTTGCGGCATTTCTGGCAGGGAATCATCGAGCGCGGCTGTCTTGCCGTCGGCAAAACTATAGATCATCAGGCTGGGCGAGCCGCTGGCAGGGTCATCCTGCTCCGTCCACGCCAGCGCCGAGCTATCGGGCGACCAGACGGGCGCGGATCGTGCCCGCCCATCGCTGATCTGCCCCGCCGTGACCTTCGCGTCGTCTGGCTGCGCCGCGATCCGTGTGCGCTGGCCGCTGGCGATCTCGTAGACCTCGATGTCCCAGACCACGCCGATCAGGTCGGGGTTGCCGTTGGCCGATTCCGCACGGGCGACTGCCGGGGCAATCAGATAAGCGATTTTCGTGCCATCGGGCGAGAGGGCATAGCTGCTTTTGTAGCCGTCATGAGTCAAGGCGACAAGCTGGTTGGTCGCGGGATCGAGACGGTAGAGGTCGGTATCGAGGTAATTGCCGTAGCCCTGCGCACCGCCGACGATCAAGGAGCTTGTATCCGCCGCTTGCTGAGCCTGCGCCATTCCGCCGAGCAATAACGTCGTGATCAGCAGCACGCAGGTGATGATTCGTCGCTTCGCCATTGTGACCCTCCCGCCATCCCACTGAAATAATACACCGGGTTTTCATGGGATGGCTTTCAAGGCGTGAAAAGACAAAAACTCACCGCAAAGGCGCAAAGAACACAAAGAAGTCCCGCCCGACGCTAAAGCATCGGGCTACCAAACCCAAGCCCGCTGAAGCGGACTGAAAACAGCGGTCTTGAGCCTGCCTGAAGCCTTCGGCAGAGTGGGCAAGGTGCAATCTGCCAATTTAACGAACAGTCTCTTTGCGCCTTTGCGTTCGTGTTTTTCTATTGGCCGTATAGAATGGTGATAGTTCATCCAACGAAAGCCCGCCCTATGCCGACGATCACGAACCACCTGTTGACCACCGCTGCCAGCCTGACCTCGAAAACGTGGCCGGTCGCCGCGCGCCTGTTCCCCGAAACGCTCGAAATCGACGACAACCAGTCATTCTGGATCAGCCAGACGCCCAATTACCTCCCTTGCCTGCCATTGAGCGGGAACACGACTGCCGACCTCGCCATCATCGGCGGCGGCTTCACGGGCGTCTCGACGGCCTATCACTTCAGCCAGCGCTATCCCGACAAGCGCGTCGTGATTCTGGAAGCGAAAACACTCGCCAACGGCGCGAGTGGTCGTAATGGCGGCCTGATGCTCAATTGGCTGGCGACTTCAGGCGATTACGGCGATGAACTGACCGCGCGCATCTATCAAACGACGCTTGGGGGCATTCAGACGATTGAGGCGATCATCGAGCGGCATAAGCTGCCCGTGACCTATCGCAAGGACGGCACGATCACGGCTTACACCGACGCCAAACGCGCCGAAGATGCGCACGCCGAGGTCGAATACTATCAGTCGCTGGGGATTGGCGAGCAGTTCTGGGATTCGGCGCAGCTAGCGAAGAAGCTGCCCTTACGCGGCGCTCACGGCGCGGTCTTTGACCCGAATTCCGGGCAGATCAACGGAGCGCAGTTGGTGCGCGGCCTGCGTCCGATCCTGATCGAGCAGGGTGTGCAGATTTACGAGAATACGCCTGTCCTGAGTATCCGTGAAGGCAGCGAAATTACGCTGACGACGCTCAACGGCGAAGTCCGCGCCAAAGCCATCGTGATCGCCACCAACGGCTACACGGGCAAGCTCGGCTATTTCCGCGAGGCGCTCTTTCCGCTGCACTCGCACGTCTACGCGACCGCCGCGCTCACGCCGGAGCAGCGCCAGCAGCTTGGCTGGGGCGATTTGGCGGG
>DASZXN010000046.1:0-9055 GCA_035545875.1 Phototrophicaceae bacterium
GTCGCGCGTGCTGATGCGCAGGCCGATCCGCGCTGAAGTTCGCAACCGCCGTCGCACAGTAGGGGCATAAATCCCACGACAGATCGAGCATCCGCCCGCAGCGGGTGCAGGGTCGCTTGAGCCGCGTGTGGCAGTTCGGGCACGCCTGCCATTCTTCCTGAACACGCTGCTTGCAACCGGGGCAAACCGGCTTTTCTTCAATTTCCTGAAGCAGCGCTTCCTCTTCGAGCGAGCGCTCATAGGCTTCCGAGAGCGTCTCGCGCGGGCGCAGCAGCAAATAGATCAGCAGGCCGGGGAGTGTCAGCAAGGCGACCATCAACGCGACGACAATCTGCGCCAGCACATCGCGCGAGCGAGCACGCATATCCCGGAACGTCCAGATGATCATCGCCAGCCAGAAGGCCGCCAGAATCATCCCGCCGTACACGATTAGGCCGGTAAAAACGCCGCTCGCGTCACCCAAGTTGAGCATCGTTGCCACTCCGCATAAATCACTCTGTATACGGAGTATAGCATAGCAAGGGCGTTAAGCCTCCGCAATCATCGCTCCGGTGTACAATCCCGATATGAATTGTTAAGTTACAGACAAGTGTCCTTTGATCAATCGGAATCGTACGCCGCTCCGCTATCAATATCCGTATGTCCGCCTGATCAGCGAAGGCGCTGACGCCCTTTCGAATGCCGAACTGCTGGCGATCATTTTGCGCGTGGGCGATACGCATGAAACCGCGCTCGATCTCTCCCAGCGGCTGCTGGCGCATTATCACGGGCTTTATCATCTGGCGCAGGCCAACGTCGCCGAGCTTCAGGAGTCAACTGGCCTGAGCAGGATTGCCAGCGCCGAAATTGTCGCCGCCTTTGAACTGGGCAAACGGCTGATCGCCGCGCAAGTGGGCGAGCGGCCAGCGATTCACTCGGCTGCCGACGCCGCCCGCTACCTCGCGGACATGGCCTATCTCGCGCAGGAACATGTCCGTGTGATTCTGCTCGATTCGGCGCGCCGGGTGATCGCCGCACCGACAATCTACATCGGCACGATCAACATCTCGGTGCTGCGCGTCGCCGAGATTTTCCGCGAAGCGATCACACGCGGCAGCGCGAGCATCATTCTCGTCCACAATCACCCATCGGGCGATCCAACGCCATCGCCGCAAGACATCGAACTGACGCGCGCGCTGGCGAACGCGGGGCGGCTGCTTGACATCGCGCTGGTCGATCACCTGATTATTGGCGCGCAGGGCTATTCGTCGCTGCGCGAATTGGGGTTTCTGATGTAGTCGGAGTTTGCAGAGGCACGGCGCGCCGTGCCCCTACCTGCATTCATTTTGCGGCGAGCGCGGCAAACGCCTGCTCGACAAACCACTGATGGCTGGCGCGCAGGGCGGCTTCCGAGATGTCAGGCCGCCCTAACGCCGGATAAACGCCGATCCAGTCGCCAAGATAAGGCGCAGCGCGCAAAGCCGCGAATAAATCCCAGTAGGGCAAATCGGTATAGTCAATCGGCAGCGCGCTCTGGTACTGCTGCGTGAAATCCTGCATCGCCTGAACGCCGAAAATCAGCAGCGTGTCGAGACGGCTGATGGCGAAATCGGTCAGCGGGTCGCCGAGAGTCGCATCCTCCCAATCGACGACCGCCGCCAAACGATTATTCTTCCAAAGGATGTTCCCTGCCCAAAAATCGCCGTGCAGCAGCACTGATGGGTTACGCCGTTCGAGCGGGGTGACCGCTGCGAGCGCCACGCGCAGCCGATCTGCCGAGCCGCCGTGATAATCGTCATTCGGAAGTGTCGTAAATGCTGGCGGTCGGAGCGGAAGAAAATCAAGCTTGCTCGTCTCGATACGGTGAATCTGCGCGAGATACGCGGCAATCTGGCGGACGAAGCCGCCCACGTGCGGCGGCGCAAGCTGTGGCTGACCGTCGATATATTCCATCACGAGATACGGCAGGGGCGTAATCTCACCCGACTCGTCCAGATAGTAGGCGTCAGGCGTTGCCAGCCCTGCCGCGCGCAATGCCTTCAGCAGCCGAAACTGAACTGCTGCCGCCTGTGGATTACGTCGCAAATCGGCTTCATTCGGCTCACGCACGATGACCTTTTGCGTTTGATAACCGGTACGGAGAAGCTCCAGCGCGGTCATCTGCGCGGAAACGCCACCCGTGAGCGGCCACGTCCGCAGCAAATAGGCTTGCGCATCGAGCGCGTGAACAAGTTTGAGACACTGCTGATCGTCCAAATCAATTGACTTTCCAAGCTTAAGGGCTGAGGCGCAGTTCGACGTTGCGCACGTAGACATCGTATTCGTGTCCTGACGCATAGAAGCGCAGGTTAATAATCACCTGCGGAACGCTCTGAGGCGCGAAGGTCGTCTTAAGATTGGCGCTCTCGTAGGTATACCAGACGCCGGGATTGATCTGCTCGTGCTGCTCGATACAACTCTGACAGATCAGCGGGAACGCGACGGTGGGATCGGCAAAGGCATAAAAGCCGTGATACCACGTTGTCGGCTGTCCGCCATTGACGGGTACATAATCCATTGCCAGCTCAAAGGGACATTCACTGCCGAGTGTGCCGCAGGTGCTCAGGGATTGGCTCTGGATTTTGAAGGTTGCTCGGATCGTAATGGTGCTGTAGTTGGAGACATCAAGGCCGCTGCTGCTCATACCGAGACCCTGTAGGCAGGTGGTAGCGCCATGCGAGACCGCGCCGCTATCACGGAACAGGCGCACCGCCGGACGGCCATCGACATCGGTCACGCCGAATGTCCCCGCCGCCTCGTTCGGGTCAGCCACGCTGCTGAAGCAGCGCCAGACCTGACCATCGCTGCTGGCGGGCGTATTCATATCGAGCACATTGCTCGGTGCGAAACCGCTATCGCCGAGCGGATTGGTCGAGGCAGGCACGAGCGTAAACTGATTGGCTGCCGTACCCGACTGAATCGATCCGGTCTGCCCTGCCGCAATCAGTTGATTATGCAAATCCGGGGCGATCAGCAGCGCGCTTCCCGAATAATTGACCACCTGCACCTGATTGCCCGCCGCGACAATCGTATAACGACCGCTGGCTGTCAGACGCGCCGAAGCGCCGAGAGTCGTTTCCAGGCTGATCAAAATCGGGCGATCCAGATTTTCCGGCACGTACACGTCGAACGAGCCATAAGCCTGATCCATATCGATCCAGTACGGATCACGACTCCAGTCGAAGCGTGGGCGTGAATCCTGCTCCAGATCGAGCGACGAGCCATTTTTGACTGTGATCGTGGCGATCAACTGATTGGACTGCTGAAAATCGATCACCGAAATCGACGCCTGCGACTGCGGATCAGTCGTGACGACGCCGCCATCGGAAATGTCACGGCTGCCGCGCTCGGCCTGTTGTACCAAATCGCTGCCGATTACGGTGGCTGTGCCGCGCGCCACGTCAAGCGTGGCCTGCATCGGCACTGGCGAGTGAAACAGGAAATACTGAATCCCCCAAATAAGCACGACGACGATCAGGCAGAAGACCGCAAACGAGAGCAGCATCACGCCCCATGCCAACCGCTGCGGATTTATTCGTCTGCTACGCGCTGCGCTTGCGAAGGTTTGCGCCAACCGTCCCGCTCCATTACGTCACTAACGCCGCGCGCAATTATAGCAGCATCGTCCGTGTGGTAAACGGTTCGGCCATCTTCGCTTTGCCCTGCCCTATGCTCTGTTCAGCGGCTCAGGTATAATAAAATGACATTTAATTTCTGGGAGTAATGCTATGTCCGGGCATAGTAAATGGTCAACAATTAAGCGCAAAAAAGGCGCTACTGACGCGAAGCGTGGCAAGATTTTCACCCGTTTGGCGCGCGATATTGCGATGGCTGCCAAAGATGGCGGTGGTGATGAAGACGCCAATCCCAGGCTCAAGCTGGCGATCCTGAAAGCCAAAGCCGAGAACATGCCCAAAGACAACATCGAGCGGGCGATTCTGCGCGGCACAGGTAAAGGCGAAGGCATGGAAATGGAAGAGATGACCTTCGAGGGTTACGGGCCAGAAGGCGTCGCTTTTATCGTCGATACCATCAGTGATAACAAGAATCGCACACTGGCGGAGGTCAAGCGCGTGTTCAATCGCGCGGGCGGCGCGATGGCCTCAGCGGGATCGGTCGCGTGGCAGTTCGAACAGAAGGGCTACATCGAGCTGGAGGGCGAGAATCTCGACTTCGATGAGGTCTTTATGGTCGCGGCGGAAGCCGGGGCTGACGACGTGGTTGACGAGGACGGCACGATTGTCGTTTATACGCCGCGCGATCAGTATGGTGCGGTCGAGCAGGCGCTGGTCAACGGCGGCTACACAACCGGCACGTCCGAACTGCGCTGGGTCGCTAAGAACGAGACTGAGGTCAACGCGGACAAAGCCGCGCAAAACCTGCGCTTAATGAACGATCTTGAAGAACTGGACGACGTGCAGTCGGTCGCGTCGAACCTGCTGATCACGGACGAAGCGCTGGCGGCTTTCGAGACCGCCTGATGCTGTCGTTAGGGATTGATCCGGGCACGGCGACGGTCGGCTTCGGCTTCGTGCGCGAGCTGAATGATGGATCGCTTCAGGCGGTGCATTACGGCGTGATTACCACGCCACCCGGCATCCCGATGGCCGAGCGTCTGACGATGATCTTTGACGATCTGACCGCCCTGATCAAGCGTTATGAGCCGGAGCGCGCCGCCATCGAGGAAATGTTTTTCGGCAAAAACATCACGACGGCGATCACGGTGGCGCAGGGGCGCGGCGTGATCCTGCTGACGCTCAAACAGGCCGGGCTGCCGATCAAGGAATATAAGCCCAATTTCATCAAGCAGTCGATTTCCGGTTACGGCGGCGCGAAAAAGCCGCAGATGCAGGAGATGGTGCGAATGCTGCTCGGCCTCAACGACATCCCTAAGCCGGATGACGCCGCCGACGCACTTGCCATCGCCATTACGGATATTCACAACGCCCAGTTTGCCGATTTGGAATGAACTATGATCGCCAGCGTTGAGGGAAAAGTCGCGTCGGTCTACGGGGATCATCTGGTGGTGGTCGTCGGCGGGATTGGCTTCAAGGTCTTTGTCCCACGCGGGACGATTATCGTCAGCGAAGGCGACAGTGTGCATCTGCACACTGAGATGATCGTGCGCGAAGATGCGATTACGCTCTACGGCTTTGCCAGCGAACCGGAGCGCGATCTGTTCAACCGTCTGCTGACCGTCAGCGGGGTTGGCCCCAAGATCGGGCTGGCGGTGCTGGGCACGATGAGCATCGACAGCCTGCGCAACGCCGTCGCAACGGGTCAGCCGGAACTGCTGACGCGCGTTCCCGGCATTGGCAAGAAGATGGCTGAGAAGATCGTCTTTGAGCTGAAGGACAAGCTCAAGGGCGCCGACGGTCTGATCAGCGCCGGAGCGGTCAGCGACGTGAACAAGGACGTGCTCGACGCGCTGACGGGCTTCGGCTACAGCATCGCCGAAGCGCAGGCCGCACTCGAATCGCTGCCGCCAGATACGCCCAACAATTTCGAGGAACGGATGCGCCGCGCGCTCCAGTATTTCGTCTAAGGGCAGTTGAAAGTTAAAAGTCGAAAGTTAAAAGTAAAGACAGGTTCTCACTTTCAACGTTTAACGTTTAACGTTTAACTTATAAGGAAAACGCCTGTGCAGACTGAACTTATCGGCAAGCGCGTTCCGATTTTAGACAAGGGTTACGTGGAACTGCTCGATCTGATGCCGCACCCGGCGACCGGCGTCTCCGGCGATATGGCGATTGTCAACGCGGCGCGAGTCAGCTTTCTCGGCCAAAGCAAAGGCGAAGAAGCCGACAAGAAGCTGCTGTTTTACATGCTGCGCAACCGTCATACGTCACCGTTTGAGCAGGTTCAGTTCAAGTTCCGTCTAAAAGCACCTTTGTTGACCCTCTGGCAGTTTGTACGCCATCGGACACTTTCGATAAATTCTCAAAGTGGACGCTACACCCCGTTCGATGAGGACGATTTTTACGTTCCAGACGGGTGGCGCAAGCAGTCAAAAAGCAACAAGCAGGCCAGCGAAGGCGAGATCGAACCGGAGATGAGCCAGCAGTTGACCGAAAAGCTGATCAAGTTTTACAACGAGGGCTACGATCTCTACCGCGAAGCGCTCGACGCGGGCGTCTCGAAAGAGATGGCACGGCTGTTTCTGCCGGGCTTTAGCGTCTACTACACCTGGGTGATCAGTGTGGATGCTCACAACCTCATGCACTTTTTGCATCTGCGCATGGCCTCGGATGCGCAGTTGGAAATCCGCGTATATGCCGAAGCGATGTATACGCATTTCTTCAAGCCTGCCCTCCCCTGGACAGCCGAAGCGTTCGAGCTTTACACCTTAGGCAAGGAACAATAGAGGCTGCCTAAATATCCTGAATTGTTCTCGTAGGGCGCACAACCGTGCGCCCCTACATTTTCTCATCACGATTCAGCTACGGCTTGGGCGTCAGCGTCGTCCCACGCGATGGACAAATCTGCACACCATCGCTGTCGAGCGGCGAAACATCCCACGTGTACGTCTGACCATCCGTGAACAGCTTCGCTTTGAAAGCGTAGCTGGTATTCGGGGTTGTCTCCGTGTCGAGCGTTGCCAGATTCAGATCATAGAGGCGCACGACGTAGGCTGCCGCTGAACTCACTGAAGTCCAGGCGACGGTTGTGTCCGCGCTCGTGCTATACACCGTCGAGCTTTTGCTGGCGTCAATGCCAAAGCCTAGACAGTCAGCGGTGAGCGGTTGGCTCTGGAGCGCGGCATTGGTTGCGTTGGGCGACGGCGTGTAAGTCATGGTTGGCGATGGCGTAATCGTGAACGTCAATGTGAACGTCGGCGTGAGCGAAGGTGTGAGCGTAATTGAGGGCGTCAGCGTAATCGAGGGCGTATACGAAAGCACCGGCGTCCAGGTTGGCGGCAGCGTGTCGCGTACCAGAGGCGTGGCGGTCGGCGCAGGGGTATCGGTTGGGCTGGGGGTATCGGTCGGTAGAGGGAGCGGCGTCGGTTGCGCGGGGGTTCGGCTGCACGCGGCGAACAGAACGAGCAGGCCAGCCAAATACCAAAGCTTCACAGGAGCAATTTTTCGTGTTTTCAAGGCGCTTCAGTTCCGTTTGTCATGGATAAGAATGTTTATTGGATGCTGCCCGTGATGGCACCAAACACCACCAGTACCACGACCAGAATAACCAGCAGAATGCCGCCGATCACGTAGAAAAAGACCGCCGGGCGCGCGGACGGTTCTTCGCCCGCATAGCCGACGATCAAGCGCCAGCCGATGAAGTAAAAGACGATGCCGAGCGCCGTCGAAACCAGCGATGGAGCCACACGTGTGCTCTCGTCGAAGAAGCTGTTCAGGTAAATGCCGTCGATAATCGGCGTGACCGCCAGCGTGACCGCCAGCGCGAACAGCACGGCCAGTATGATCCGCGACAAGCGCGGCAGCCGCAGCACGCGGTTGACCACACGGAGCGAAAACGGCTGAGGCGGAGACGATTGGGCGGCTTTTTTCATAGCGGCAACAAATCCTTATCCAATGCGCGTCTTCTATGGTAAACGCGAACTTGCCGGTTGATGGCGTGAGCTTCTGCGGTTCGGCCTATTCCGTGTTGATCATGAACTGCGAGCCGCGCTCGAAGTAATCGACCATCGTGCTGCGCATCGGCTCCTGAACGCCCACTTCGTCAAGCGCTTCGAGCATGTGCTTGAGCCAGAGATCGCGCTTCCGCTGATCGATCACAAACGGCATGTGACGCATCCGCAGGCGCGGATGACCGCGCTGCTGCGAATACGTCGTTGGCCCGCCGAAAAACTGCGACAGAAACAGGAACTGTGCCTCTTTCCCTTCCGCCATATCCGCCGGGAAGATCGCGCGCAGTTCGGGGTCAGCCTCGACACGCGCGTAAAAGCCATCGACCAGTCGGCGGAAAGTCGCTTCACCACCTACCACCTCGTAAAGACTACGTTCCTCGTCCTGCATCGAACCTGCCTACGCTCATGATCGCCTTAACCAGCGATCCTAAAGTCTGTCTGGACAATTAAGTGCATAAAGGTACAATGTCATCTCATTATACGCCAACACTAACTAAGGAGAACCACAATGAGTTCTCTCCAACGACGAGTTGGGATGCTCATCCTAATAGCGCTTCTTTTGAACCCGATAGTGCTTTTTGCGCAGTCCGGCGACATCACCGTCGTGGGTTCAGGCATCCCGGCTCCGCTGATCCAGCCGCTCGCCAGCGCCGCCAACGTCACCGCGAACGTGAACGTGACCGGCTCGGATCAGGGCTTCGTGACCTTCTGCCAGGGCAAGGCAGATGTCACGCTCTCGACACGGGCAATCACGGCTGGCGAGGAAAATGACTGCAAAAGCGCCAACGTCAGCTTCCTTGAGTTCCTTCTCGGCTACAACATCATGGCCGTTGTCGCCAACCCTGGCTCAAATTTCGGCACCTGCCTGACGACCGACCAGTTAAACAAGCTGTTCGCGCCGAGCGCTACGGCGACCAACTGGAATCAGGTCGGCACGGGCAACGCCAATATCCCGCTGACGTTCGACGTACCGCCCGACAACACGACCGCCAATGCCCTGCTTGACGATCTGGTTGATGGCGCGGGCTTCCGCAGCGACATCAACACGCTCGACAGTGACGCCAAAGTCATCGACGCGGTGAGCAGCACCCAGGGCGCTATCGGTGTCGTCAACCTGCCCGTCGCGCAGGCCGCTGGCAGCAAAGTGACAATCCTGCAATTGAATACCACCTCGGCAGGCTGCGCCGCTCCATCGGCGGATACCGCCAGCGGTCGTACCTATACCGCTGTCTATCCGCTTTATGCTTACGCCAACGACGCGCAGGCCGCGAAGGTCAAGCCGCTGTTCGCAGAAGCCTTCAGCGCGGACGCTGCTGCGATTGTCGCCGCGCAAGGCATCGTCGCACCGACCGCCGCGAACCTGACGACCGATCAACAGGTGCTTGATAACAACAAGACCGGACGCCAGTTCACCAAAGACGTGACCGCCTTCACCATTCCGCAGAACCT
>DASZXN010000047.1:0-13507 GCA_035545875.1 Phototrophicaceae bacterium
AAGACGGCACGCCCTGGACGGCGATCTGGTATTACGAGGGTCAGGAGAAAGGCCGTGATCAGCAGAACTGGTCGGACGGCGACAGCGGCGCGAAAACGATCAGCGTCCAGGACCCGAACGGCTTATTGCCCGGAAACTACCTCCTCGAACTCTACATTCAGGACGATACCGGCTATCGGCTGGCGGCGACCTCGGATTTCACGCTGGCAGGCGCGCAGCAGGGCGCTTATGCACAAATCTTCAGCAACACGCACTTTACGACTGCTGATACCGATGCCGACGCGCTCAAAGCCGCACCGATCACCAGCTTTTCCAGTGGCACAGCGGCGATTTATGCCCTGTTCGACTGGCAGCAGATCGCGCCGGGGACGCTCTGGACAATGCAGTGGTCGGTCGATGATCAGGTTTTCTACTCGCAAACGCAGCCCTGGAACGGCAGTAACAGCGGCAGCGGCTTTCTACTCAAGCTGTCGAGTCTGGGCGGCATTCCTGACGGCACCTACAAGCTCGAATTGTTCATCGGCAAGCTCTCCTTTGCCTCGACAACCGCACGTGTCGGTATCGGTCAGCTCCCGATCAACCAGTTCGCGCAGGCCAGCGGCGTGCAGATGCGCGGCGAAGTCCTCGACGGCGAGACGAAGGTTGGCATTCCCGGCGTGACCGTCGTCGTCATCAATGACCAGTTCTCGGTGTCGGACTTCACCGATCAATGGAGCAACGATCAGGTCTACGCCATCGCCATTACCGACAGCAGCGGCAGTTTTCGCGTAGATCGGCTCTTGCAGCCGAATACGGATTACAGCGTGTTCGTGGTCGCGGACGGCTATCTGCCAATTTCGGCGGATGCGGTCAACGTCGGCACGAATACTGATGCGGTCGATGTGCCGATTTATCTGACACATGGCTGAGAAGCAGCGCCTCGACCTGCTGATGGTCGAAAAGGAACTCGCGCCGAGCCGTGAAAAGGCGCAGGCGCTGATCATGGCGGGCGAGGTGCTGGTCGGCGGCAAGCTGATTGACAAACCCGGTACGAAGATCGACCCTAACGCCGAGATCACAGTCAAGTCAAAGCCGCGCTACGTCAGTCGCGGTGGCGATAAGCTGGCCGGGGCGTTGGCGGCTTTCCCCATCGACGTGCATGGCCGCATCTGCGCCGATGTCGGCGCAAGCACAGGCGGATTCACCGACTGCCTCTTACAAAACGGCGCGGCGAAAGTCTACGCGCTGGATGTCGGTTATGGGCAAATCGCCTACTCACTGCGGACGGATGCGCGCGTGGTCGTGATGGAGCGCACCAACGTCCGCTACGTCGAAAAGCTGCCGGAGCAGGTCAGCCTCGTCGTGATGGACGCTTCGTTCATCTCGCTCAGGCTGCTGCTGCCCGCGATCAAGGGCTGGCTGACACCCCAAGCCGACGTGATTCCACTGATCAAGCCGCAGTTTGAAGCGGGTCAGCATGATGTGGGCAAAGGCGGCGTCGTGCGCGATACGAAAGTTCATACTCGTGTGCTGGATGAAGTGCTGACCTTCGCGCAGGCTGAAGGTTTTGCCGTGCGTGGGCTGATCAAATCGCCGCTCAAAGGGCCAGCAGGCAACGTCGAGTTTCTGGCCTGGCTCGGCTGGGGCAGCGAGGTTGATTCAAAGCCGATTGACGAACTCATCAACACGGTAATTCTGTAGGGGCAAGGCGTGCCGTGCTCGTTTTCCTTTGCGATCTTTGCGCCTTTGCGTTGAATCTCTTCTCTTTTTATGGATAGGTTCTTAAGAGACCGTCTGCTATACTTCAGCGTGTAAAACACACATGGATTGCCCAGATGGAACGCGGACACATTCGCAATTTTTGCATCATCGCCCACATCGATCACGGCAAAAGCACGCTGGCGGATCGCCTGCTCCAGTTCACGCATACGGTCAGCGACCGCGACATGCAGGATCAACTGCTCGACAGCATGGACTTAGAGCGCGAGCGCGGCGTGACGATCAAAGCGTCGGCGGTGCGCATGAATTACACCTCACTCGATGGCGGCGACTACGAAATCAACCTGATCGACACCCCCGGTCACGTTGATTTCACCTACGAAGTCAGCCGCGCGCTGCAAGCCTGCGAGGGCGCGGTGCTGGTCGTCGATGCCAGTCAGGGCATTGAGGCGCAAACGCTGGCGAACGTCTATCTGGCGCTCGAACAAGACCTCGAAATCATCGCGGTGATCAACAAGATCGACCTACCCGCTGCCCGCCCGGATGAAGTCGCGCAGGAAGTCGAAAACCTGCTCGGCGTCGATGCCAGCGAGATTCTGCGCATCTCGGCCAAGCAGGGGATCGGCATTCAGGACGTACTCGAAGCGGTCGTCAAGCGCGTGCCGCCGCCCAAAGGCGACCTCGATGCGCCGCTGCGCGCGCTCGTCTTTGACTCACATTACGACTCGTACAAAGGCGTTGTCGCTTACGTGCGTGTCGTCGATGGTACGGTCAATAAGACTTCGGCGCTGCGGCTGATGGCAACCGACGCCAAGTTCGAACCCGTCGAGATCGGCACGTTCAGTCCGCGTATGAACCCGGTCGAGTCGCTCAGTGTTGGCGAGGTCGGCTACGTGGCGACCGGATTCAAGTCGGTGCGCGAATGCCGCGTCGGTGACACGATCACGCTGGCGGGCAACGGCGCGAGCGAGCATCTGCCCGGTTATAAGCAGGTCAAGCCGATGGTGTTCGCAGGTATTTACCCAGTCGATAACGACGATTACGCCGAACTGCGCGATTCGCTCGAAAAGCTGCAACTGAACGACGCCTCGCTGGTCTACGAGCCGGAAACCTCGCAGGCGCTCAATTTCGGCTTTCGCGTCGGCTTCCTCGGCCTCTTTCATATGGACATTGTGCAGGAGCGGCTCGAACGCGAATACGAACTCGACATTCTGGCGACTGCGCCGAGCGTGGCCTATCAGGTCGTCAAACATGATGGCGAAGTCATCGAAATCGACAGCCCTGCCGCCCTGCCCGATCCGAGCGTGATCGAGGAAATCCGCGAACCCTGGATGAAAATCCAGATTTACACGCCCAACGAATATATCGGCGCGCTGATGGATTTGGTCGTCAAGAAGCATGGCGAATACGTCACAACCGAGTACATCGACATGACCCGCGTCGTGCTGCACTATCGTCTGCCGCTCGCCGAATTAATCGTCGATTTTTACGACCGCCTCAAAAGCATCACCAAAGGCTATGCCAGCCTCGATTATCAGTTCGACAAGTATCAGTCCGGCGATTTGGTCAAGCTGGATATTCTGGTGGCGAGCGAGCCAGTCGATGCGCTGGCGATCATCGTTCACCGTGACGACGCTTATCACAAAGGCCAGAAGCTCGTCAGCAAGCTCAAGGACTTGATCCCGCGCCAGTTGTTCGTCGTGCCGATTCAGGCGTCGATTGGCAAGAAGGTCATTTCGCGCGCCGACGTGAAAGCGCTGCGCAAGGACGTGCTGGCGAAGTGCTACGGCGGCGACATCACGCGCAAGAAGAAGCTGCTCGAAAAGCAGAAAAAAGGCAAGCGGCGCATGAAGATGGTTGGCTCGGTTGAAGTGCCACAGGAAGCGTTCATGGCGCTGCTTAGTTTGGGGGATGAAGAGTAGCGGTTAGTTTTTGGCGGTTAGCGATGAACAAAAGTCAGAGTGATCTTGTCCCCTGTCTTTGTTTTGTAGGGGCAGGTCTTAGACCTGCCCTTTTGATCATCAGGATAGAAATTCCGGCAGATAGAAGCTCAACCAGTGCAGCGATGAGTCGGTCGCGGCGGTCAGCGTGACAACATCGGCATCCGGGCGCATCAGGATCACGTCGTACTGCCCCACCGAGTTCGTGTTGCCGTCGTAGGTGACGTATCCTGCGCCGTCGGTCACGTAGAGGAACAGGCTTTCGCCAGGGCGCGGTGCTTCAATCGGGGCGCGACCTTCGGCACTGAGCGTCGCGGCAGTCAATCGACCGCGCATGTGCTGAAGCATGGGCGAGTCGTCACCGATCAGGCTGTAAACCGTCGCATCTTCGAGCTTGCGCGCGGGCAGTTCGCCCTGCTCAAGCTGCTGATAATGCGGCTCTAGCCCCTGATATTTGCGCTCTGCGACGTACCAGATTTGGATCACGCGCACCGGGTCGTCGGTTAGGTTGAGTTCCTGATGCTCGATGTAGTCGCCCGCGAACATACGCTGAAACTCGCCTGCGCGAATATCCCCTTCCCCACCCGTCGAGTCTTCGTGATGCAGTGTACCTTCGATCACCCACGTATAAATCTCCAGCGCCCGGTGCGGATGCCACGTGAATCCGGCGCGCGGCGCGATTCGTGTCATGTGCGCGGTCAGCATCCCGCCGAGCCGTTGAAGCGGACTCCAGCCGCCAACCGCGAAATGGGAAGTCAGCCAGTCAATCGGGTGGATGTAGGGGAACGTGTTCGCCGGGTAATGCTGAAAAGCACCGTTCTCGACAAAACCGGGCGCGATTTGCGTTTCAAGCAGGCGGAAATTCTGCATGGATTTACCTGTATTGGGATTAAAATGGACTATAGTCCGTTTATTATATCACGAATTGAT
This sequence comes from Phototrophicaceae bacterium, assembly GCA_035545875.1. Classification (GTDB taxonomy): domain Bacteria; phylum Chloroflexota; class Anaerolineae; order Aggregatilineales; family Phototrophicaceae; genus Flexifilum. The sequence continues at coordinate 4,569 of DASZXN010000047.1, forward strand.
CCAGTCAAGGACAGCCTGTGCATGATTGGCCCTCAACTGCTGCTGATCGGTCAAATCGCGCACGACATCTGCGAGTCGCAGCAGCGGCAGCACCGTAAGACGGTCAGCTTGTAGCTGATCGCGCGCTTCGAGAATTGGGATCAGAGTGTGAACTTCCAGCCCGACGCGCCTTGCTCCGGCGATCAACGGCGTCAGCGTCGCTTTGTCGCCGAGCGAATTGGTGAGCAGCAGCGTTGGGTGGTCGATGTCGTAAGCGCCGACCAGGTCGAACACCGGCGCGTCAGTCGAACCTCGGCTGTAGACCAGCGGAATCCCGCTGCGCAGGCTGTGAGCGACGCCAAATGGAATCGCGTCGGCGGTGCAGAGCAGTCGTGTCGCCTGAGCGGTTCCAAAGACGGTTTGTGCTTCATCCACGACCTGCGTCAACACGTCAGGATACGAGGCCAGCATGTCCAGATGCAGCGTGAAGGGTACCTCGCCGAACCAGCCAAACTGAATCAGTCCGGCATCGATCAGCTTTTGCGCTAAATCGCTCATGGCTGACCTTGCAGCGCGGACTGCACCTGCTCGGCGAAGTCGTCGCCACGTCCCGCTTCGATCAGATGCTCGTCAGCTAAACGGATTGTCAGACTACTGCCTATCGGCGCGATCACACCTTCAAGGCGGCTGCCGACCACGAATACGCCCAAGCCAGCCGCGCGATAAACCTCGGCGTTGATCTCGTCTTCGAGCGTGACAGCATCGACGCCGAACGCCTGCGCTGCTTCGACGTAGCCAGTTCCCGTGAACGGGCCATGCAGAATCGTCACCGCCTCGTCACCGGCGTAAGCAATCGTCCGTTCGAGCGCGACTGCCCCTGCCCCACCGAGCGCCAGATACGCCGCCAGATCAAAGACGTAGGCGCAGACCAGATCGTGGGTGGCGCTGATGATGGCTTTGCCGAACGGCAGGAAAGGATCGTCAAAACGGGCAATGGGCAGCGGAAGCTGGGTCACGCGTGGATTGAGCAGCAGACCACGATTGCCACCGGTCTGCTGCTTTTGAGCGAGTTTGGCGTGAAAGCGATCAGGACTCAACGCGCTCTCTCAACATGCGCCACGCCATCGACATCGTCCAGGTGCCTGTCCACTCCTGCGCCGTATCCGTGCCGCCGCCGAAGCCATACGAGCGTGAGCGCAGCTTGCCATCGACGTAGACGGCAATCGCGCTGCCCTCGCTGCTGTCGTCGTGATCCTCGCGCGCATCCGGGTAGCTGACCACCACCAACGCTGCGCTGACGTTGTGCTGTTTATACAGATATTCAGCAGTCTGTTCTGCGAGTTGGCGCAGCGGCGTTGCCGCATCAGCGCCGAGATCGTCTGCGAGCGCCTGCGGCGTTGGATACGTGACGACGGTTTTGAGCATCTCAGCGGCACCGAGCGCGGTTTTGAAACGCCCGCTTAAAACCGGATCGATACCGACCTCTCCGATCACCAGCGATCCATTCTGCTCCTTGAGCGCGTTGATCAGCGCCTGTTCGATGGTGTCGGCGTCTGCCCCGAAGATATACTCGCCAACACGGTCTCGAATTTGCTTCTCGACGACCGCGATCATCGCGTCGGCCTGAACGCTGCTGTCGGCTTTGGCGGCGATACGCACGTCGATTTGTCCACTGTGCGCCGCCAGCCCGACCGTCGGATTGCTCGCTTCGAGCAGTTCGACGCCAATCGCGTCATCGAGCGTGCTTTCACCAATGCCCGCCGCCTTGAGGATTCGCTCTTTAATCACTTTGGTGGTGATGCCGTAGCGCTGGCGCAGATAGGGCACGACCTTCTCGATCAGCAGGAATTTCATCTCGCGCGGGACACCGGGCAAGCTGATGATGACCTGATCGCCGACTTCGACCGCAAACGATGGCGCAGTTCCGACCGGGTTTTCAATCACGACTGAATTATCGGGCACATACGCCTGCCGCTTGTTGTTCTCGGTCATGGTCGAGCGGAAGCCCTTGAAGCGCTCGGCGATTTGGTCAAGCAGTTCCTGATGGAACGTAAGCCCGCGATCCGTCGCTGCGGCGACCGCCTGCCGCGTCATATCATCAATCGTGGGGCCAAGCCCGCCACAGGTGATGACAATCTGCGCGCGTCCCAGCGCGATCCGCAGCGCTGACTCGATCCGCTTCTCGTTGTCGCCAACGTGAGTCGAGAAAAACAGGTTGATGCCGAGATCGCGCAGGGTACGGGCAATAAAAACGGAGTTGGTATCGGTAATGTCTCCGAGCAATAATTCGGTGCCAATGGCGACGATCTCGGCGTTGAGTTCCTCTGTCATGACCCCTTCTCTCTTGGGTGTAATTGAACACGAAATGTTGCAAATCGAACGAAGCACACTATAATCACCTCAAATGAAGTGGATTTTGCAAGATGGCAAGTTATTTGTGCAAATCCAACAAATAGTTGTTCAAAATCTACATTTTAGTCCGCTCTATTGTCATACGGAGGAAGACTCGTGGCAAGTGTGACTTTCAGGCACGTGTACAAGCGTTATGGTAATACCACCGCAGTGAACGACCTCAATATTGATATTGCTGATAAAGAATTTCTTGTTTTCGTCGGCCCGTCCGGGTGCGGCAAATCGACCAGCCTTCGTATGCTCGCGGGTCTCGAAGAAATCAGCGATGGTGAAATTCTGATTGGCGACCGCGTGGTCAATAACGTCGCGCCGAAAGATCGTGACGTGGCGATGGTGTTCCAGAGCTACGCGCTCTACCCGCACATGACTGTCTACGACAACATGGCCTTCGGCCTCCGCTTGCGCAAGACGCCCAAGCAGATCATCGATCAGCGTGTACGTGAAGCTGCCAAGAGCCTCGGCATCGAGCAGTTGCTGGATCGCCGCCCGCGCCAGTTGTCCGGTGGTCAGCGTCAGCGTGTGGCCGTCGGTCGCGCCGTCGTCCGTGAGCCGCAGGTCTTCCTGCTCGACGAGCCGCTCTCCAACCTCGACGCCAAGCTGCGCGTGGAAGCCCGGTCGTTCATCAGCAAGCTGCACCAGCGCCTCGGCACGACTTTCATTTACGTGACCCACGACCAGATCGAAGCCATGACGATGGGGACGCGCATCTGCGTGTTGAGCGCTGGCGAACTCCAGCAGATCGACACCCCCTTCAATCTGTATCACAACCCGCGCAACATCTTCGTCGCTGGTTTCATCGGCAGCCCGGCCATGAACTTCTTCGATGCCACGCTCAAGCAAGGTGACGGCGGCCTGATTGTCGAGACGCCCAGCTTCAACATTCAGGTTCCGGCTTCAAAGGCCGAGCCGTTCAAGGGAGCGGTTGGCAAGCGCGTGATCTTCGGTATCCGTCCTGAGGACATCCATGACGTAGACTTCCAGCCCGGTGGTATCACTCCGGCACTGGTCGAAGCGAACGTCGATGTGGTCGAGCAGATGGGTAACGAAATCATCCTCTACCTTGAGGACAAGGGCAAGTCGTTCATCGCTCGTACCGACCCGCGTACTCGCGCTCGCGTCGGCGCGCGTATGGGCATGGCCTTGAATATCGACAACATGCACCTCTTCGATGCCGATACCAACCTGTCGCTGGCCTATGATTACAAGCAGCAGCATCAGGAAGTCCCCGCCAAGACTTCGGCCTAGAGAACGCATTCGTGGTAAGTCCAAAGCCGTCCAATTCCGGGCGGCTTTTTAATTGTTTGCTCACACCGTGCTATGATAATTCCGCGAGTTACAACAGATATATCAGGGGGTTTTGTGAAACTCACGGCTTATACCGACGAGAGCGTGTTCGATGAACTCCGCCCCGAATGGGACGAACTGCTCCATCGCAGCAGTTCGGATTTGATCTTCTGTACCTGGGAGTGGCAGTCAACGTGGTGGAAAGCTTATCGCGCCGGTGCTCTGTGGGTGGTGACCTGCCGCGATGATGCAGGGCAGCTTGTCGGCATTGGGTCGTGGTTGATTCAGCAGACGAACGGCGAGCGCGTCGTGCGCACGATTGGCTGCGTCGATGTGACCGATTACGTGGACATCATCGTCGATCAGGATCATACCGAAGCGGTTCAGGATGCGTTTGCGGCCTTCCTCAAGGACAATCACGAAGCCTTCGACCGTATCAACCTGTGTAATATCCCGGAGGCGTCGCCAACGCTGGCGCACTTTCCGGTGAAACTGCAAGAACTGGGCTTCAACGTTGAGGTTGAACTTCAGGAGGTTTGCCCCGTGATCGATCTGCCCGATCAGTGGGAAACCTATCTGGAACGCCTCGATAAGAAAGAGCGCCACGAAATTCGCCGCAAGATGCGCCGTGCCGAAGGCGAAGCCTCGCTTCAGTGGTACGTGGTCGATGAAACGTGTGACATCGAAGCGGAAGTCGAGAAATTCCTCCATCTGATGCGTTCCAGCCATCCCGACAAAGCCAAATTTCTGGATGATCCGCACAACGCTGCTTTCTTCAAGGCGATTGTTCCCCAGGTTTATCAATGCGGTTGGCTGAAAATGACCTTTCTGGTCGTCAACGGTACGCCTTCCGCCGCTTACTGTGATTTCGACTACGGCAACCGGATTCAGGTCTACAATTCCGGTCTGCTGCCCTTCGAGAACGCACATCTCAGCCCCGGTATCGTCCTGCTGGGCATGAATATCCGCGACGCCATCGAAAAGAAGCGCGCTGTATTCGACTTTCTGCGCGGCAACGAAACCTACAAATATCGCATGGGCGCGGTCGATACGAAAGTCTTTAAGCTCAAAGCCCGAATGTGAGCCTATCCCTGCGTGGGATTTTTCAGCCGTTCCGCCGCTCGCCGCGCGATTTCCTGTCGCGCGGTTTGGATTCCACTCCTCGCCGCCATGACGCGCTCAACCAGCGCGGGATCAGCCGCTTTCGGCGATCCGCTCTGGAATGGGGGCGCAGGATCGTACTCGATCAGCAGTTGAATTTCTCGTGCGACCGCTTCGCCATAAAGGTACGCTGCCAACGTCAGCCCAAAGTCGATCCCGGACGTGACGCCGCCTCCGGTGATGCGATTCCGGTCGATGACGACGCGAGCGCGTATCACCTCAACGCCGAAAATCTCCAGCACGTCGAGCGAGAGCCAATGCGTGGTCGCGCGATAGCCGTTGAGCAGCCCCGCCGCCGCCAGCACGAGCGCTCCCGTGCAAACCGAGGTGATATAGCTGGCTTCATTGGCTCGGCTGCGCAAAAAGCTCAGGAGTTCCTCGTCTTCCATCAGAGCGTTGATGCCTGCCCCACCGGGCACGAACAGAATGTCCAGCTTAGGGGCAGTTGCAAACGAGTGATCGGGCGTAATCGTTAGCCCATATTCGCTGCGCACCGGATCAAGCGTCCTGGCGATCAAATGCACCTGCGCATTCGGCAGCCGCGCGAAGACTTCGTACGGCCCGGTCAAATCAAGCTGAGTGAGGCGCGGGAAAATCAGCATCCCAATCGAAAGCGCAGGCTGTGTCATATGGCTTCTCCTGATCAGTAAAATGTGATGAGCTACCCTATCACGCTATCGGCGCGGCGTGTGATACCAGTTGAGGCCATCGGCTTCGCACAGGAATCAAAAGCGGGAGCAAGTGTCATGCTCCCGCTTTGAGTAATTGTGCTGATCAGCCGCCGTAGGCGTTGGGAATGTCGGCGACGGTCACGCTGATGTAGAGCGCTTTCTCCTCGATCTTGAGCGCGTCATCCTCGGAGCACTTGATCTGCCCTTTGTAGTAGAGGACATCGTTGAAGCCATCGTAACGATAGCGGCGATTCACCCAGCCGTACAGATTATGCTGGAACACCACGTTGAACTGCACCGCTTCGTCCTCTGGAATGATTTTCTGCTCGACCATCCACACCGGCGCATACTGCTCAAGGTGGGGCTTGGCTTTGGCGTCGCGTTTTTGCAGCAGAGCCTGCTCGTCGGCCATTGTATCTCTTCCTCATTTGCTGGTATTTTGAGGAATATTGTACTGATTCTCTGCGCGATTCGGCAAGCTTTCCTCCGACTTGTCGCGCGGCGATTCGAGAATCAGCCGGATCGAGCGGTCGTAGGTGAAATAATTCCACACCCAGTCGATGAACACGGCCAGCCGATTGCGGAAGCCCATCAGTGTGAGCAGATGCAGCCCCAGCCACGACCACCAGGCCAGATGTCCGCTCAACTGGATGCGGTTGAACAGGTACGCGACCGCCCGACTGCGGCCAATCGTCGCCATAATGCCCCGGTCGAAATACTTGAACTCCTGCTGATTCCAGCCCGTAATCCGGCGCAGAATGTTGCTGGCTGCCAGCGTGCCCTGCTGCTCCGCCACCGGGATCAACTGCGGGTACGGCTGCCCTGCCGGGTCTTCCAGATAGGCCATATCGCCGATCACGTATACGCTGTCCATGCCTTCGGCTTCCAATGTCGGCTTGACCGCGATCCGCCCGCCACGTTTGAGCGGCACGTTCAACATCTGACCAAGCGGCGCAGCTTTTACGCCTGCCGACCAGATCAGCGTATGGGTTGGGATGACTGTGCCATCCTTGAGACGCACCGATTCCGACGTAACTTCATCCACACCGTTGTTGATGATCACCTCGACGCCAAGTGATTTTAGCTGCTCATAAGCGGCTTTTTGCAGCGGTTCCGGGAATGGCGTCAGCAGCCGATCTACGGCCTCGATGAGCACAATTCTCGGTGAGAGATTAGCATATTCCTTGCTCAGAACGTGCTCATACAGCTCGAACAGCGCGCCTGCTGTTTCCAATCCGGTTGGCCCACCGCCAACGACGACCAGCGTCGTGACCGTGCGGCGATACTCAGGATCGTCCGACCAGGCGGCGCGTTCGAACTCACGCAGGATGTGATTCCGCAGTGTCACCGCGTCATCCAGCGTCTTGAGTTCAAAGGCAGTCTGTTCGGCGGTTATGTTGCCGAAATAGTTGGTCACGCTGCCTGCCGCGACGATCAGATAGTCGTAGTGCTCGTGGCGCGTCGTGCCATTGGTGCGCACCGCAACGATTTTCGCTGTCGTGTCAATGCCGGTCACCTCGCCGAGCATGAAGGTGACTTTCTTGCGGAAGATGCCGCGCACCGGGTAAGCGACTTCCTCAGCTTCCAGACCCGCTGTCGCCACCTGATAGAGCAGCGGCGTGAAGGTGTGATAGTTGTTGCGGTCGATCAGCAGGACATCGACGGACTTGTTCTTCAGCGCTTGCGCGGCGAACAGACCGCCAAAGCCAGCGCCTATGATGACTACGCGCGGAGTCTTGTCCATGACACCCTCTTTATTTGTTCACGTTATCGCTCATAAGCATAGTATATCATATTGTTCAAAATTTCACAATATGTCAATCAGAAGCAGCTACGCTATACTCTAGCCGATCTACTTAGGGATATTCCTCCATGACCTTCACGCACGAAACCTATCTATCGCCGTTTACGTGGCGCTACGGCTCCCCTGCCATGCGCGCTATCTGGAGCGAAGTCAACAAGCGGCGCGTCTGGCGACATATCTGGGTCGAACTGGCGCGCGCGCAGCAGACCGCAGGCTTGGTGACCGCCGAGCAGGTCGCTGACCTCGAAGCCCACGTCGATCAGATCGATATTGCCCGTGCCGAAGCGATTGAGGCCGACATTCAGCACGACCTGATGGCCGAAGTCCGCACCTTTGCCGAGCAGAGTCCGGTTGGCGGCGGCGTGATTCATCTGGGCGCGACCAGCGCCGATGTCGAAGATAACGCCGATGTAATTCGCATCCGCGAAAGCCTCGATCTGACGCTGAAATCGCTGCGCGATCTGCTCTGCCGCTTCGCCCAGGGCATTGAGCAATTGGCCGATCATCCGACGATGGCCTACACCCACATCCAGCCCGCTGAACCAACCACGATGGGCTATCGGCTGGCGCTCTACGCGCAGGATTTGCTCGACGACTATCAAACGCTCGAAATCGCGCGCCAGAATTTACGCGGCAAGGGTTTCAAGGGCGCGGTCGGCACGCGAGCCTCTTATGGCGAACTGCTGGCAGGCACAGCCGTCACGCCCGCCGATCTCGAAGCGAAAGTCATGGCGGCGCTCGATCTGCCGCCCTACCCCATCGCCGGACAGACCTATCCGCGCAAGCAGGACTGGCAGGTCTTGAGCGCTTTGTCGGGCGTGGCGGGCAGCCTCTACAAATTCGCTTTTGACCTGCGCATCCTGCAATCACCCGTGATTGACGAGTGGCACGAGCCGTTTGGCAAGCAGCAGGTTGGCTCGTCAGCGATGCCGTTTAAGCGCAACCCGATCAACGCGGAGAAGATCGACAGCCTCGCGCGCCTGGTCGTCTCGATGGAGCGGGTCGCCTGGGACAATGCCAGCCATTCGCTGCTGGAGCGCACGCTCGACGATTCGGCCAACCGCCGCGAGATTTTGCCTTCCGCTTTCCTTGCTGCGGACGAAATGATCCGCGTCAGCGCCCGCATCGTCAGCGGTTTGCGCATCGACGAACAGGCCGCTGCGCGCAACTTCGCTCGTTTCGGCACATTTTCCGCCGTCGAGCGCGTCCTGATGGCAGCGGTCAAGGCGGGTGCGGATCGGCAGGAAATGCACGAGCAGCTACGCGCCCACAGCCTCGCCGCGTGGAGTGCGATTGCCAATGGTCAGCCGAATCCACTGGTTGAGGCACTGGCGACCAGCCCCGCCCTGACGATTTATCTGCTGCCCGATCAAATTCGCACGCTGCTCGACGCTTCCGACTACGTGGGCGACGCGCCCCAGCGCGCCCGCGAATTCGCTGCACGCATCACCACGCTGTTTTCTGATCAAGAAAAGGGATAAGAATGCCACGCGCTTTGATCAGTGTGTACGACAAGACCGATCTGGTCGAATTTGCTCAGTCGCTCGTCAGCCTCGGTTGGGATTTAGTCGCCAGCGGCAAAACGGAGGCAGCATTGCAAGCCGCTAATCTGCCTGTAACCGCCGTCG
>DASZXN010000048.1:0-7807 GCA_035545875.1 Phototrophicaceae bacterium
GTTGATCCTGACCAAAGTCGATGGTGATGCGCGCGGCGGTGCAGCCTTGTCGATGCGCGCGGTTACGGGCGTACCGATCAAGTTCCTGGCGACAGGCGAAAAGCTCGACGGTTTCGAGCCGTTCTACCCGGATCGTCTGGCGCAGCGCATCCTCGGTATGGGCGACGTAATGACGCTCATCGAGAAAGCCGAAGCCGAGTTTGACGAGAAGGAAGCCGAAAAGCTTCAGCGCAAATTGCTGCAAAACCAGTTCACGCTTCAGGATTTTCTTGAGCAGCTCAAGAAGATCAAGAAGATGGGGCCGATCACGCAGCTTCTGGACATGGTTCCCGGCATGAGCCGTTTCCGTGACCAGATCGATCAGAAAGACATGGAGAAGCGCATCAGCCGAGTTGAAGCCATTATCAACTCGATGACGATGAAAGAACGTCAGAATCCGAAAATCCTCAACGCCAGCCGCCGCAAACGGATCGCGGCGGGCAGCGGGGTCGAAGTTCGGGACGTGAACGAAGTCCTGAAACAGTTTCAGGATATGCAGAAACTCATGAGTCAGATGGGCAGAGGGCGAATGCCCGGTATGCCGCGTCTGCCGCGCTAAGGGATCGCGCCGACTCAGCCTTTCCCTTTCCGCAACTGAGTGCATTTTTCTCAGTGGCTCTCCTAGCCGAATTGATCGGCCAGCATGAGAGCGTATATAACAGGAGCATTGGATCATGGTTCGTATTCGTTTTCGTCGCGTGGGTGGCAAGAAGCAGCCGAGCTATCGTCTGGTGATTGCCGACCAGCACGCTTCCCGTAACGGCGGCATCATCGAGGCCGTCGGCTATCACAACCCGCGCACCCGCCCCTCGACCGATATTGTCGATGAGGCGCGCGTCCTCTACTGGCTGAGCGTTGGCGCGCAGCCGAGCGAGGCCGTCGTGCCACTGCTCAAGCGCACGGGCACGATGGCGCGTTTCGAGCGTCTGAAGAAGGGCGAGTCGATGGACGCGCTGGTCGCAGAGGCCGAGGTCGCGCGCGCCGCTGCCGAGCCGGTCAGCCCGCGCACGAGCTATCCCGCGCCCGAAGCGGGTCAGGGAACTTTCAAACCGAAGGGGAGCTAATCGTCCCGCCTGCCAAGTCGTTGACGCGGGAACAGGAAAATATTCCCGTTCCCGCGTTCAATCATCCCACTGCTCTGCTGACCATGTTGTTCACTTCGGATCGCGCTTCGGGAGCGCAACGATATGCCATTTGTTACCCTGCCTGATAGTACGCGTCTCTATTACGAGACGGTCGGTTCGGGTGATCCGCTCATCCTGATCGCCGGGCAAGCCAGTGATCATCATCTATGGGACGGCGCTGCCGACGATTACAGCGCTCACTATCAGGTTACGGTATTTGACTGGCGCGGCACAGGTCAGAGCGACAAGCCGAGCGAACCGCCCTACTCGACGCGCGGCTTCGCAAAGGACGTGATCGGCCTGATGGACGCGCTGGGCATCGAGCGAGCGCACGCCGTCGGCCAATCGATGGGCGGGCGCGTCGGTCAGTGGCTTGGCATCGACTACCCGGATCGGATCGGCGCGCTCGTGCTGGGCTGCACGACGCCGGGCAATGCGCACGGCGTCCCGCGCAGCCCTGATTTCGCCATGACCCTGAATAGCCCAGACAGCCCGGAAAAGCAGATGGCGCTGGCTCAGTTTATCTATACACCGCAGTGGATTTACACGCACGGCGCTCAGTTGATGGAAGCGGAGCGCGTCATGGCTGAAAACCCCGTGCCACCGTTCGCGCAGATGCTCCACTGGCAGGCCAGCGAAGGCCACGACGCCTGGGAATTACTGCCGACGATCAAAGCGCCGACGCTGGTCATTCACGGCAGCGATGATCGCCTGAACGCTACGGCCAATGCGCCGCTGCTGGCCGAGCGCATCCCCAACGCCGAATTGGTGATCATTCCCGGTGGGCGGCATGGCTTCTTTTTAGAATTTCGTGAGCAGGTCAGCGCCGCGATTCTCGATTTTCTGGCGCGTCACCCGCTCACGTCTTTAGCGAAAGCCTGAGGCAAAAATATCATGGAAGCATTGATTGAGTACGTCGCTAAAAGTCTGGTCGATGATCCGACGCAGGTCAAGGTAAAACGCAAGGACACCGGATCGTCGATTATTTTAGAGCTGCGCGTTGCTCCGCATGACACCGGACGCATCATCGGCAAAGGCGGGCGTGTCGCCAATGCGCTGCGGACGCTCCTGCGCGCGGCGGATAATCCCAAAGCCAAGCGCATTATTCTAAAGATCAGCTAAGTTGACGCAGCCCGCTTATTTGCTGCTCGGCGAGGTACTGCGCGGTCACGGCATTCGCGGCGAACTGCGCATCCGCCTGCTGACCGACTACCCGGAACGCATCGGCACGCTGGAAACGATCTACCTCGCGGACAGCCCGGAACCCAAAAAAGTTACGCCCTACCACGTCAAAGGAATGCGCAGAAACGGCGAGTTCGGTCTGCTCGCGCTGGACGGAATCACAGATCGCACGCAGGCGGATCGACTGCGCGGGCTGTACGTGTTGATCGATCTGGAGCACGCGGTTCCGCTCGAAGCAGGCGAGTTCTACCTCTACCAGTTGATCGGGCTGAGTGTACAAACCAGCGCGGGCGAGACGCTCGGCAAGCTGACCGAGGTGCTGGAAACGGGCGCGAACGACGTGTATCTGGTTGAAAGCCCACGCTACGGCGAAATCCTAATCCCGGTAACGGACGAAACGATTGTCAAGACGGATGTCAGCGCCGGAATTGTGGTCGTCAACCTGCCGGAAGGTCTACTCCCTAACACCGTCGAAGACGAAGAAGCGTAGAGGCGCAGCGCGCAGCGCGCTGCGCCTCAACAACCCTGAATCTTGAGGCGCACGGGTCGCTTGACCCCTTGACAGCATTGGGAGATGCTCCTATGCTGTGCGCATTGTACCGATAGTCTCCATCTCCCGGTTTTACCGTGAACGAACGACCCTACTGGCTCGGCTTCAGTCTCGTACCGGGCATCGGGCCAAAGCGCCTAGACCTGCTGGTTCAGGCGTTCGGCTCGCTGCACGCCGCCTGGGACGCGAATGAATCCCGGCTGCGCTCGGCAGGTCTCGACAGCGACACTACGGCCAGCCTGATCAAAGCGCGGGCGCAGATCAAGCTTGAGGATGAACTGGCAAAGGTCGAGCGCGTCGGAGCGCACTTGCTTACGCCGAGCGATGAAGATTATCCAGCAGCGCTCAAACACCTGCCCGATCCGCCGCTGACGCTCTACGTGCGCGGCACGCTGACGCCCGAAGATCGTCAGGCGCTGGCGCTGGTTGGTACGCGCAAAGCGACCCACTATGGCCGTGACGCTGCCATCTATTTCGCGCGGCAGTTGGCGCGGCAGGGCATCACTGTGATTAGCGGACTGGCGCACGGGATCGACGCGGCAGCCCATCGCGCGACATTGGAAGCCGGGGGTCGTACCATTGCCGTGTTGGGCACGGGTATTGATCGGGTTTATCCGCCCGATCACGCCGAGCTTGCCGAGCAGATCACGAAGCAAGGCGCGCTGATCAGCGAGTTTCCGGTCGGCAGCAAGCCGGAAGCGCACCATTTTCCGCGCCGCAACCGGATTATCAGCGGCTTATCGCTCGGCGTGCTGGTGGTCGAAGCGCCGATCAAGAGCGGCGCGCTGATCACGGCGACGACGGCGCTCGAACAGGGACGCGAGGTCTTTGCCGTTCCCGGCTCGATCTTCAACCCGGCGAGTGGCGGCACGCATCAACTGATTCAGGAAGGCGCGAAACTGGCGCGTAAAATCGAGGACATCCTCGAAGAGTTGGACATCGCCCGGCGCAACGTCGAAGCGCGCACGATCACCAGGCAAATCGCGCCGTCCGGTGAACCCGAAGCGGGGCTGCTGCGTTATTTGAGTGTCGAGCCGCTGCCGGTCGATGATCTGGTGCGGCGCAGCGGCTTGCCGACCGCCGAGGTCTTAAGCGCGCTGACGCTGCTGGAGCTTCAGGGATATATCGAGGACGACGGGCGCGGCAATTACCGCCGCCTGCGCGTGCGCGAGTAGAGAGGTTGTAACTTGGAACATTACTATGCGGTCATTCTGGCGGGCGGCGGCGGGACACGTCTGTGGCCGATGAGCCGCGCCGATCAGCCCAAGCAGATGCTGCCGCTGGTGGAGGACAATTCGATGTTCCGCGTCAGCGTCGAGCGGCTGGCTCCGCTGTTCCCGCCGGAAAACGTCTACGTCGTCACTGGCAGCAAGTTTGTCGAGGCGATGCGCGCCGACGCGCCGGAGATTCCGTCACGGAATTTCATTGTCGAACCCTATGGAAGGAACACAGCACCGGCGGCAGCGCTGGCCGTGACCGTCATTTTTAAGCGCGATCCGCAGGCGACGATTGCCCTGCTTACCGCCGATCATCACATCGCGCAGAAGGACAAGTTTCGTCAGGTGTTGCAAGCGGCGTATCTACTGGCGCAGGACAATTACGTCGTCACGTTGGGAATTTCGCCCTCGATGCCCGCGACGGGCTTCGGCTATATCCGGCGCGGCGACCCGCTGCGCGAGATTCAGGGCTTCAACTGCTTCGGCTCGCGCGGCTTCACCGAAAAGCCGAACGCCGAGACTGCGATTGCCTTCCTCACGTCGGGCGAATATAGCTGGAACTCCGGCATGTTCATCTGGCGAGCGGAGCGCGCCTTAAGCGAGTTCCGACGTTTTCAGCCGGAAATCTATCAGGCGATGATGGCGCTTCAGCCCGCGATTGATACGCCGGATTACCCGACGAAGCTGGCGGAAGTCTGGGAAACGGTACCCAAGATCGCCATCGACACCGCCGTGATGGAAAAGACCGAGCGCATGGCGGTAATTCCGGTGGATATTGGCTGGAGCGACGTTGGCAGTTGGGATGCCCTCTTTGACGTGCTCGACCTCGACGGCGAAGGCAACGGCTTCAAAGGGTCGTCGCCCAAGCGAATCGTCATTGACACGAAGAACTCGCTGGTTTACAGTGACAAGCTCACCGTGACCATCGGCGTGGAAGATTTAGTCGTGGTCGATACGGACGACGTTCTAATGATTTGTAAGAAAGACCGGGCGCAGGATGTCAAGAAGGTCGTAGATATGCTGCGCACTATGAACCACGAGACATACCTCTAGAGATCAGGAATTCGCATGACTCTTGAAGCTTACTGCGTCAAATGCAAAACCAAACGGGAGATCGCCAATCCGCAGCCCGTCTGGACAGCGCGCGGCACGCCCGCCGTCAAAGGGACGTGCCCGGTCTGCGGGACAACGCTGTTCCACATGGGCGCGACCGAGGCACACGCCACGCTCCCAAAACCGGTGGTCGAAACCGCCGCCAAGCCTGCGCGTAAAAGCGCAGCAAAGAGCAAGGCAACTAAGACAAGTAAGACCAAAGCAAAAACAAAGAGCAAAACTACGACAAAAGCAACAAGCAAGACTACGGTGACGGCGAAAGCCAAGACCGCCAAGAAAAGCACCGCCTCTAAAGCAGATAAGAAAGCGCCGGAGCACACCATCGGCAAGCTGGTGATCGTCGAATCGCCCGCCAAAGCGCGCAGCGTCGGCCAATTTCTCGGCAAGGGCTACACGGTCAAAGCCTCGAAAGGCCACGTCCGCGACCTGCTCGTGTCGCAGATTTCGGTCGATGTCGAACACAATTTCGAGCCGAAATACCGCGTCATGAACGACCAGCGCGATACGGTCAAAGACCTGAAAAGCGCCGCCGAGCGCGCCAACGAAATCTACCTGGCGACCGACCCCGACCGCGAAGGCGAGGCGATTGCCTGGCATCTGCTGGCCGCCACCGAACTGGAAGATCAGCCGAAGATGCCGCCGATCAAGCGCGTAGTCTTTCACGAGATCACCAAGCCGGCCATTCAGGACGCCTTCGGTCACCCGCGCGACATCGACATGAACCTCGTCAATGCGCAGCAGGCACGCCGCATTCTGGATCGACTGGTCGGCTATCAGGTGACCGAACTGCTCTGGGAGAAAGTGCGCAACCGCTTATCGGCGGGGCGTGTCCAGAGCATCGCCGTGCGCCTGATCGTTGACCGGGAGCGCGAAGTCGAGAACTTCGTTCAGCAGGAATACTGGACGCTCGATGCGCAGTTGAAGAAACAGCATCACAACGGCAAGAGCAGCGGTAAGCCGTTCATCGCCCGCCTGATCAAGATTGGCGACAAGGACGTGGAGTTCACGCAGAAAAGTGACGTTGAGCCGCATCTCGCCATCCTCGAAAAGAGCCGCTACGCTGTAGCGGACATCAAGCGCGGTGAGCGCGTGCGCAAGCCGTCCGCCCCGTTCACGACCAGCACGCTTCAGCAGGAAGCCTCGCGGCGACTGGGCTTCACGGCCAAGCGGACGATGGCGGTCGCGCAGCAGTTGTACGAAGGCATCGACGTGGGCGCGGAAGGCTCCATCGGCCTGATCACGTACATGCGTACCGACAGCCTGTCGATTTCGCCGCAGGCGCATAAAGAAGCGCGCGAATACATCGAAAAGCGCTTCGGTAAGGAATTTATGCCTGCCCGCGCGCCGATTTACCGCACCAAGTCGAAGGGCGCGCAGGAAGCGCACGAGGCCATCCGCCCAACGGGAGTGATGCGTGAGCCGGATGCCATCAAAAAGTCGCTCTCGCCCGATCAATATCGGCTCTACAACCTGATCTGGCAGCGCTTCGTCGCCAGCCAGATGCAAAACGCGATCTACAACACCCTGCGCGTCGATATTGACGCCGGGCTGACCGACAAGAGCAAGCCCTATCACTTCCGTGTCAGCGGCAGCACGATCAAGTTCAGCGGCTTCCTGGCGCTCTACGAGGACGCTCACGACGAAGACGTGGCTGCCGACGAGGACGAAGGCCGCATCCTGCCGGAAATGTCCGTCAATGAGGCGCTCGATTTGCTCGGCCTGCTGCCGGAGCAGCATTTCACCCAACCGCCGCCGCGCTACACCGAGGCGAGCATCGTCCGCACGCTCGAAGAATATGGGATTGGTCGCCCCAGCACCTACGCGCCGACGGTTGCCGTCATTCAGGATCGGGAGTACGTCGCCAAGAAAGACAAGCGCCTGATCCCGACCGAAACAGGCCGGATCGTCAACGATCTGCTGGTGCAGTACTTCCCGGAGATCATGGATTACCAGTTCACCGCCAAGATGGAGGACGAACTGGACGAGATTTCCGAGGGGCGGCGCGAATGGCGACCGATGCTGCACGAGTTTTATGGCCCGTTCGAAAGCGAGTTGAAGAACGCGCGGCAGGTGATCGAACCGATCAACCACGTCGAAGAAGTCGGGCGCGCCTGCCCGGTCTGCGGCAAGCCGCTGGTGATCCGCTACGGGCGCTTCGGCAAGTTTATCGGCTGCTCGGATTACCCGAACTGCCGCCACACCGAGCCGTTCCTCGAACGGATGGGCATCCCCTGCCCGATCTGCGGCGTCGAACATGGCGGCGAGATCATCGAGCGGCGCTCGAAACGCGGGCGCGTCTTCTACGGCTGCTCGCGCTACCCGGACTGCGAGTTCACGAGCTGGCAGAAACCGCTGGCGCAGCCCTGCCCCAACTGCGGCGGCCTGCTGGTCGAGGCCAGCCGGAACAAGGCGGAATGCACCGTGTGCAAGCACACCTTCCAGATCGACAAGCTGCCCGCAGTCGAAAGCCCCGAACTGGCCTAGCGCTGCTGAGCATCGATCAAGGACGATCCGAATGGATCGTCCTTTTGATTCCTGATGCCGCCAGTCCAACATTTGACATTTCGCGGGCTGCTTTTTAT
>DASZXN010000049.1:0-8888 GCA_035545875.1 Phototrophicaceae bacterium
AACATCACCATCGCGCCGTATCCGGCTGGCCCCAACGGTAAGCCGCTCATTCAGGACTTCATCGACTGGCTGTCGGTGCCCGCTTACGCGAAAGACCCGCAGTTGGCCGCCGACTTCCTCGAATTCATCGGCAGCAAGGACAACGCGATTGCCCTGAACAAGATCGCCGGTTTCACTCCGGTTCGTCAGGACGCGTGGGATGACATCAAGGCCAGCAGCCCGGTTTGGTCGAAGATTCTCGACATCACGGTTCAGTACGGTCGTCCCTTCTCGGACATCCGCGCCAGCGCTGAACTCCGTCCGATGATCACCGAGCAGATGACCAAGTACCTCACTGACCAGCAGAGCCTCGAAGACACGCAGGCCGCCATGAAGGAAGAATATGACGGTATTCTGCAAGACAACGGCTACCTGAAGTAAGATACGCCGTGCGTAATTGGGGCATTGGTGCGAAGATCAAGCTCGTACCAATGCCCTTCCCCAATCTCATCGACGAGAGGCATTTCTAAATGGACATTGCCGCCCAGGAGCGCATCAATAACCTGCTCTGGTCAGCCGCAACGGTGATCTTCATCATCGTCGGCAGCATTGCCATCGGCCATCTGGCACGGATTATCGCGCGCGCGCGCGGGCTTTCCGAAGGCGATCAACGCAAGGTTTACTGGGGGTTCATGTTCGCCTCCCCCTGGATTATCGGTTTCGTGATTTTCGTGGTCGGCCCGGCGCTGGCTTCCCTTTACTACAGCTTCACCAATTATCGGCTGGGCAAGTCAATCGACTACATTGGTCTCGACAATTATCGCACCCTGCTGCTCGGTCAAGGGGCGCAGGGGCGGCGTTTCATGGACGCCATGTTCAACTCGTTCTACTACATGGTTGTCGGCGTTCCGCTGCAAATCGTCGTCTCGTTGGGAATGGCACTGTTGCTCAACCAGAACCTGCGTGGGATGCGCATCTTCCGCCTGATTTTCTATCTCCCCGTGATTCTCGCAGGCGGCCCGGCGATTCTGCTGGCGTGGCGCTACATGCTGGCGGGCAACGGCGGCTTCGTCAACATCACGCTGCAAGGCGCGGCACACAGCTTCTTTCTGATCGACTGGCTCTACCGGACGTTCATTTTCGCGGTCGAAGCCTTCAATAGCTTCTATCAGGGCATCGCCACCGGTGACGCGCTCGGCCCGTTCAAATATGCCGTACCCGCGCTGATCGGCTTCGCGTTGCTGCTGAGTTTCGTGCGCGGCGAATGGACAGAGAGCCGTCAGAACCGCGCCCGCACCGTCGTCGAGATTATCGGTGGTGCGCTGACCGTGATACTGGTTGCGCGCGGGCTGGTAGCAGAGCCGCTTGATCCGAGCCTGATCTACGGGATCGGCGCGGCGGCAGCACTCGCCGCACTCGGCGCTGTCCTTAACGACCAACCGCGCCGCGTGCGCCTGTGGCAAATTATTCCCCTTCTGCTCGGCGGTGTAACCCTGATCGGGCTAATCCTGACGGGCAATCCTGACCTCGCGCTGTACATTCCGGCGGTCGTGATCGCTGCTGTGCCGCTGCTCCTCACGCTGTTTATCCGTGTAAAGCGGACGCGGACGCTCGTGCTGCTCGGCGGCGCGCTCGTGCTGGCGCTGATCGTGCTGATCCGGCTGATCCCCGGTCAACTGGACAACGGCGGACTGGCGATCATCCCGCAGTATTTGACTTTCGGCACGACGATCCAGCAGCCGAGCAGCCTCGATTACCTGAACAAAGCCTACAACACGACGACGCCCGTCGCGCTCTGGTTCTATGGGCTGGTCGTAGCGGTGCTGCTTGGCCTCGTCCTGAGCAACAACCGTTATCCACGCGCGCAGAAAATCGTGATCTACGTCGGAACGGTCGTGTTCGCGCTGATTCTGGTGAGTTCCGCCCTCGACGGCGTGCGCTTCTTCAAGGATTACGACGCGATCTCGGCGGCGGCAGGCACGCCCAACTATCACTTCGCTCTGTTCAATCAGGCCGTCGCTGCCTTCCCGAATGACAACCGCGTGCCGCTGTGGATGGGTAATCAGTTGTGGGCGAAACCATCGCTGATCCTGATCACCGTCTGGAGTTCGGGCGCGGCGATGCTGATCTTTCTGGCGGCGCTCAAAGGCGTGCCGAAGCAGTTGTACGAATCGGCGGAGGTTGACGGCGCGAACCGCTGGCAGCAGTTCTGGAAGATCACCCTGCCGATGATCTCGCCTGCCCTGTTCTACAACATCGTGATCGGCGTGATCGCGGCGCTGCAAACCTTCGAGACGATCTACATTCTGCAAACGCCGGATACACAGGAAAGCCTGGCATCGGCAGCCTACTTTCTGTTCACACGCACCTTCACACAGCTCGAAATCGGTCAAGGCGCTGCCGTCTCGTGGATTCTGGCCGTGATCATCGTGCTGGCGACCGTCCTGCAATTCCGTTACAGCCGCTGGGTACATTACGAGGCTTAGTGAGTGATGACAACGCTTAATCCTGTCGCTGTAAATTCAACTCCACCGATCCGGCGCAGCCTGATTGCGCGCATCGTTCAGATCATTGATCCGCGCGCGCTGATCATCTACGTGATTCTGCTGGTCGCCTCGCTGTTCTTTCTGTTCCCGATGGCATGGATGGCGGGCACGTCGCTCAAGACGATTCAGGAAGTCGGTCAGCCGCAGTTGAGCCTGCTGCCTGCCGTGCCGCAGTGGGTCAATTACACCAAGCTGTTTAACGACGAGAATTTCTATCGCTCCTATGCCAACAGCCTGTTCGTCGTAACGATGGTGCTGCTCGGCACGGTCACGTCGATCACGCTGGTGTCGTATGCGTTCAGCCGGTTGGAATGGAAAGGCCGCAACATCGTGTTCGCGCTGATGCTCGGCACGCTGATGCTGCCCGCGCAGGCGACGCTCGTGCCGCAGTACGTCCTCTTTTACAACCTCGGCTGGATTCGCACCTTCAACCCGATCATCATTCCCGGCTTCTTCGCGGGCGGCGCGGCGCTGATCTTCCTGCTGCGCCAGTTCATGCTCGGCATTCCGAAGGAACTGGACGAAGCGGCGATGATCGACGGCGCAAATCCGCTGCAAATCTGGTGGT
This sequence comes from Phototrophicaceae bacterium, assembly GCA_035545875.1. Lineage (GTDB taxonomy): Bacteria > Chloroflexota > Anaerolineae > Aggregatilineales > Phototrophicaceae > Flexifilum. Next base: position 3,094 of record DASZXN010000049.1, read on the forward strand.
ATATCATCCTGCCGCTCTCGCGCCCCGCCATCGCCACAATCACCGTGTTCCTGTTCGTCGGCCAGTGGAACAACCTCGTTCAGCCGCTGATTTATCTCCAGCGCGCCGAACTCTATACCATGCCGATCTACGTGGCGCAGAAGAACAATCTGCAAGAGTCGCCGCTGCCCTGGCAGGACGTGATGGCGGCGAGCGTGCTCTTCGTGATCCCGGTGCTGGTGGTGTTCTTCTTCACGCAGCGCTATTTTGTCGAAGGCATTCAGATGACAGGCTCGAAGGGCTAAGATTGTGGCGCAGTTGATGCACAGTTTCCGAGGCACAACGCCGCCGCCTGAAATTCTTGCGGGTGTCCGGCGCGGCGCGATTGCCGCCTTCTGCCTGTTCAATTTCAATTTCGAGACGCTGGCGCAGTTTCGCCGTTTTAACGAGCAGTTGTATACCGCTGCCGCCGAAGGCAGCCTGCCGCCGCCGATCATCGGCATCGACCAGGAAGGCGGCCAACTGATCCCGATCCGCGACGGCGCGACGATTCTGCCGGGGAACATGGCGCTCGGCGCGACCAATTCGCCCGAACTGGCGCGGCAGGCGGGTCGCGTGCTGGCGCGTGAACTCCTCGCGGTCGGCTGCAACCTGAACTTCGCGCCCGTCCTTGACCTGAACAACAACCCCGACAATTTCGCCGTTGGCATTCGCGCTTTCGGCGACCGTCCGGCAGACGTAGCCCGGATGGGCGTCGCCTTGATCGCCGGGATGCAGGAAGCAGGCGTGATCGCCACCGCCAAGCACTTTCCCGGTCACGGCGACACGAGTACCGATTCGCATTTCGGCCTGCCGGTGGTCAGCAAATCGCTGGCGGAATTGGAAGCGAGCGATCTGTTCCCGTTCGCGGAGGCGATCCGCAGCGGGGTCGGCGCGGTGCTGACAGGTCACCTGCTCTTTCCCGCGCTCGACGCGGAGAACGTGGCGACGGTTTCGCCCGCCATTCTCAAGGGGCTGCTGCGCCAGCGCATGGGCTTCGGCGGGCTGATCATCACCGACGCGATGGACATGAGCGCGGTCAATCGGCTCGGCGCGCGCGCAAGTGTCCGCGCGGCGCTGCGAGCAGGCAACGACCTCGTGCTGATGGGACACCTCTCGGATCAACTGGCGCTGACTGTCGAAATGAGCGGCGAAGAAAACGCCGAATCGGTCGCTCGAATCCAAAGAGTCAGGCGGCAAATTCCCACAACCCTGCCGGACTTGGGCGTAATTGGCTCGGCGGAGCATCAGGCCGTCGCGCAGGCGATTGCCGACGCTTCGATCACGGTGGTGCGCGATGGCGGTCGCCTGCCCCTGCGCCCCTCGGAAGAAACTGAAATCGCCGTGATGACGGTGCGCCCGGTCAACATCACGCCTGCCGACACCTCGAACGGTGAGCGCGTGCTGCTGGCCGAGGCGATCCGCCAGCGTCACAGGCGCACGACTGCCATCGAAATCGACTATGCCGCGCCGGAAAGCGCCATCAGCGATGCAATTCACGCCGCCGAGAACGCCGACATCGTGATCGTCGGGACGCTGGTCGCGGATCAGGATGGGTCACAGGCGGCACTGGTGCGCGAACTGCATCGGCTGGGCAAACAGCCGATTGTGATCGCGCTGCGCACGCCCTACGATCTGCGCGCCTTCCCCGAAATCGAGAACTACCTGTGCGCCTACAGCTATCGCCCGGTTTCGACCGAGGCGGCGGCGCGGGTGTTGTTCGGTGAAATCGAGGCACGCGGTATTCTGCCCTGCACCATCCCCGGTTCGTCGGTGGTGCAGGTCTGATGCGCTGGTTATGGCTGCTCGTCGTCCCATTTGTGTTTTTGGGCGTAGGGGCATGGCGCGCCATGCCCCTACAAGCGACAGAAACGCCTGAAGCAACCTCTGAGGCAAATCCCGCGTGGTGCGTGTCGGTATGGTATCCGTCCGCGAGCGCGCTGGGTGGTCTGGACTCGATTCAGAAGAACGCCAATTTGATCAGCGTGATCAATCCTTTCTGGTACACGGCGAACGCTGATGGCACAGTGCAAAAATCGGCTGCCGACACGGAAAACGCTGACGAACTGGCGGCGTGGCGCACCGATAAGCTGACGCTCATCCCGACGATCTACGGTAGTACGTGGCAGATGTTGAGCGATCCAAAGGTGCTGGCATCCCACGTCAAGCAGATTATTGCGTTAGCAACGACCATGAATTACGACGGCATCGACATCGACTACGAGAGCTTTCCGCTGGCGACGCGCGATGAATTTTCCGCATTCATTGAGCAGTTGTCGGCAAAACTGCACGCGGATCACAAGCTGCTGACCGTCGCCGTTCACCCGAAAACCGACGACGCGGGGACGTGGTACGGCGCGGCGGCGCAGGACTGGACGCGGATCGCGCCTGCCGTCGATGTGTTCACGATCATGACCTACGATTACACGGATCGAAATCAACCGCCCGGCCCGATCAGCCCGCCGAATTGGGTGGCTGATGTGCTGACGTATGCGGCGAGCGTGACCGATCTGCACAAGGTTCACATGGGGCTGCCCTTCTACGGTTACTCATGGACACGCGACTATCCACCCGCGACGACGACTGATTGGGTCAGCGTGAATCGCCTGATTCAGACGTTCAAGCCGACGGTCGAGCGCGACCCTGATGAGATGGAGGCGCAGATCGAACTGAAGGCGAAGGGGCTGCCCAAGCAGACGATTTACGTCGAGGATTCGACGGCTATCGCATACAAGTTAAACTATATACTTAACGAATTTCCTGATCTGGGCGGCGTCGGCATCTGGGGCATCGGCGGCGAAGACCCCGCCGACTGGGACGTTTTGCGGGCAGCGCGCCAACCGAATTGTGCCTTAAAGCCATGAAACCGCTCAAAGCAACCCGCGAACAGATTCGCCAGCATAATCGCCAGCTACTCCTGCGGGCGATCTATACCGGATTGGCGGATAACCGCGCAGCGCTGGCGGCGGAAACCGGGCTAGCCAAGCCGACGGTTTCCGATTTGATCGGCGAACTGATCGACGAAGGGCTGCTGATCGAGAGTGGGCGCGGCGAATCGACCGACAGCGGCGGCAAGCGCCCCACCCTGATCAAGTTCGTGCCGAACGCGCGTCAGGTGATCGGCGTGTCGCTCGACAATGGCCGCGCCTTCGCCGTGCTGTCGAATCTGGCCGGACAGATCATCGCGCAGCACTACGATGAACTCGACAACGCGCAGGGCGACGAGGCCGTCGAGATTCTAATCGAGGTGATCAACGGATTGGTGGCGCAGTTGGACGCGCCACTGCTGTGCATCGGCGTGGGCGTGCCGGGCGTCGTTGACGTGCGCGGCGGCGTGATTGCCGATTCATCACCGCTGGGCTGGTACAACTATGCGCTGGTCGAACGACTGACCGCGCAGTTCAGCGTCCCGGTCTATACGGGCAACAGCGCTGAACTGACCGCGCTCGGTGAATATGCCTTCGGCCTCAACAGTGACGCTGACAGCAGCAACCTCGTGACGGTGCTGGTGACGAACAGCGTCGAGGTTGGCATCACGCTCGACGGCACAGCCTATCATCAGGGCGGCGACATCAGCGCCTTCCATGAGCGCGAGCGGCTCGATCACCTGCTCGGCTGGCCTGCCGTGCAGCAGCGGGCAGCGGAACTTCGTGCCAAGCATCCCGATTCGATGCTGCCCGAACGCGGCCTGACCTATATGCACGTCCACTACGCGGCGCTCAATGGCGATGCAGCGGCGATCCAGTTGTGCGACGAGCTTTCGACTCATCTGGCCGGGATTATGGCGTGGACGATTGGGCTGATCCGCCCGAATCACGTCTCGCTGGCGGGGCCGATTGTCAATCTGGGCGAGCCGTTCCTGAACCAAATCATCGCTAAAACCGAGGCGATGCTCTGGTCGAAAGTAATCCGTCCCGTGAGCTTCTCGCTGGCCTATTCGGGCAACCTGAGCGCGATTGGTGCGGCGGCGCTGGCGCTGCATCGTGAACTGGACATTCTATGAGCAAGCTGCCCGTCCTCAACATTTTCACGAACTTCTCGGCGGCGGTGTTCCAGCGTGACGTGATCGCCGGAGCGCGCGAGGTATTCGACAACTGTGGCTATCAAACGGCCATTATCGAGGTCACGACGACGCCGACCTCACTGGCCGATTTGCCGATTGAACGCGATTTGGCGGGCGCGCTGATCATCACGAGCGTACTGCCCGACGCGGTTATTGGTGAACTGCATCATCAGAAAGTGCCCATCTCACTGGTCAGCCACCAGATGGCACACATCCCCGGCGTGATGCCGAACAATCGGCAGGGGATCGCCATGCTGATGGAGCATCTGGTGGTTGCGCATGGACGGAAGCGCCCGGTGTTCATCATGGGCTACATGACGCAGACCGACGGCATCCAGCGCACCGCCGCCTTCGAGCAGGAAGTGATGCGCTACAACCTGAACGTGCCGCCCGCTTTCTATCTGCGCGGCGATTTTTCGCCGGAAGTTGCTGCCGAATCGATGATGCAATTTCTGAGCTTCGATCCCGATTTCGACGCGGTGGTCGCCTCGGATTACCTGATGGCGGAAGCAGCGATGCAGGTGATTAAAGCGAGTGGCCGGCGTGTGCCGGAAGACGTGGCGATTGTCGCCTTTGGCGATGGGCCGGAAGCGGCGCAAGCGGGGATTACAACGGTCGCAGCGGACATCACTGAACTCGGTCGGCGCGCGGCACGGCAGTTATTGGGACAAATCGAGGGCTTGCGAATTCGCGGGCTGACCCTGCTGAGTACCGAACTCATCAAGCGCGAGACGACGGCCAATCGAGCGAAGGTCAGTACAGGGAAGTAAGAATTACACCTCACCCCAGCCCCTCTCCACTGTGTGGCTGAGGAGAGGACATGGTTGAAATTAAGAGAAAGTCTGACGCGCGGATCGTTGGTAGGGGCGGGTCTAAGACCCGCCCTCACGCGGATAAATTCGTCTCGTGACCAGCCCAATCCCAAAAGGTGTCCTTTCCTCAGCCACTGTGTGGCGAGGAGAGAAAAACAGTGATTTGGGCAGGTTTGAAACCTGCCCCTACAGTCTCACCAGATTGCGTATTCGTAGGGGAGACCTGACAGGTCGCCCCTACAGTTTCACGAGCCTTATTGATTTCTCGCCTGAGCGTAGAACCAGCGCTTGGCGACCTCCGCGCAACCGAAGTAGACTGCCGAAATCACCAGCATGAGCGCAACCTGCCACCACGCTAGCGGCGCGAAACCGAGCGGATTCGCCAGCGGCGAGATCGGGATCAGCACCACGACCAGCAGGACGACGAAAGCGACCAGCGCCATCGCGCGGCTGGATCGGCTTTGCATGAAGGGCAGACGGGTGCGCAGCGCGAAGATCACAAAGACTGCCGAGAACAGCGACTCGGTGAACCAGCCCGTGCGGAACTGGGTCGAGCCAGCGCCGAGCAGCAGGATCAGCACGCCAAAAGTCACGTAGTCGAAAATCGAACTGAGCAGGCCAAAGATCACCATGAAGCGGCGGATAAAGGCCACGTCCCAGCGATGCGGTTTCTGCACCTGTGACAGATCGACGTGATCGCTGGCGATGGTGAGTTCCGGCAGGTCGGTCATGAAATTGACCAGCAAAATCTGCTTGGGCAGCAGCGGCAGGAACGGCAGCAGCAGCGACGCTCCCGCCATGCTGAACATATTGCCAAAATTGGCGCTGGTCGCCATAAAGACGTACTTGAGTGTGTTGGCGAAGGTTGTGCGACCTTCGACGATGCCGTGTTTGAGTACCGA
>DASZXN010000050.1:0-12227 GCA_035545875.1 Phototrophicaceae bacterium
CGATTCGACTTTCGTGGCGATCTGATCTTCGCTCAGGGCGGGAGCGGCGGTTGTGATCTCAGCGGTCGCGCCTGCCTGCGCATCAGCCGCTTTGAAGGTGCGCGAGCGCACGGTCACGAACTGCGTCGCGCCGGAAACGACCTCGTTATCGCTCAGGACTTTGCCCGAATACCCGCCGCGCTCGGCGTGGAGCAGGCCATTGTCGCCAACGCTCAGTTTGAGCACGTCGCCGAGCAGCGGGCTGTCGCTGTCGGCAGCGGACGAGGCCAGCAGTTCGCGCCCGCGACTGGTCGCTGCCGCGACCACCGCTTTCGGCGCTTGCTCCTGCACCAGCTTGCTCAGGAGAGCGGCATACGGTTCGAGGCGGTAATCCTCCAGCGTGGCGTCTTCGCAAACAATCGCCTTCGCCGCGCCGTACTGCGCCGCTTCGCTGGCGATGGCTTGCGCATTCGCGCCGAAGATCACGGCGGTCAGCGGCACGCCGAACGAATCGGCGAGCATTTTGCCCGCTGCCAGCGCTTCCCAACTGACGGGAACGGCTTTCCCGTTGAACGTCTCAATCCAGACGAATACCGCGCTCATAGGACTTTCTCCTCCAGCAGCCGATCCACCAGCTTGGCGGCCATTTCCTCCGGCGTCCCTTCGATCTTCTCGAACTTGTTATCGCGCGGCGGCAGATTCTTGTAGGCGGTGACACGGGTATGCTCGCTCGATGCGCTCAGGCCGAGATCGCCGAGCGACCAGACCGGAATCGTCGCTTTCGACGCCTTGCGAATACCGATGAACGACGGATAGCGCGGCTCGTTGATGTCCTTCATCACGCTGATGACGGCGGGTAACTTGCTCGTGACGACCTGCTTGCCTTCTTCGAGCAGCCGCTCGACCTTGATCGTCTGGGCGGCGTGGTCGATGGCGAGGATTTTGGAGACGTAGCCGAGCATCGTCCAGCCGAGCTTGCGCGCGATCTGGAAATTGTGCGTATCGCTGCCGACATCGACGCTCTCTTTGCCGAGGATGACCAGATCAACGTCGCCGATTTTGCGGACGGCGGCAGCGGCGGCGCTCGCGTAGGCCAGCGAGTCGGCGTTGGCGAGCGCTTCGTCCCAGACGCGGACGGCCTCGTCGAGACCCATCGCCAGGCTGTGCTTGAGCGCGTCGTTGTTCAGTTCAGTGCCGACGGCGGCGACGACGGCTTTCCCGCCGCCTGCCTTCGCCTGAAGGATCGCTTCTTCGAGGGCGTACTCGTCCCAGGGGTTGACGACGGTCGCCGCCTCGCCCCACGAGACTTTTCCGCTCGCGTCCACCTCGACCTTCGCGGCAGTGTCGGGCGTGCTTCGCGTAAAGACAACAATAGTCAAGGCAAAACCTCCACAAAAACCTTAATAATGATGCGAATTGTACCGAACGCACTCGCTTTAATCAAAGCGCGATTCGATTATGGATAGGACGGAGTGGATTTCAAGACAAAAAGCATCAACGCAAAGGCGCAAGCGAAACCTTTCGCACGAAGCAAAGGATTTGGAACCGGCGGACGGGATTTATCCCGTCCATACGAAGCGGGATGACCGCAATAGCGCGTTGTCAGGTGATCATCTGAACCCATTGACTCCGCCACGTCGGAGCCTCAAAGGGATCGGCGAAATACTGCGTTTCATGGACGACCTTGCCGTCACGGAACTCCATAATGCTCACCGTGTAGGCGGGTTTTCCCTGATAGGTGATGATATATTCCGTGACCCACAGGTTGCCCTGTCCGAGCATTCGCCGGACATTGAAACCGGATGGTTTGCCGGGATGATGACTCCGTAATGCCTGCAAATTGCTGCGCCCGAAGATGCGCTCGCCGGATTGAGGATAGTCACAAATGGCGTCGTCCGCGTAAATATCGTGTTCGGCGTTGGCATCGCCAGCCGCCGACGCGCGCCAGTGCGCATTCAGTGCCTCACGGATTTGTTCCTCTTGCGCTGACTGCTCCGGGGGATGTGGTGTTTCCATTTTAAATAACCTCGCAGATTATCGTTTAGGATGCCGATCTTCACGACTGTATTATGTTGCTCCATAGGCTGAGTCTCAGCATATACCCGGCCTGTAAAAAGTTCGCAATCAAGGGCGACAGGCCAGTTCCATCCGCCAGGGAGATTTTTCTAAAATAAGGGACAAAGCTCCCTGGAATAAAAAAACGTCTCACTTTATACTGATCTGCCGATTTCCTTTTCTGCGTCGGGTGAGTTCAAAACCTATGTTCTGGATTACTCTGATGATCGTCCTGATCACCTATGCTGCTGTCGCGCTGGGGCGTTTTCCCGGCCTGCGCATGAATCGGGCGACGATTGCGCTGGTCGGCGCGGCGGCGCTGGTGCTGGTCGGCGCAATCACACAGGATCAGGCATTCGCGGCGATTGATCTTGGCACGATCATGCTGCTCGGCGCGATGATGGTCATCAACGCGAATTTGCGCCTGTCCGGGTTCTTCGATCTCGTGACCGTGCGCGTGATCCGGCTGGCGCGCACGCCGCGTATGCTGCTGGCACTGATCATTATCGCGGCAGGCGTGCTGTCGGCGGTTTTTCTGAACGACCCGATTTGCGTGATGATGACGCCGCTGATTGTCGATCTGACGCTGCGGCTCAAGCGTAACCCAATTCCGTACCTGGTCGGGCTGGCGACGGCGGCTAACGTCGGCTCGACGGCGACGATCACGGGCAATCCGCAGAATATCATCATCGGGCAGGCCAGCAAAATCCCCTACGGGACATTTCTGCTGCACCTCGCGCCCGTCGCGCTGCTCGGACTGGCGGTCTGCTGGGGGGTCATCGTGCTGATCTTCCGCGACGAGTTTCACGGCACGCTGGAGCTGTCCGAACCACCGGAGGCGCGTACCTATCCGCCGCTGCTCAACCGCGCGCTGCTCGTGATTATCGCCATGATGGTCGCGTTTCTGGTCGGATTCCCGGTCGCCTCGGTCGCGGCAGTGGCGGCGGGGCTGCTGCTGATCTCGCGGATTCGCCCGACCAAGCTGCTGGCGATTGACTGGAGCCTGCTCGCCTTCTTCACGGGCTTGTTCGTCGTCACGGGCGCGATTCAGGACAGCGGGATCAGCGCGCGCCTGTTCGAGATCGCCGCGCCGATTTTGCACGGCGGGATCGCGCCGTTCAGCGTGGCGACAGCGGTGTTCAGCAACATCGTCTCGAACGTCCCGGCGGTGCTGCTGATGCGTCCGGCGGTCGCGGCGCTGCCCAATCCGCAGTTGTGGTGGCTGACGCTGGCGATGGCCTCGACGCTGGCCGGGAATCTGACCCTGCTCGGCTCGGCGGCGAATTTGATTGTGGCGGAGCTGGCCTCCAAGCGCGACGTTGACCTTGATTTCACCACCTATCTGAAGGCAGGCGTGCCGATCACGATCCTGACGATTGTGATCGGGATCGTGTGGCTCAGTTTAACCGGAGGATAGGGGACGGAAGTAAGGCAGCCGACGGGATTTATCTCGTCCTATAGACACCAAGATAAGGTTGAACGCCGCGTTTTGCGCCTTCCGCCCGACGCTGAAAGCATCGGGCTACCCAAACCAAGCCTGCTGAAGCAGGCTGGCGAACCCATGTGAACCTGTGTCAGCCCTCTTTAGAGGGTTTGAATTCCTAGCCGGATGCTTTAGCGTCGGGCGACGCAAGCAGCGACATTAGAATAATCGCTTAACTTGGTGCGCATGAGAAGGGATTTATCCCGTCCCTACGAAGATAGAGGTGTCTGGCGGCGCTTGCTCGTTGGCTGATCGTCATCGTCATCATCGTCGTCGGATGACGCATCTGCGTCGTCATCATCGTCATCCGAATCGTCTTTGGGCGGCGCGAGATGAAACTGATGCAGGGCGCGATGCAAAAGCGGCGCGACCAGCACACCGACCGCGACCAGAAAAACGATGCCGGAGAACAGCGCGTACACCGAAGCGAACAGCTTGCCCGCAACGGTCTTGAGCGGGTTGACTGGCCCCATGCCGCCGAGGATCATGGCGCTGTTCAGAATCGCGTCCGTCCAGCCCATGCCTTCCGTGATGCGATAGCCGAGGATACCAATCGCCCAGGCGACGGCGACGAGCAGGCCAGCCGCCAGCGCATAGCGTCCCATGCGCCGGAGGAACTGGCGGCGCGGAAGCAGGGGTTGATAATGAGGCTCGAACATAGCCTCATTATAGCGGTAATGATCCCACCCCCCAACCCCCTCCCCGATTTCAAGGAGGGGGAGAAAAACAGGTGGCTAGAGTAGGTCTAGTGCGTTGCCATGTAGTTGAGCAGCAGCGCGGCGATCACGCCGGGAATCCAGCCCGCCGCCGTTAGCACGAGGACGAGCAGAAACGTCCCGCAGCCCCGATCAATCACGGCGAGCGGCGGGAAGATAATGCAGACAATCGCGCGTCCCAGACTCATTGCACGTTACTCCTTCACTGTGTCGATATACCGATCAATACGCGGATCGGGGGCGAAAGTTGCTCGAAGGGCAGCGATTAGCGGTTAGCGATTAGCTTTTAGCAAAAACAAGGTGATTGGTAATTAACGTGAATTATGGATACGTCGCAGCGGGAACCGGTTTTTCCCTTGTAGGGGCACGACATGTCGTGCCCCTACGATAAAATTCTTCGCTCAAAATCGTTATCCATAACTGGCGCTAATTCGTTTTTAGTTTTTAGCTAAGAACCAAGAACCAAAAACTAAGAACTGTTCTTGCGCTAATTGCTCTTGATGAATGCGGCGATCAATTCCGCGACTTTCTCGGCGGTTGGCGCGACCAGATGCAGGCCGTCGAAGGTGAAGCGGAAGCCGCCTGCCTGCTGCGCGGCGTCGAAATCATGCCAGCCGCGCTTCTCGCGTGCGCCAATCGTCAGGATGTACTCGATGCCCAAATCGGGGCGATCCGGCACGTCGCCGGGCGGGAACGCCTCCATCAAATCGAGCGTGGGCAGGTTGAATGAGCGGGCGACGTTCCTGACGCGAGCGTTGTAATCACGGAAGGCGGCGACCACCGTCGGATTGTATTCACAGGGTTCGAGACCGATCCAGACGAGCGTGTGCGCCAACTGCAAGCGAGTCAGGAGTTCACGGTAAGCCTGCTCGAACTGCTCCGGCGTGACCACGCCATCGGGGATACCCATCGCCTGCCGATAATAGGAGCGCGTTTTCGGCTGGCTGAACGAGATCGCGTCGTTGCCGCCGACCATTACGAACACGCCGTCCGGCTCGTGAGCCAGCACGTCGTCATCGAGACGGCGCAGCAGGTTGATCACGGTGTTGCCGCCGACGCCCGCGTTGATCCATTGATGTTCGGGCATGAGCTTCGTCAGGGCAGGAAAATAGCTGACGCCATAGCCGATCTCGGTCAGGCTGTCGCCGAAGCAAACCATTTTCATGAGCCACTTCTCTCCTTCATCGCTCCCATTGTAACAGCAAACGTGGTATGCTTACGCGCCGTCATCAGGAAGAGGAGATGCCCGAACACGGCTGGGGACGTTATGTCGCAAAAACCGAAAGCAACCACGTACTCGAAATCTACTAGGCAGCCCGCGCCGCAAAACCGCACGACGACCATCGTGATCGTCGTGGTGGTGATCGCCGCTGTCGTCATGATCGCCGCGCTGTTCCTCTCGCAGAACACACGCCCAACCGATTCGCTCTCGGCGGGCGCCAACTTTATGGCGACGCAGGCCGCCGATCCGCAGGTGCATAAGACGCCGAGCGGGTTGGAGTACCGGATCGTCAAGCAGGGGACTGGCCCCAAGCCCGCCGAGACCGATACGGTGACGGTCAACTACGTCGGCACACTGACTGACGGGACGAAGTTCGACGCCTCGAGTGATCATGGCGGTACAGCGACTTTCCCGCTGCAAGGCGTGATCCCCGGCTGGACGGAGGGGCTTCAGTATATGCCGGTGGGGTCAGAGTACATTTTCTACATCCCGCCCGCGCTCGGCTATGGCAACCAGACCAGCGGCCCAATTCCGGCGAATTCAACGCTCGTGTTTGACGTGACCCTGATCTCGATTCAGGGCAAGTAAGAAAGGTACGACGATGGCAGAAGTAACCACTCCCAGCGGCCTGAGGTACGAGGTCATCACCGAGGGGACGGGCAAGAAGCCGAAGGCGACCGATACGGTCGTGGTGCATTATCGCGGCACGTTGCTCGACGGCAAGGAGTTCGACAGCTCGTATAAGCGCATGGAGCCGATCAGCTTCGCGCTCAACCAGGTGATCGCGGGTTGGACGGAGGGCTTGCAGTTGATGCCGATTGGCTCGAAGTACAAGTTCACGATCCCGCCGGAACTGGCCTACGGCAAACGCGGCGCGGCAGGCGTGATCCCGCCGAACGCCACGCTGATTTTCGAGGTCGAGCTAATCGATATTGAGTAGCGTGGGTTAAGATTAAAAGGGCGGAGCTTAGCTCCGCCCCTACGATTTTGCCTCGGCCAGCATCGCCTCGACCATGCGCACGATTTCCATACCCTTCGGTAATTTCTCCTGCCACAGCAAGGCAACCTCGAACTTCAGTCGCTTTAAAACAACGCTGTGATAAATGCCATTGTCATCAGGGTTTATGCGCTGATAATGTCCTTCGGCATCCAGTTGATAGAACAGCGCTTCCTGATGTCGATGATCGAGTATCCAGTATTCCGGCACGCCCGCACGCTCGTATTCGTTGAATTTTTCGATCCGATTCCGTCGTTCACTGCCGGGAGAAACAACCTCGATGACCAAATCGGCTGCTCCCACGACTTCGTATTGCTCGATCAGGTCAAGATGTTCGGGTAAAAGCACCTGAATGTCGGGCGCGCGAACGGGGAGGTCTGCCCGTGTACGCATGACCATCGGATCGCGTAGAGTACGTCCGCCGCCCGTCAAATCGAGGTAAATCTCCAAAAAGACAGTGAAGAAACCAATCAGGGCATCATGTCGTTGATCGATGGTTGCCATGCGGATCACGTATCCTTCGTACCATTCGACATGCTCCCCATAAAGGCCATGAAGGAAGTCTTCATAAGGAACATCTTTGGCGATGATTTCGCCGCTGAGACGCAGGTTTGTCACCAGTTCAACTACGGGTTGCATGGCACATCCTCAACTCACGTATTGCTATTATACGCTCTGTGTTTCCGTCTCATTCTGCCAGAAATCGGCGTCGTAGGCGGGAAGCTCGCAGCGCAGCGGCGCATCCTCGCGCACACCGAGCGCGTAATCGGCCTGCATCAACTGGTGAATCTCGCTCGTACCCTCGTAGATCACGCCGCCCTTGCTGTTGCGCAAGTAGCGCTCGACCGGATACTCGTCGCTGAAACCGTATGCGCCGTGAACCTGTACCGCTTCGAGCGCCGCCTGTACGCTGTGATCGGTGGCGTACCACTTGGCGAGACCCGTTTCGCGGGTGTTGCGTGTGCCTTCGTTCTTCATCCAGCCCGCGCGCAGATAGAGCAGGCGCGCAGCCTCGTACCACTGCTGCATATAGGCGATCTTCTGCTTGATCAACTGATGCTCGGCAATCGGTTTGCCGAAGGTCTTGCGCTCCTGGGCATATTTGAGGCTCTCTTCAAGGCAGGCGCGGATCAAGCCAGTCGCGCCGCTGGCGACGGTGTAGCGACCATTGTCGAGCGCGGACATTGCTACCTTGAAGCCTTCGCCTTCCTCGCCGAGACGGTTGGCAACCGGCACTTCGACATCCTGAAAGGCAACCCATCCGGTTGATCCGGCACGCACGCCGAGCTTGCCGTGAATGTCGCCCGTCGTCACACCGGGCAGATCGCGGGTGACGATGAAGGCCGACATGCCGCGATGTCCCGCGTTCGGATCGGTCTTGGCGACGACCAGGAAATGATGCGCTTTGGTCGCCAGACTAATCCACATCTTCTCACCGTTGAGGATGTAGGTGTCGCCGACGCGCCGTGCTGTCGCGCTCATGTTGACGACATCACTGCCGACGCCCGGTTCGGTCAGGCAGAAGGCGGCGTATTTCTCGCCGCGCGCCTGCGGGACGAGAAAGCGCTGTTTTTGCTCCTCCGTACCCCATTGCAGAAGCGACAAGCTGTTTAGTCCAAAATGCACAGACATGACCACGCGCAGGGTGGTATCGGCGCGTTCGAGTTCCTCGCAGACGAGGCCGAGCGTCACGTAATCGAAGCCCTGCCCGCCGTAGCGCACGGGAATCGAGATGCCGAGGATACCGAGTTCACCCATGCGCGGGAGAAAGGCCGGGTTCATTTCCTGCTTGCGATCCCACTCGCCGATCACGGGGATGACTTCTTTGGCGGCGAAGTCGCGCACCATCTTCTGCGCTTGCAGATGTTCCTCTGTCAGTGAGAAATCCATGTTCGAGCCTTTTGTCAGAAATACACAAAAAATGAGGGCTGGTTTTTGGTAACAATGCTCTCCAGCCGAGCAGGGCTTTTACAGACAATAAGATGACGCGATTATACCGATCCTGAAAGGACTTGGCGATGGCGGCGGTTCGCTCCACTGCGGTGCCGGATATGCTGATTACGACGTATCTCCAGATGACCCGACGCGAGCAGTTTTGCCCCACCTACATTGATCGTGCTGACGTGACGATGCGGCAGATCACCAACCCTGACACCACGTTTTACAAGAAACTGTATACCGGCGTCGGCGCTGATCTGCGCTGGCGGGATCGCCTGCTGATTCCCGATGCGGAACTGAAGGCGGCGCTTCAGCAGCCCGGCACGTCGATCTACGTGCTGTACGTCGGTGAGAATCCGGCAGGCTACGTCGAACTGACTCGCCAGCAGCGCGAAACCGAAATCGCCTACTTCGGGCTGTTCCCGGCCTATCACGGCATGGGACTGGGCAAGCATCTCCTGAGCTTTGGGATCGAAAAGGCATGGGCGCAGGGCGTAGAGCGCGTCTGGTTGCATACCTGCAACCTCGACAGCCCGCACGCGCTCGACAACTACATCAAGCGTGGCTTTCAGATTTACAAAGTCCATCGCCAGCCGATGCCGGAACGCTATCAGTAAATTCAAGCGAAATTGTTGGGGATGAGAGAACCTGCTCGCATGATTGCGGCAGGTTTTTTAGTCGCTTTCGAGCCGGAACAGGCTGTCGTCGAGCGGGATGTTGCATTCGGCTTTGACGGGCGCGATTTCGATTTCCGCCTGATCGCCCCACAGGACGGCGATTTTGCGCGGCATCATCAGGTCGCCGAACATGGTTTGCCCGTCGGAAAGCTGAAGCGTGAAGGTTTCCTGCGTGCCGCTGGCGGGATTGAGGCATTCGGTGGCCGTGAAGTCGAGCGTGTCGTCGTCGTGGAGGTGCAGCCGCGCCGCAATTTTGGCCTCGGTGTGGCGAGCTTCGAAGCTGCGCGCGTCGATGGTTTTCAGTTCGACGTAATGCTCGGTCAGCGGCGTGAGCAGCGCCGCGCAGACCGCCCACAGGCGCGCGCGCATCGAGACGGCTTCTGCTGCGCCTTCGACGACGGTAACGCGATCCTTGCCGTCGCGCCGCCGCGCGACTTCGCCGTCAAAGGCCAGCGCGCTGCTGGTGATCGCCACGCCTGCCGGACGCATACTGAAATTCCAGCGAAGCAGGAAAGGGAACTTGAGGTAACTTGTGCCTTCAAGCGTGACCCAGGTCGCCACTGGCCCAATTTTGGCACGAGCACGTCCCTTGACTTCCAGCTTGCAGGTTTCCAAAGCAGGCGCGCCCAGACCATAACGGGCTTCGATTGCGCGGCGCAAAAGCGTTCGGCTGGGCTGGTCGCCACGTGCCAGGAGTAATACGGGCATTCCGATCTTCCGTTAGACTGATGCTTAGTGCTCGTTAAGTCGATCTCGATTTCAAGATGAGATATTTGTTTAGTTTCCCCCATTGTCGAGCGTAGCGCCGTCAAGTTGTACGTTCTTCACGCAATATTCGTAAATTCTTCATGACAGTTTTGTTTACGCCTGTAATGTATTCGTTTCCTCCTGATTTGCCGTGAAATACTTGCATCTGCCGAAAATTTATAACATAATACATAAAGTAATGTCAAATGAAAGTAAGGTGAAAACTTATGCCGTATAAAAAGCACAGCGATCTCCCGCCTGCCGTGCGCGATCATCTGCCGAAGCACGGGCAGGAGATTTTCATGAAGGCGTTCAATAGTGCGTGGGACGAATACAGCGATCCAGGCAAGCGGCGGGGGCATGAGTCGCAGGAAGAAGTCGCCTTCAAGGTAGCCTGGAGCGCGGTCGGGAACGAGTACGAGAAGGATGAGCAGTCGGGGGATTGGAAGAAAAAGTAAAGTCAGGCATGGGCTGAGTGTTGGGAAAGCCAGAAGAAAGGGCACGGCACGCCGTGCCCCGATGATGATCGCTTATGCTTCCCAGCCACCGGCGGGCATGTCACGGTCGTAGATCGTGAGCGCGTAGCCGTCGGGATCAGCGAAGGTGAAGGTCGTGCCGAAACGTCCCTCGCTGGGCGGGCGCAGAATGGTCACGCCTGCCGCGACGAGGCTGTCATAGACAATCCGCGTATTGGCCGTCTTGAACCAGATCGCGGGCTGGCGAACGGGCTTCGGCAGCTTATCCGCGTCCATCCCCGGTGGCGGGGCGAGCAGGGCAATCGGCAGCGGATAGGTCAGGAATGTCACCGCTTTCCCCGGCGCTTTAAAGCCTTCGGGATCACGGCGCAAGCCGAGAGTCTTCTCGTAGAATTCCGCCGCGACCTCCAGATCGCGCACCATGAAACCAATAAACGATGGGCCGCTCAGTTCAAAATCGGCTGGCATTGGGTTGTCTCCTCCTCGCTGATGACAATACCAGTCTAGCAGCGAGCCGTGACACCATCATGGCAACAGCGCCGCGATCAGTTTACTGGCGCACCAGCACGATCACGGGAATTTCGCGCTTCGTGCCCTCCTGATACTTGGCGTAGCGCGGGAAAACCTTGACCATCAGCGGCCAGAGCTTGGCACGTTCTTCAGGGCTGGCGGTGTGGGCGAGCGCTTTGAACTTATCGGCTTTGACCTGCACCTGCACTTCGGGGTTAGCGACGAGGTTGAGATACCACGAGGGATGATGATCGCTGCCGCCGCGCGAGCCGACGATCACATAATGGTCGCCATCCTGACCGTAGATCAGGGCGGTGCGATGGAGTTGGCCGGACTTACGCCCGCGTGTCGTCAGCAGGAGGGTCGGGAAGCCATTCCACTCGTAGCCTTCTTGTCCATCGCTTTCGACATATTTCTTGATATGCCCCGCGACCCATTCCTGCGGGCTGTCGTGAATTTCGTCGCTCATGCTTCCCTCCATTACTACGGTGATTGCGTGTGAGTTATTTCCGCGTTAGGACGACGACGGGGATTTGGCGCTCGGTTCCGACCTGATAATCCTTGAAGCCCGGCATGAGCGAAGTCATGTGCGCCCAGAGCCGATCTTTCTCCGCGCCTTCGGCGACGTGCGCTGTCGCCTCGAACTTGTCCGCTCCGACCTGCACCTGCACGTCGGGGTTATCGAGCAGGTTGTGATACCAGTTCGGGTGCTGATCCTTGCCCGCGTTCGAGGCGATGATGACGTAATTATCGCCGTCTCTCGTGTAGGCGACAGGTGTGCGGCGCAGCAGACCGGACTTGCGCCCGCGCGTCGTCAGCAGCATGAGCGACTGTCCGCTTTGCTGCCCATTGCTAGCGACATACGCCTGAATCTGCTGATTAATGCCATCAATCGGGCTGTTGTGAATCTGTTCGTTCGCCATGTGGATAAATCCTCTCGTTGGCAGGCGGACAGCCGTCCGCCCCTGCGAAGATAAGGTTATCGGTAGAAATGAACAGGGCGATTCCGTTGGTGGATCGCCCTGTGTTTTATCATGTCGCTGGCGAGGCGGACGCCATTTATGGCGTCCCTACAAATATAGCCTCACGACTCGGCGTTTTGCGTTTACTCAGCACTCAGCATCCGGTACTCAATACACTGGCATCGTGTCATCGACGGTGCGCGCCCAGGCGAGAATGCCGCCTTCCATGTTGACCAGTCGATCCGGGTTATAGCCGAGCGTGCGCAGCATCTTGATCACGTCGGTGCTGCGGACACCGGAGCGGCAGTGAACGATCACCTCGCGGTCACGCGGGATGCGCCCGACAACCGTATCTTCGCGGCGCTTGCGCCCCGCCTTGATTTCATCGACCGCGATCTGAATCTGCGGCTTGGGGATGGCGACAACTGGCGTCACATCTTCCAGCGTCGAGATTTCCCATTCTTC
>DASZXN010000051.1:0-15629 GCA_035545875.1 Phototrophicaceae bacterium
CGATCAGCGGCCAGAGGAAGTTGTTCCAGCTAAAGAGGAAGATAATCACGGCGAGGCTGGCGGACGCCGGTGCGAGCAGCGGTAAAACGATCTGCCAGAAGATGCGCAACTCGCCCGCCCCGTCGATGCGCGCCGCGTCGAGCAGTTCGTCGGGGATCGCATAGCAGAACTGACGCATCATGAACACGCCAAAAGCGTTCATAATACCGGGGATGATCAACCCGGCGTAAGTATCTGCCCAGCCGTAGTTATAGACCTGAATGTAAAGCGGGACGATCAAAATCTGGAATGGGACGGTGATCGTCGCCAGGACGCAGAAGAACAGGAAGCGCTGGCCGCGAAATTTGAACTTGGCGAAGCCATAGCCCGCCATCGCCGAGAAGATGACGGTAACGATTACGTCGATGCTCGCCATCAGGAAGCTGTTGAAGAAGAAACGCGCCAGCGGAATCTGACTGAAGGCGGCGATATATTTGTCTATGCCCTGAAAATCCTGGGGCAGCAGGTGAATCGGCGTAGCGAAGATTTCGTTCTCGCCCTTGAAGCTGCTCGTAACCATGAAGAAAATCGGGAAGAAAAAGGTCAGCGCCAGAATCAGGGCGATCAGAAACCACACGATGCTGGTTGGCCGCCAATGCAGGCGCAATGTGTCGGTCAATGAGCGCCGCGCGACGCGATTTTGTGCTTGAGTTTGTCCGGCCATCGTCAGCGCGCTCCTACTGTAACGTGTACTGATCGCCGCGACTGAACGTCAGTTGCACCGCTGTCACGATCATGATCAGGGCGAACAGCACCACCGACACCGCCGCTGCATCGCCCATACGGTAATACTGGAAGCCGTATTTCCAGATCAGCAGCCCCATCGTCGTATTCACATCGACCGGGCCACCGCGCCCCGGCGAGATCGTGTATTGCAGTGTAAACGCCTGAAACGCATTGATCATCGAGATGCAGGCGACGAATACGCCGGTTGGTCGCAGCAGCGGCAGTTCGACCCGAATGAACGTCTGGAACGGGTTCGCGCCATCGACACGGGCGGCGTCGCGCAAATCCTCCGGCACGCCCGTCAGCCCCGCCAGCCAGATCAGCATGTAGAACGGCACGGCTGTCCAGTCGTGAATCAGAATCATCGTGATCGGCGAGAGCTTGGGATCATTGAGCCAGTTGATTTCGGCTGCTCCGGTCAAGGGACGCAGCGCAGCAGTCAGAATGCCGTTGGGGTTGACCAGCACGACCCAAACCGTCGCCACGACGACCAGCGAGGGCAGTACCGGCGTGAAAAAGAGCAGCTTGAGGAAGTTACGCCCTCGAAATTTTTGAAAGAAGACGACGGCAGCGAACAGGGACAAGACCCAAACCGGAAACGTCGCTCCGACTACGTAGCCGAGCGTCACGCGGATCGAGGTTAGAAATAAGCGATCTTTGAGCAGCGCCTGATAATTCTGGATGCCGGTGAACACGGGCGGCTTGAGCAGCGTGAATTTGGTCAGGCTGTAGTAAATACCGGAAAAGATCGGGTAGGCAAAGAAGATGGCAAAGAAAATCACCGTTGGCAGGACGAAGTACAGCCCCCAACGCTGTCTTTGAGCAATAAACGAACTTTTTTTCGGCTGGCGGGCGGCTGATCGGAACAGAGCAGGTTCCCTTTCACTTGTTGGCGACCGACCGGGATGGAAAAACCTCGCTTCCCTGCTGCAACGATAGAGGAGCGAGGCACGTAGGGGCGCAGCGCGCTGCACCCCTACAAATACTCACACCAATTCCTGGTTACGACGAAGCCGTCGCTTCAGGCGTAGCAGGCGTTTCCGTTACGCTCACGCCGCCGTTGGCCTTCGCCTGCGCCAGAATGTCGCTGACCTCGCTCTGCGCGTCGGCCAGCACGCTGTCCATATCCTCGCCGCCGCTGATGATGCGATCACGCGCGCGCTGCAAGGCGTCGGAAACTTCCTGGAAGCCGGCGATACGCGGGTTGAAGATGTCCTTCGTCAGCTCGCTCTCGAACACGGGCATGATCGGGTCGTTCTTGAAGGCGTCCGATTCGACGAAATCCTTCTTGGGCTGGAGCAAGCCCGCCGCTGCCAGGTAATCCGCCGGGAAGGAGGTCAGGTAGCCTGCCAGCTTCCACGCGGCAGCCTGCACGTCCGGCGACGACTGCGAATTGACCGTGTACATATAGCCGTAGCTGGCGAAACCATTGTCGTGAACGTTATTCTGCCAGCGCGGAACCGGGTGAATCGTGTACTGAATCTTGGCGTCGTCGGCCTGCGGCGCGAACCAGCTACCGACGTCGCAGTTGATCGCCATGTTGCCCGCGAGGAAGTCGGTGCGGTCGTCAGTGTACTGCGCGCCGCCGAGCTTCCACGTGTTCGCCCAGTCGTACCAGTACTGCATGACCTGCTTGACCTGCGGGGTATCGATATTGGCGGTGTAGTTGGTCTCATCGACCATGTTGCCGCCCAACTGCTGCACCATCGCGTTGAAGCTCAGGAACATGAAGATCGAGGTACCCCAGCGGAAGTCATAGCCGCGCTGCGTGATCGCGCCATTGGCATCGCGCACGGTCAGCTTTTCCGCGACATCCTTCAGCCCTTCCCACGTGGTCGGGAAGTCCTTGTTGGGGTCGAGACCCGCTTTCTGCCACAGCGCGTTATTGGTGTAGCAGGCGTAAGCGCTCCATTCGGTCGGCAGACCGTAGAGCTGACCGTTGAAGGTCGCGCCTGCCAGCATGTCCTTGCCGCCTTCGTAGGAGTCGTAGATCGCCTGCTGATCGGCATAGCCAGCGGCTGCCGCGTCCACCGGGACAATGTTGCCCTGAACGTAGTAATCGCCGACCGAGAAGCTGTCCACGTTGAACAGGTCAGGGCCAGCGCCGGAAGCCATCGCCGTCGCCAGGGTGGTTGACCAATCGGGCGCGGGGACGATGGTGTATTCGACCTTGATGTTCGGGTTCGCCTTCTCGAACTCAGCGATGTGCTGGTTATCGAGTGGCTCACGCGGCGGGTGATCGTGCATCCACAGTTTGACGGTGATTTGATCCTGCGCCTGCACGCCGCCGAAACTGACGACCAGCAGGCCGAATACGGCGATGACAATGAAGAACAGTCTTGAAACTTTAAGCTTCATGCGGCCTTCTCCCTCAAACAAAAGCGAGCGAAACTATTTTGTGCAGCTCACGCCGCTCAACCCAATGCGAGCAGCGCGCCCCGATGTGAAGAAATTTTAACGTGTTTCTCATTTGAATTGCTGTTACTTTTCGCCTTACGGCAACTTTTCATGCGCAATCAGCAATTCTTTGGACAAATTTTATGCAAATTCGCTAATCGCCGCCCGGCTACGAGACTATGCCTTACTTATCCTCCCTTCTCTGTCGATTTCGGCAGCGCGGCGACGAAGCGTCTGGTGATCTCGCTTGGCCGCGTGATCGCCGTGCCGATCACGACCGCAAACACGCCGCGCTCAAACGCCTGCGCGACCTCGCGCGGCTCGTGGAAACGCCCTTCGGCGATGATCGGCTGCTTCACCTGTTTGACCAAATCGGAGATCAGGTCGAGGTCTGGCCCCGGCATGGTCGGTCGGCCATGTTTGCTGTAACCGGCCAGCGTCGTCGCAATGATGTCGGCTCCGGCAGCTTCAGCATAGAGGCCATCTTCGAGGCATGAGCAGTCCGCCATCACGGGAACATGGAGTTCGTCGTGGATGCGACCGATGATGTCGGGCAGCGCTGCGCCGCCCGGACGTGCGCCCGCCGATCCGTCGAGCGCAACGAGCTGCGCCCCCGCTTCAACGACCAGCCTGGCATCGGCAAAATCCGGCGTGATAAAGACTTCGTATCCCGGTACGCGCCGCTTGTTGATGCCGAGGATCGGCAGCGAAACGGCGGCATGAATCGCGGCGATGTTGTCGGCAGCATTGGCGCGAATCCCGGCGGCTCCGCCCAACTCGGCGGCGCGTGCCATCGCCGCCATGTAGATCGCGCCGTAGAGCGGCTCATTGGCGAGCGCCTGACACGAGACGATCAGTTTTCCCGACAGGCTTTCGATCACGTCGTACACGGTCATTCCCCCTACCCGATATTTTATCGAATTTCGAAAATTCGCCAATCAAGTCGATTGCAGGCTGTGGATCAATTCGCTCAGTCGCTCTTTCAGCAGCGCGTGGGCGCGCGCGTCAAAAGCTGACGACAGCGCTTCGTAAGTGGCTTCATCAATCGCGCTCTGCGTCGGGAAGTAGCCCAGATAATCGTTGGTATAACCAACAATCAGCGCCTCAGCCGATTCGTGATGCAGATCGACGGCCAGATCGTTGAAGGCTTCGCCGGGAACAGTCAGCAGTATCCGCGAGCCAACTTGCAGCGCGCAGATTTCGGCGGACGGGCTGGTGCGCCCCGCCAGCGCGCGCTGAAGTGTCGCCTCGATGGTCGCGCCCTGCGCCCGCACCGTGTCGATGCGCGTGTTGCCTGATGCTTCGATCTGCCGGGCGGCTGTCGGAAACAGACGCAGCGGCAGCGCGACCGAGTCGCAAACGGATTCGAGCGCCGGGGCATCCTCAGACGCATCAGCGAGCAGTTCGATCACGCGATCCGCGAGCCGATTGCCGAGCCGCTCGACTTCCGCGAACGACTGATCACGGCGCTGAAAGCGGGTGCTGACGTTGCCCGCCGCCCCATTCATGAACAGCGGAACCGCCTGCGGAAAGCGCTCGATCAAGCGGCGGCGTGCTGCCCCCGGAAAATCCGCCGAGTATTCGAGATTGTCGGCGCTCAGAATGGTTGGGTGGCAGGCATAATGGAACAGAATCGCTTCGGCTTCGCCGCTGTCGCCCTCAAACGAGAATGCTGTGACACGTGAATCAACCGGGCGCTCCGGTCGATTGCGGTCGCCGCCGATGCCCGCTATATCACCTGCCACCGAGCGGATTCGCACCGGGCGCAGCCGATCCCTTGCCTCCACCGCCGCCTGCAAGATTCCCGCGCGAACGCTGGTCGCCAAGTCCCGATCCAGCGACGCCGCGCCAATCGGCGACCAGTCCTGCAAGCCGCTCGGCGCGGCGTGGGTATGCGAGGCACAGATCAGCACCGCGTCCGGCGAAGTCAGCAGCAGCGCGGCCAGATCGCGGCGCAGGCCGTCGGTGAAACTGCGGCTCACGCCCATCACGTCGAGCGTGACCAGTGCCGCGCGGCGTTCGCCATCTTCCAGCACCAGGGCTTCGGCGAGCAGCGGATCGCGCGCTCCCGTGCTGACGCTCGTGCGCGCCATGTAGCCGTCCATGCGCAGGCCGGGCGCAGGCGTGATCTCGACCGCCGCCGCCCCTGCCCGAAAGCCTTCGTCCATCATGGGCAATCGCCTCCTTGACACCACCGCCGCAGCCACTAGACTTTAACACGACTTGGCGCGCATCACTTCTCAGGATTGATCGTGGTTCTATCAGACAAATTCGTGCTGGCGGTCGATGGCGGGCAGTCCTCGACGCTGGCGCTGCTCGCCCAACGCGACGGCACGATTATCGCGGCGGGGCGCGGCGGCCCCTCGAATCACTATAATGAGCCGGGCGGCCCGCAGCGGCTCGAAAGCGCCCTGCGCGACTCGACGGCGGACGCGCTCAAATCTGCCGGACAACTCTCCGAGAGCGTGAGCCACATCTGCCTCGGCATGTCGGGGATTCACATTCAGGCCAAAATCATCACCGAGGGATTATTCCCTAATACGAGCGTCGAACTGCTGCATGACGCGGTCACGGCGCTGGCGGGCGCGAGTATCGCGCAGCCCGGCGTGATCGTGATCGCGGGGACGGGCGCGGTTGCTTATGGGCGGCTCGCCAGCGGTGAAGATGCCCGCTCCGGCGGCTGGGGCTACCTGATCGGCGACGAGGGCAGCGGCTACTGGATCGGCATCGAGGCGATTCGCATGGCGTGTCAGGCCAGCGATGGTCGCGGTGAAGCGACGATGCTCGTTCAGACCATCCCCGAAGCGCTGCAACTGGACGATTTACGCGCCCTGCATCGCAAACTCTACGCGCACGAGTTGGAGCGCGGCACGATTGCCTCACTCTCGACGATCACGGCTGAGGCGGCACGCGCGGGCGATGCGGTCGCCGCGCACCTGCTCGAACGCGCGGGTCAAGAACTCGGTCAGGCGGCGCTCGCCGTGATCGCACGGCTCGGTCAGTTGGAGCCCGGCCAGCCGATCTATCACACCGGCGGCGTTTTTCGTGCCGGCGATTTAATCCTCAAGCGCTTCGAGGCGACGATTGCGGCGAAATCGCCCAATAGCTCGGTTCACGCTGCCGCTTTCAGTCCTTCGGTCGGAGCGCTGCTGCTGGCGCTGCGCGCCGCCGGGGTCGAACTCACGCCCGCCGTAATCGAGCGGGTGCGCCGCACGCTGCCCCAAGACGCCCTGCTCAAACGCATAGAAAGAAACTAAATCATGCTGCCGTATTTCGAGAACATTCGCGCGGTGCTGGACAAGGCCGAAAAAGCCAACGCCGAAACGGTCGAGAAGCTCGCGGAGACGATTGCACCGAGCATCGCATCCGGCGGAATTTTGCACCTGTTCGGCACAGGTCACGGGCACATGCTGGCGGAGGAACTGTTTTATCGCGCGGGCGGGCTGGTTCCCGTCAACGCCATCCTCGATTCGACGCTGATGCTGCACGAGAGCGCAGTTGCCAGTTCGCTGGCGGAACGGCTGCCCGGTTACGCCGAAGTTGTGCTGTCGCGCTACCGCGTTGACCCCGGCGAGACAATCATCATCGCCTCGAACTCCGGTCGCAACGCTGTCCCGATTGAAATGGCAATCGCCGCCAAAGTACGGGGGATGCAAGTCGCCGCGCTGACCTCGCTGGCGCACGCCAACGCGCATCCTGCACGCCACCCATCTGGGAAGCATCTGCACGAACTGGCGGATTTCGTCCTTGATAACTGCGGCGTGGCGGGTGATGCGGCGCTCACCGTTGACGGCCTCGACGAAAAAATCGGCGCGACTTCGACGGTGGTCGGTGCTGCCCTGCTCCACTCGGTGGTCTATGCGGTTACAACGAAGCTGGTGCAAAGCGGCGTCGAGCCACCGATCTTCATCAGCGCCAATGTCAGCGACGCCGACGCGCACAACGAACGGCTCATGGAACGCTATCGCGCTCGGTTGCGCCACCTGTAAACGGCTGTTTAGCTGGTTTGCTGACGACAGGGAGCGATTGCGGCGATAACCCCAATCGCCACAGTCCTAAAATGCCCCAAACGACCACGACAATGTAAGTCACCAGTTGAAAGACGATGATGTAGACCAGCGCCTGATCCTGCGTGAAGCCGAACGGCACGAGTACGGTCACGGCGACGAACTGATAGACGCCGATGTAGCCGGGCGTTGAGGGAATCGCGCTCGACAGGCCGAGCGCCGCCAGCAGCAAAAATGCCTGCGGAATTTGCAGCGTCAGGCCGAAGGCACGCGCCACCGAGATGGCGAGACCAATGTCGATCAGCCAGATCACGACCGTCCAGCCGAGAAACTGCGCGGCGGCGCTGAAATTCTGGAAGGCGCGCATCCCTAAAAGAAACTGCTCGATCAGGCCGCGCAACTGCGGCGCGAGCTTTTCGGGGATCGGCAGGCGGTCGAGGATGGCGAAAATCAAGCCCTGAAAGCGCGGCGCGAGCAGCAAGCCGCCGACGCCGATCACCGAGGCGACCGTCAGCAGCTTGACCGCCGTGACGAGCGGCGCGGGCAGCGGGCCGACGAACGGAATCGAGAGGAAGCTGAAGATCAGCAGCGCGAAGGTATCGAGAATGCGCTCGCTCAGAGCGGTCGCCAGCACGTAGCTGTTGCTGATGCTCGCGCTCCGTCCGATCAGCACGGAGCGGATCAACTCACCGGCACGGGCGGGTAAAAAGCTGTTGCCCAGATAGCCGATGTTGGTCGCCCAAAAGACCGTCAGCAGCGGAATTGGACGCTCGGCGCGCAGCAGAATGCGCCAGCGCACCGCGCGAAAGAAATAGGAAACCGTCAGGATGGCGATGGCGAGAATGATGTATTCAGGCCGCGCCTGCCGCGCCGTCTGGAACATGGCGTTCCAATCGACGCCGCGAAAGGCCAGCACCAGCAGCACTATCGAGAGCGCCAGCACGAGCACGAAATAGCCGCGCGAGGGTTGTTTGCGGGAAATATTCTCGATCATACGGGCAGCAGCCGATGAGTTTTATAGAAGTCACGCATGGATGGGGTGGTCGCCAGCCAGTCGATCATGGCCTGAAAGCCCGCGCGAAAAGCGAATTTCGGCTGCCAACCGAGTGCAGCACTGATACGGCGATGATCCGCGACCCAGATCGACGTATCCCACCGGCGATCCGGCATCGATCCCCACTGTGGCTCGGCTTCGATGTGCAGCAAGTCGCGCGCGACCTCAACCACGTCGCTCAAGCTGGTCTGCACGCCGCTGCCGACATTGTAGATCGCGCCGAGTTCGGGTTCTTCCGCCTGCGCGACCTGCAAAAAGGCGTCACTGACATCCTCGATGTAAACGTAGTCGCGGGCAATCGTCGGGTTGACCAGCGGCGGCAGTTCGCCAGCCAGCCCCTTGACGATCAGCGTCGGCAGCAGGCGCGTCGGCTCCTCGAACGCGCCGTAAACCGAATACAGACGCAGGGTCGTGAGCGGCGTTCCGCTGGCTTGCGAGCGATAGCGGCAGAACTGGCTCGCGGAGACTTTTGTCACCGAATAATTGCTGTTGGGATCGACACTCGCATCTTCGGCGGGCGCGTGATCCTTGAAGCCATATTCGGACGACGATCCAGCGTTGATGAAGCTTTCGATGCCGACCTGCAAGCAGGCTTCGACCAGATTCAGCGTGCCGATCACGTTGGTCTGCACCATCTGGTCGAGATCGGTCTGGCTGGAATACGCGCCGTAAGCGGCAAGGTGAAACACCCAATCGGGACGAACCGTCTGCACCATATTGATCAGGCTGGCTTTGTCAGTCAGATCGACTTCGTGAAGCTGCACGCTGTCTCGAATCGACTCGATCCGCCAGGGATTGTAGCCTTGCCTGACCAACAGATGCACTTCATACCCATCGTTGAGCAAACGGCGCACCAGATTCGCGCCGACGAAGCCCGTTCCGCCCGTGACCAGCGTGCGTTTCATCAATCAGATAAATCCGCGATAGTCGAACACGTCGAGATACTGCCAGGTGTAAGCGCGGATTTCGTCGCGCTCCTTCGGCGAGAGTTCTTCGGCGGTCGCCCGGTTGTCAGCGGGCGTGACCTTGCGCAGCGTCCCCCAGGGATAAACCTCTTCGAGTTCATGACCGTTCCAGGTCGGCTTGCGCAGCGATTCGGCGGGTTCCAGCCCAAGCTGAGTGCAAAGCGCGCCGAGCGTTTTGTACGAGTCGGCCATAATGTCCTCGGTGCGCAGGATGTGCATCCGATCCGGGAACTTCTCCTTGAAGTAGAGCGCGTAATACTGGTTCAGCGTCCAGCCGAGCATATAACCGGGCAGCGCGAGCGGCACGGGACGCTTCTTGGTATCGGCATAAGCCGACCAGGGGTTGCGAACGACGTGCAGGAAATGCGCCTGTGGCAAATCGTTGAGAATTTTATCGGCATCCACGACCAAAATTGGGCTGTAGCCGACGTAAACCGACTGCTCCGGCGTGCGCACGTAGTCTTTCCAGGCGTCGAAGGTCGCGCGGAAGAAGGCGGCGACGTTGTTGCCACGCGAGCGTCCAGTTTCGTTGACGTAGCGCTCATAGATCGCGGCGCGCTCGTCGTCGGAGAAGTCAAAGGGCATGTGGCGGAACTTGCTCACATCCGGCGTGCGCGCGCGCACCTTGCCCTCTTCGTCGATGATCGCCTTGTAGTCCTGCGCGGGCGTGGCATCGAGCGCAAAGACCGGCCAGCGATACTTGACCGGAAAGACCGAGGAAAGCTGATCGTTGACCATCCGCGTGCCAATCTGCGACTCGAATGGGTAAACAAACATCTGGGGGTGACCGTCAAGAAAACGATGGGTGGTATTCCCGCCATTTTCGTACATCGCACCCAGCATCAGCAGGCGAAAATCAGTCGTCATCGTTCTCTTGCCTTCGCGGTGTCATCGAGAGTAAAAGCATAAAACAACTGTTTTTCACGCTCGACCTGCCGCTGCGGGTCGAAGGGAAAGCCCAGCGTAACCTGCCGGGGAACCCATTCCAGCGCGAAAATCTGGTTGCCGTAATCCCAAAACAAACTGCCCAGCACCGCGCCCGCGTCGAGATCAACGATATGCACTCCGCAGCGGCTCTGATCCACATCCAGCCCCGGCGCGTACTGGCGAAAACGCGGGATCACCCGCGACGTGCCAACGAAGGCGTACTGCTCGTGAAAAACAAGACCGCGCGTCCAGCCCGGCAAGCGCACCAGCGGCGTCAGCTTGCCATCGTCGGCAAAGCCCATTTCGCCGTAACCGCTATTATCGACCCAGACGCGATTCCGATGCAACCGCGCCGAGTGCGGTCGCGTCAACCCCCTGACGATTGGCTCGCGGGTTACCCCGGAAAAGATCACGCCCCGTCCATCGACGGGATACTGTGGGTGACCGGGACGCAGTTCCGTAATCCTATCCGCCGAACTCGAAAAATAAGAATCCGACAAGTTGGCTCCGGCGGCAATCGAGTTGAGTTGAATCTGATTCTGCCCGAACACCGGGCCGGAAGCGCTGTCGATACAGCGCGGCCACCAGACCCGCTCCGCCGATCCATTCTCGTTGAGGCGAATGATCGCGTTCTGGCCGACCGAATTGGCGTGCAACACGCCATCGATCAGCGCCAAATCGTGCAGATAGGTGCAGCCGGGCAAAAAGCGCGAACGGATCGGAATCAGCGGGCGCGTCGGTAAAGGCGCTGCGGCGGGCGCATCGGCCACGTCGAGACGCGCAAGCTGCCCCGCAACGGGCGCTAAATCGAAAATCTGGTTGGGATTGCGCGTCGAAGCAACGTGAACCACGCCGCGCCGCGCATCATACGCCAAACCGGAAGGGTGCGGCAGGCTCAGGTAGGTCATCAGCGGCGCGTCGTCCAGCAGGCTGATCGCCATGACGAGGTGTTCGTATTCGCGCGTAACGAGGAGCGTCATACCCGTCTCGGCGAGGATTTCCCACCAGCGCCCGCTCGTCGTGAACTGAAAGACGCGCTGATCGACCTGATCAGCCTGATTCCAGAAGCTGGCGACCTGCGCTACATCACGCCATTCAGCATCACGCTGCGCCGCTAACTTGTTCAGCTCTTCAGCCGACGGCATCGGATTAACCATCATTTTCTACGGGAATGTGCTGCCACAGGAAGCGTACAATTCATCTGATTAGGTTACATTGCGACTAATTACTCGTCAAGCCAGGCAGTTTCAACCGATTTGGTGAGAATGTGTACAGGATTTCCACGCCGCACAGGACAGGTAATTTTGCCCAAACTTTCTTCACTCATCAATAGAAGTTATTGACAAATCCGCCAACCAGCGTTAGATTTAAGTCATCTTATTTCACTTCGTGAAAAAAGGTATGCTCGTGACGACCCGGCTGCGCGGCAACAAGGATTTGATCAAGGCGATTAACCGAAGCCTGATCCTGAACACGCTGCGCCGCAATGGGTCGCTCTCACGCACCCAATTGACCGAAATCTCTGGTCTGAGCGTCGGCGCGGTTTCCCAGATCACCAATGAACTGATCGATAGCAAGTGGCTGCTCGAAGTCGGCGAAGGCGATTACACCGGGGGGCGGCGGCAGGTGCTGCTGCGCCTGAACCCGAACGCGGGCTTCGCTATCGGCGTCAAGCTGATGGAAACCCGCGCGATTTGCGCTGTCACCAACCTCGAAACGGAAGTGCGTCACTACGCCGAAAGCGAAACCGGGCATGACCATTCGCCCACCGCCATCACCGCGATGCTCTGCGCGCTGATCGAGCGTGCCATGCGCGAGGCCGACGTGTCCGAACACCAAATTCTCGGCGTTGGGATTGGGCTGGCCGGGGTGATCGACTCGCCGCTGGGCATGGTTCACTACTCGCCGTTTTTTGGCTGGCGTGACGTGCCGCTGGCCGAGATGGTCAAGCGCGGTCTCGGCATCGACGTGCCTGTCTACGCCGAAAACGATGTCAACACGCTCACGCTGACCGAGCAGTTGTTCGGTGAAGGACGCCACGCTGCCCATTTCGCAGTCGTCACAATTGGGCGCGGCGTCGGCATGGGCATGGTGATCCATCACCAATTGTATCAGGGCATGTCGGGCGGTGTGGGCGAACTGGGACACATCACCATCGATCCGAATGGCCCCAAATGCGACTGCGGCAAACGCGGCTGTCTGGAAAGCCTCGCTTCGGATACGGCGGTGCTCGCCTACGTCCAATCGGCGCTGGCACAGGGCGAAATCTCGACCCTGACGCATCCGGCAACGCTCGCAGATGTAATTCAGGCGGCGGACGGCGGTGACGCGCTCGCGCGCTATGCCCTTGCCCGCAGCGGATCGTACATTGGCATGGGCTTGGCCGTCGTCGTCAACATCCTCTGCCCGCCGCTGATCGTGATCAGCGGCGAAGGTGTCGCAGCAGGCGATCACCGTCTCGCGCCGATGTTCACGGCGCTCCGTCAGCACGTCTTTAACGGCCTGCTCGAAAACGTCCGTGTCATCGTCAAGCCTGCGGATGATCGCGCCTGGGCACGCGGGGCGGCGGGCATGGTGATCGGCAAGGTTTTTGAGTCGCCTTTGACGGAATCCAATGGATAGCTTTTTATTTGCTTCAATTATTTCATTGAATGAAAGAAGATTGTCATGGCTGGGGACTACGGTTGGCAAAAATGGAAGTGGGTGCTTCTATTTATCTTGCCGAGTCTGATCGGTCTGCTGGTCTTCGTCTTTACGCCGATTGCCACCTCATTCTGGCTGGCTTTCCAGAACTGGAACCTGCTCTCGCCACCCAAATTCGTCGGCCTCGACAACTTTAACGCGCTCTTTGCCGACCCGGAATTCTGGAGCGCCCTGCGCTACACGCTCGGCTTCATCTTCCTGTACATTCCGCTCGTGTTCGTGCTGGGGCTTGGCCTCGCGCTCCTGCTCAACCAGAAGCTGCGCGGCGTGATCGTCGTCCGCGCTGTGACCTTTGTGCCCGTGATCGCCTCGTGGGTCGTCATTTCGCTGATCTGGAAGTGGATTTTCAACCCGCAGTACGGCCTCGTCAATTACGGCCTCTCGATCTTTGGCATTCAAGGCCCGGCGTGGCTGTTCGACCCGAACGTCGCGCTTTACGCCCTCGTGATCACGAGCGTCTGGAAAGACCTCGGCTACGTCGCCATGCTCTATCTTGGCGGCTTGCAGGGTATCGCCGATCAGTATTACGAGGCGGCCAAAATCGACGGCGCGACGGCGTGGGATCGCCTACGCTACGTCACGCTGCCCCTGCTCACGCCGACGATGTTCTTCATCGTGATCATTCTGCTGATCAACTCATTTCAGGCGTTCGATCAATTCTGGCTGATGCCGATGCCGGGCAGCGCGGCGCAGCGCAACGTCCAGTCGATTGTGACCGAGGTGGTCAAGCAAGCGTTTAGCTACAACCGCATGGGCTACGCTTCGGCGATGTCGTGGGTGCTGTTCGTGCTGATCTTCGTCATCACCTTCGTGCAGTTCCGTTTGCAGAAACGCTGGGTCTACTATGAGACCGAATAGCATAGGCGACGCTCGCGTCGCCCCCCTGCCGTTCAGCACCCGGCGACCGCAGGCCGCACCGAAGCGCAGCCTTGCCCTGCACATCGCAGCCTACCTGATCATGATCGTGCTGGTGCTGCTGGTGCTGCTGCCGCTCTGGTGGATGGTCAGTACGTCGCTCAAGGCGCATCAATATATCCTGCATACCCCACCCGATTTATTCCCGAACCCAATCAGCTTCGAGAGCTATACGCGGCTCGGTCAGGAAATCGATCTGCTGCGCACCTTCTTCAACAGCCTGCTGGTTGGCGTCGTCGGCACCTTCGCGCAGATCATCTTCGCGGCGATGGCGGCTTACGCCTTCGCGCGGATGCGCTGGCGCGGGCGCGACGCCGTCTTCGTCCTCTATCTGGCGACCATGATGATCCCGTCGGTCGTGCTGATCGTCCCGCAGTTCATCGTCGTGCGGATGCTCGGCTGGACGAATACCTACGCCGCGCTGATCATCCCGCCGATCTTCACGGCGTTCGGGACGTTTCTGCTGCGGCAGGCGTTTCAGGCGCTCCCGCGCGATTTCGAGGAAGCCGCCTTCATCGACGGCGCGAATCATTTCACAATCTTCTGGCGCGTGCTGCTGCCGCTGATCAAGCCCGCGCTGGCGACGCTGACCGTCCTCAGCTTCATGGGCTTGTGGAACTCGTATCTGTGGCCGCTGTTTGTCGCGCGCAACCCTGCGGTGATGACGCTGACAGTCGCGCTGGCGCAGCTTCAGGCCGGGCCAAACGCCCTGACCGAGTGGAACGTCGTCATGGCGGGCGCGGTCATTACCGTGCTGCCGCTCATGATCGCCTACATTCTGGCGCAGAAATGGTTCGTCCAGAGCGTGGTCGCCAACGGGATTAAGGGGTAAGGGGTGATGAACATTTCTCGTTCGGTAATCGCCCTCACCCTAAATCCCTCTCCCTCAGGGCGAGGGACTTCAAAAATCCGACCTGTTTTCTCCCTTCTCCCTGAGGGAGAAAGGGCAGGGGATGAGGGCGAAAGTGCGTAACCGGCTTTAGTTGTTGGTCATCCGTGTTTTCAAGCACGGGTGTGTTGATTTCGTCAAGAAATCTTTAGAGGAGTTCAGACAATGGTTCGTAAAGTTCTTTTGCTGGTTGGGATGAGCCTCCTGCTCGCCCTCTCGTTGGGCGTGGCCTCGGCACAAAGCGCGACCACCATCCGTTACTTCACCTTTTCCGCCGCGCCGGATCATCTGCAAGACCTGAACACGATTGTTCAGGCATTTCAGAAAGATAACCCGGACATCACCGTCAACGTCGAGTCCGCGCCCTTCAGCGATTATTTCACGCTGCTGCAAGCCGATACCGTCGGCGGCGCTGCGCCCGACGTATTCGAGCTGAACTACGAGAGCTTCCCCTCGTTCGCCGCGAATGGCAGCCTGCTCGACCTGAGCGACAAACTGAGCAAGGACGCGCCCTACTATCCGCGTGCCCTGCAAGCCTTCCAGTATCAGGGCAAGCAGTACGCGCTCCCGGCCTCGTTCTCGACCGTGCTGCTCTTCTACAATAAAGACCTGTTCGATCAGGCGAAGATCGCTTACCCGACCGCCGATTGGACATGGGATGACGCGATGACCGCCGCCAAAGCGATTCGCGCGCTCGGCAGCGACATCTGGGGGATTTACTCGCCGATCCAGTTCTACGAGTTCTACAAGAAGGCCGCGCAGAACGGCGACTGCCACTTCTTCAACGACGCGATGACCGAATCGACCATCAACTCGCCCGCCTGCGTGCAGACGCTCGATACGATGATCAGCTTCCTCAAGGAAGGCGTGATGCCGACCGACGAGCAGCTCTCCGGCGTCGCCAACGAAGACCTATTCGCCAGCGGCAAACTCGGCATGGACGTGATCGGCATTTGGGAATTCGCCGCCTTCAAGGATGCGCCCTTCAAGTGGGACGTTCAACTTGA
>DASZXN010000052.1:0-2836 GCA_035545875.1 Phototrophicaceae bacterium
CTCCCGACGCGAGGATGATCTGGCGGGCGGAAAATGTCCCGGTTGGCGTGATCACCCCGGTGAGGCGGCGACCAGCGCGCTGAAAGCCCGTGACGGCGAGATCGGTGTGAATTACGCCGCCCTTCGAGCGAACCACCTGAGCAAGCTGCTCGACGAACTGATGCGGAATGACGTGCGCATCATCCGGGAAGGAAATGCCGCCAACGACTGCGGACAGCACGTTAGGTTCAAGGGCGCGGACTTCTGCGGCGCTGACGACGCGGGCGGCAACGCCATGTTCATTAAGCAGATGTGCTTCTTCAGCGCCAGCTTCGAGCGCGGCTTGACTCAGGTACAGCGCGAGACCGCCGCGTTGGATATAGCCGAAATTCACGTCGGGCAGCGCCGCCAACTGCGCGAACAGGGCGCGGCTGGCGTAGGTGAGATCGACCAGTGTATCGATGGCAGTTGGGAGGCGATGAGGCGCGCAAGCGCGCAGAAACAGGAGCAGCCAGCGCGCGAGCGCAGGGTCAGGACGCGGCTTGATGTAAAACGGGCTGGCCGGGTCGAGCAGCCATTGGAGGCTTTGCCGCCACACCCCCGGCGCGGCCAGCGGGACGGCGTAGCTCGGCACGATCAGGCCGCCATTGCCGTAGGAACTGCCCGCGCCGACGGCGCTTTGCTCAATCACGGTGACGGCGAAGCCGCGTTCGAGCAGATAATAGGCGCAGCAAATCCCAATCGCGCCGCCGCCGATGATCACGACATCCTGTGTTTCAGCCACCGCTGACCTTTCGCCTGATTGTGTATGAGGAATAGGGTGTACTATAACGTGGTCGGCGACGATACTCTACCGCGTCTATAAATTTCCTATCGGTGAGTTTCCGTGATGGCGGTATCCGTATTGTGATTTTGTAGGGACGAGACTTGTCTCGTCCGCAAGTTTTAGTGAGATAGATTGAGCAGCGGACGCGATTTATCGCGTCCCTACAAGTAATTCCTGTCGCTGGCAAACAAAAATGCTTTCCCGAAGCGCAGGCGGCTTGGACATCGCCTGAAATCTACTGCGGGAAAGCACTTTGAACAGAAATACCCCACCTCCAAAGTAGCAAAACAGAGTCGCAAAACGGTTCCAGATTGGTCACAAGGCAGTCACAGTCTGGCGCGGAAATGTCATTTCGCATTGGCGTGGAGACAATCAGTCGATTTCTCCCGAAGACATACGGTGATGAGCCTCGCCAGAAGCCGAATTTCTTACAACGGAGCAACTTCAAGTGTCAACGTTTCGTAAAAAAACGTGAAAATTGAGGAGTCCACCATTGACGGTTTCCTGATATTCAACTATATTGACTATCAGGTTTTCTGATTATCAATAAGGTTGATGAAATGCAATGACCGAAACCTGGACTCCACAGACGGTCGCGCAAGAGTTTCTGAAGCTGATGCCGATGTTTGGTCGGCTGATGAGCAAGTATATGCACGAATCCGAAGAAGGCGAAGCGACGTTGATGCAGGTGATGGTCATGTCGCACTTGCGCGATAAGGCGATTACGGCGAGCGAACTGGCGAAAAAGCGGCGCGTTAGCCCGCAGGCTGCCAGCACGATTGTACAAAACCTGGTCGAGCGTGGCTGGATCACGCGCGTACCTGACCCGAATGACCGACGGCAGTCGATACTGCAAATTACTCCTGAAGGAGAGGCGTATTCCGAGACGATCAACACTGAAATTGTCAACTATCTGGCTGGCTATCTGGACGAACTCACGCCCGACCAGATCGCCGCTGCAAAGGCATTCCTGCCTGCCGTTTATCACATCCTAACCGAACAAACACCCGAACCCGTGTTAGACAAGTAAAAGTCGCAAAGAAGGGGAACCGCTCTATAATGATTCGATTGGCAAAGTACCTCAAACCGTACGCCGCCATCCTCCTGCTCGCAGTCATACTGCTGTTCGTGCAGGCGATGGCTGATCTCTCACTGCCGGACTACATCGCGCAGATCGTCAACGTTGGCATCCAGCAGGGCGGCATCGACAATGCTGTCCCGGTCGCCATTCGCCAGAGCGAAATGAACAAGCTGACGCTGTTCATGAGCGACACCGACAAAGCGACCGTGCTGGCCGACTATACGCTCATCGACAAGAATTCACCGAACTACGCGCAGGATGTCACGCTGTACCCTGATCTGTCGAAGGAATCTGTTTACGTGCTGAACACCATCCCCAGCACCGAGGTTGACAAGATCAACCCGATTCTGGGCAAGGCGTTTTTGGCTGTTTCCGGCATCGAGCAGATGCAGGCCAATCCATCGAGCGCCCCGGCAGGCTTCGCGGCGCTGATCAAACCGGGTACTGATCCCTTCGCCACGTTGAGCGCGCTGCCGGGTTTCCTGCGCACGCCGATTTTGACGACGTTGAACAACAAGTTCGACGCGCTGGGCAACAGCATGATCATCCAGTCCGCCGCCGTCCCCATCAAGGCGGAATATACGGCGCTGGGCATAGACACCAACGCGATCCAGAACAACTATATCTTCCGCATTGGCGCGATCATGCTGGTGATTTCGCTGATCTCCGGTGTCAGCACGATTGCGGTCGGCTTTTTAGCGGCGCGCATCGCCGCTGGCGTGGCGCGCGACCTGCGCCGTGACGTGTTCCGCAAGGTCGAGAGCTTCTCCAATAATGAGTTCGACAAGTTCTCGGTATCGTCGCTGATTACCCGTTCGACCAACGACGTGACGCAGCTCCAAACCCTGATGTTCCTGATGATCCGCATGGTCTTTTACGCGCCGATTCTGGGCGTGGGCGGCATCATCAAAGCCGTACAGGTCAACTCGTCGATGTGGTGGATCATCGCG
>DASZXN010000053.1:0-2434 GCA_035545875.1 Phototrophicaceae bacterium
AATCTGCTGCTCGTCCCGCCGCATGATGAGGCGCTGTTGGCGGCAGCGCTCCATCACCTCTATCAATCACCAGAGACACGCGCCCGCCTGAAGCAAGGGGCTGCGCAACTGGCGCAAACCTTCGCCTGGCCGTCGATTGCACAGGCGACCGTCAACCTCTATGCAACCGTCCTCGGAGCGCGCGCTTGACTCACCGCCGCCTGCTTTATGTCATTCTCGCTGTCTACGTCGTGCTGGCCTCAGTTTACAGCATCGTTACGCCGATTTTTGAAGCCAGCGACGAACTCTGGCATTACCCGGCGGTGCAGTACATCGCCACGCACGGTTTCCAGCTTCCGCCGCAAACCCCCGGCGTGCCAACCGACTGGCGGCAGGAAGGCAGTCAGCCGCCGCTCTATTACTTGCTGACCGCCGCGCTGACCGCGCCGATCAACACGTCCGATCTCGACACGATTCGGCGGCAGAACCCGCACGCCGACATTGGTGTCGTCCGACCGGACGGCAACGTCAACATGATCGTGCATCATACTGACCTGGAAGCCTTCCCCTGGCAGGGGACGACGCTGGCCGTTCACGTCGCCCGCTTCTTTTCGGTGATCCTCGGCCTCGGCACTGTCATCGTGACCTATCGGCTCGCCCGCGAACTGTTCCCGAAGCGCCGCGAAGTCGCGCTCGGCGCGGCAGCGCTCAACGCTTTTCTGCCGATGTTCCTGTTCATCAGCGGCTCGGTCAACAACGACAACCTGTCGAATCTGCTCGGCAACCTACTGACGCTGTTGATCGTGATTCTGCTCAAAGCCGAGCAACCGCCGCGCTTCCGCTTCTACGCGCTGATCGGTGTGGTCGCGGGCGCGGGCTTGCTGGCGAAGCTGAATGTCGCCTTCCTGATCCCGCTGGTCGCGCTGGCGCTGTTGAGCCTGTCGCTGCGCTTCAAGGACTGGCGACCGCTGATCGTCGGCGGCCTGATCTCCGGCGGACTGACGATTGTGATTGCGGGCTGGTGGTATCTGCGTAACGACCAGTTGTATGGCGATCCAACCGGGCTGAACACCTTCCTCGCCATCGTCGGGCGGCGCGATATTCCCGCCAATCTGCCGCAGTTGTGGGCAGAGCGCAGCAGCTTCACGCAGGCATTCTGGGGCTTCTTTGGCGGCGTCAACGTGCCGCTGCCCGACGCGATCTACCTGATTTTCAACGTGATCGGCGGGATCGGCCTGATCAGTGCGGTGGTGTTCATTCTGTACAAATTGGTTTCTCGGCGTTCTTGGCGTCTTGGCGGTTCAATCCGTTTTCTTCCGTACTTCGTAACCATCCTCTGGATTGCGATCACCTTCGTCTCGTACCTGCAATGGACGGCGGTCACGTGGGCGTCGCAGGGGCGGCTGATCTTCGGCGCGCTCTCCGCGATTCTGATCTGGCTGGTGATCGGCTGGACGTGGTTTGTCCCGCTGCGCTGGCGCGGCTGGATCATCGGCGCGATCAGCGTACTCTTTCTGGCCGTTGCGATCTACACGCCCTTCGGCGTGATCGCGCCTGCCTACGCCCTACCCACTTCCGCTCAATCCGGCACGCCGAAAACAATCTTCGAGTCGCAGAACCAGCCCGTATTCGCTTTGCTCGATGCCAGCATCACTCAAGCGACGGTGCAGCCCGATCAGTACGTCCAGATCGAAACCGACTGGCAGATCGCCGCGCCTACGTCGCATAATTGGAGTCTGTTCGTCCATCTGGTGACGCCCGATGGCGTGATCATCGCTCAGCGCGACGTATATCCCGGCGAAGGCACGCTCGCCAGCAGCGATCTCAAGGCAGGCTATTCGTGGCGCAATCCCGTCGCGGTCGCCGTGCCATCGGCGGCTTATGCGCCGAGCACGCTGCAAGTGCAAATCGGCTGGTACGATCTGGCAACCGGCGAGCGGCTGACACTGATTGATGGATCGGACAGCTTCACGATTGGCACGGTCAATCTTCAGCCGCGCGCCAGCGATTTGAACGTCTCCAACCCAATCAGCGTCAACTTCGACCATCAAATCGAACTCGTCGGCTACCAGATGAGTACGCTCACCCCCAAAGCAGGCGACTCGCTCACGCTGACGCTCGACTGGCGCGCCCTTGAGCCGATCAGCAACAATTACACGGTGTTCGCGCACGTCCTCGATCCGCAGACGACCACCATTTACGCCGGATCAGACGGTGTAAGCGCGCCGACCTCAAGCTGGAAACCGGGCGACATCATTCAGGACGCGCACACGCTCACGGTCAAGCCAGATACGCCGCCGGGGATTTACGAAGTCGAGATCGGGCTGTATCTTAATCCCGGCGACGGCACCTTCCCGCGTCTGCGCATTGTCACGCCGGACGGCGGCATGGCTGACGACCACACCTATCTCAGCCGCGTGCGCGTGCTGCCGCGTGTACAATAGAAGCAGGCTCG
>DASZXN010000054.1:0-6760 GCA_035545875.1 Phototrophicaceae bacterium
TCCTGCTCGATTTCACCGACGTGACGGTGCGTGCGTCCGACGCTGTAAGGCGAGAAATTGCCGTAGACCTCGACGAATTGCAGATTGGGCTTGGGTTCGCGCCCCGCGCCGCTGACGCCGGACTTCGCGTCCGCAATCACCGGGCGACCGGGGATCAGCCAGCCCGCCTTGAGCAGCGGATAGAGGCCGAGGATCGTCGTGGTGGGGTAGCACCCCGGCGCGGCGATTAGGTTGACGTTGCGCAGATGCTCGCGGTTGATTTCGGGCAGGCCATACGGGATCGGCAGCATTTCCGGGTAGGGATGGGCATGACCGTACCATTTGGCGTAGGCTTCCGGCGTGTCGATGCGGAAATCCGCCGACAGATCGACCACTTTCACGCCGACATCGAGCGCTTTTTTCGCCTGCTGCGCCGAAACGCCGTGCGGCAGCGCCAGAAAGACGACATCCACGTCGCTCAGGTTGGCCTGTTCATGCGGAATGTATTTCAGATCGGTGAAGGGAACGTCTTGCCCAGCGTAGGTGTTCGAGGTGGCGAACACGATTTGGGCACAGGGATGTTTCGAGAGAATCTCGACCACATCCTGCCCCGCGTAGCCGGACGCGCCGTAGACTCCCGCCTTAATTCGCTGTTGATCCTCTGCCATCGACTATCTTCTCCCTTTCTGGCCTTCGTAGAGACGAGGCACGCCTCGCCCCTGCACACGGTTCCGGTTCAAGAAAAAACCCCTGCCTCACGGTGGAGGTCAGGGGTCGGGTTCGCGTATCTCGTTGATCGGTTCAGATCGCCGCTAACGCAAAAATCCCGGCTCGACCTCATCGGTCTGCGGGCGACGGCTGCGACGACGCAGAATGTTTTTCTGACGAACCTGATCAAACAGCATTGTTGGAAATCCTTATGGAAATCGTGCTTGATTCTAGTGGCAGCGCAAGGGATTGTCAATAAGAAATCCAACAAATTCCGCAATTGGCCTCCCCTAAATACAGCCCAGTTTCGGATAGAGCCTGTCCGTAGGGGCACGACATGTCGTGCCCCTACAAAAACCTTCCCTCAAAATTCGCTATCCGAAATTCAGGTTAAATACAGCCCATCCTTGACACAATTAATTACATTATAAATCCGCCAGCCTTTACCATCCTTAGACCCGCCTGAGAATCGAGCGGCGATTGTGCAAAAGCGTTTATGCTTGCTTGACGCACTTTGATCCAAGATGTAGCATCGACTTTGTATGTATCGATGGACGCATTCCGTAGGGACGCAGCACGCTGCGCCCTTACGATCACAACCCACTATGATCGAAGTCTCCAACCTGACCAAACGCTACGGCAATCACCTCGCCGTCGATCACATCAGCTTCAAAGCGAACAAGAGTGAAGTTGTCGGCCTGCTGGGGCCGAACGGCGCGGGCAAAACCACCACCATGCGCATGTTGACCGGTTTCATGCCGCCCACCGATGGCAAAGCCAGCATCAACGGCCACGATATTGTCAGCGATTCGATGGACGCGCGCCGCAGCGTTGGCTATCTGCCGGAGCGCGTGCCCGTCTATCCCGATATGACCGTGCGCGGCTACGTGACCTTCTGGGCGAAACTGCGCGGCGTCCGCAACACCCGCGCCAACGTCGATGCGGCCTTAGCCCGTGTCCAGTTGACCGACCGCCAGAACATGCTGATTCGCAACCTCTCCAAAGGCTTGAAGCAGCGGCTTGGGCTGGCGCAGGCGCTCGTCCATAACCCACCCGTGATCATCCTCGACGAGCCGACCATCGGCATCGATCCGCAGCAGGTGATCGAAGTCCGCGAGACGGTGCGCACGCTCGGCAAAGACCATACCGTCCTGTTCAGCACCCACATTCTGACCGAAGCCGAGCAGGTCTGCGACCGTGTGCTGATCATCAACAAGGGCAAGATCGTCGCTCAGGGCAAGCCGTCCGAGCTGCGCAGCAAGCTCCAGCCCGGCGCGACCCTCTACGTCGAAATCGGCGGCGCATCGACCGCCAAAGCGCGCGATTTGCTCAAAGCGACTCCCGGCGTTGTCTCGCTTGAAGCGGACGGCAAAGGCTTTCTCGTCCACGCCGCCCCGGAAACTGACATCCGTCCTGAAGTTTCCGCACGCATCGTCAAGGCAGGCTATACGCTGCTCGAAATGCACGCCGTGACCTCCTCGCTCGAATCGATCTTTCTGGAAATCGTGGGGTCGGACTGACATGGCGGCCTTGATCGTCTTTCGGCGCGAAGTCGGGCAGTATCTCACCTCGCCTTTCGCTTATCTGATCGCTGCCGCCGTCCTCCTGCTGACCGGTGTGCTCTTCAACCGTGACCTCTCGGTCGCGCTCGGCACGCGCGCCGCCGATCCATCGCTTGTGCCCACCGTGCTGTCGTTCACGATGATCTTTTTCGCGCCGCTGCTGACCATGCGTCTGTTCGCGGAGGAGCGGCGCGAAGGCACGCTCGAACTGCTGCTGACCGCCCCGGTTTCCGATGGCAGCGTCGTTCTCGGCAAATTCCTCGGCGCGTGGTTCTATTACAGCGTCCTGCTGCTGATCACCTTCTCCTATCAAATCGTGCTGGCGGCCATCACCTCGCCTGATCTCGGTCATGCCGTCAGCGCCTACATTGGCATCTGGCTCTACGGCGGCGCGACGCTCGCGGTAGGCATTCTCTTCTCAGCCGCCACCGAAAATCAGATCGTCGCCGCCTTCCTGAGCATGGTCGTACTGATGCTGCTCTGGCTCGGCGATCAGGCAGGCGACCTGATTTCCAACATCGACGTTGCCCGCGTCGTGCGCGAGCTTTCGCTGCAAGGCCATTTCACCACCTCGTTTGCGACCGGGCTGCTCCGTCCTGAAGACGCGGCTTTTTTCGCGGGCGTGATTGCAGTCGCGCTTTTCATTACTATTCGCATTATTGAATCGAACAGGTGGCGCTGATGCGCGGTCAACGCATTGTCATCACCCGCGCGCATATTGGGCTGGTAACCAGCATCATCGGCGGCGCAGCCCTCATGATCGGCGTGATCGGCCTGATCTGGCAGGGCGGCTTCACGTTCTACGTGGCGCTCACGCTGGCGATTGGCATTTTTTGCATCGCGGCATGGGCGATTGTCACGCCGCAGGAGTTCGCCGGCTTCATCACTGGGCGGCAGGCGCGGCGCAGCACTGTCGCCATCTTCTCGACCATCCTCCTGATCGGGGTGGTCGCGCTGGTCTATCTGATCCTTCAACGCGCCGCGCTCTCACTCGACATGACCGTCGCCCAACGCTTTACCCTCAGCCCCGAAACGGAAGCCGTGCTTCAGCGCGTCCAGCGACCGATCCGCATCACCGGCTTCTACACGGCGCGCTCGCTCGATCAGCGCGAAATCGACGACGAATTCTTCCGTTTATACACCTCGGACACCAATGGTCTGATCCAGCGCACTTACGTCAATCCTGACGAACAGCCCGCGCTGGCGCAGCGCTACGGCGTCACCGCCGACGGGCAGGATTTCATCGCCTACATCAATCCCGACGGCAGCACCGACCTGACCACGCTGGCCTACATCCCGCGTGACACCAGCGGCGATAATCAGGAGCGCGACGTAACCCAGGCCATCTCGCGTCTGCTGCTGGCCGGATCGTTGAGCGTCTACTTCGACACCAGCCTCGGCGAGCGCGACACCGCCGACACGACTCAGCAGGGCATTTCCGGCATCAACGCGGGCGTGCGTGAAAGCGGCCTCAATACCTATCCGCTCAATCTGGTCAACCTCGCCCAAACCAACGGCGATATTCCTCCCAACGCCGCGACCGTCGTGCTGGTTCGCCCCACTACCGATCTGAGCGACGCGGAAATCGCCGTGCTGGATCGCTACCTGAAGAAGGGCGGTTCGCTCTTCATCATGGCCGATGTCCTGTTCAACGATTCCCCCTTCCTTAAGCAGAACGGCGACTTCAACAATTACCTCTGGAACAACTAC
Organism: Phototrophicaceae bacterium; assembly: GCA_035545875.1. Classification (GTDB taxonomy): domain Bacteria; phylum Chloroflexota; class Anaerolineae; order Aggregatilineales; family Phototrophicaceae; genus Flexifilum. The sequence goes on from DASZXN010000054.1 coordinate 3,960, forward strand.
GGCATTCGTGCCCTCGACGCTGCCGTTGTCGATCCGGCGTCGAGCAGTCAAACGGCGCTGAACGTCGTCAGCGCTTACGTCTTTCCGCAAACCGACATCGGCGCACGGCTCGACCCGACCAAAAACCCGACCATGTTCAGCCTCGCGCGCCCGCTCGACGTGAACACCAAGACCACGCCCGCCAACGTCGCCAACGGTGAGGTCATCCTCTCGTCGGATCAGAGTTACGGTGAAACCGATCTCAAGACGCTCGGCGAAACCAATACCTATCACTATGATCAGGGTAAAGACCTGCCCGGCCCGCTGCCGCTGGTCGTCTGGGCAAGCAATAAACAGACCCAGGCCAAAATCGTGCTGATCGGCGACAGCGATTTCGTCAGCAATGGCTCGGTCTCAATTCAGGGCAACGGCGTTCTTTTCACTGACAGTATGGCCTGGTTGAGCGGCCTCGGTCAGCAGATCGCTTTCGCGCCGCAGATGTACGGCGTCGGCGTACCGCTGATGTTCGTCTCCAGCCAAACGCTCGACCTGATCACCTTCCTGACCACGATTCTGCTGCCCGGCGTCGTGCTGGTTATGGGTCTGGGTATCTGGCTCAGGCGCTCGCGGCGATGAAAAATATCCGCACCCTGCTCATTTTCGCCATGATCTTCGTGGTGCTGGCGCTGCTGCTCTACGTCCAGAGCAAGCAGGCTCCGTCGGTCATCGTCGCCACACCGACCGTCGGTCAGAGCGTCGCGCAGCTTTTCCCGGATTTGACGCTGGACGAGATTCAGGCCGTTCAACTGAACAGCCCGGAAACCGGGAAAACGTTCACCATCAGCCGCGCCGCTGACGGCTCGTGGACAGCGCCGATCAATCCCGGCAAACTGAGCCAAATCGCCTCCAATGACATCGCCAAAACAATGGTGCTGCTGCCCTTCAGCCAGACCATGATGCTCAAGCCCGGCGACGACAAAAGCAGCTACGGCTTCACGCCCAAAGGCGTCCTCCAGATCGAGATCATCCTGACCAACGGGGTCAGCCATGCCGTCGAGATCGGCTACCGCACGCCGACGCAGGACGGTTACTATGCCCTCGTAGACGATCTCCCCAATCTTTACCTGATGGAGCGCCCAGCTATCGATTATCTGATTTCGACGCTGAGAAGTCCGCCTGTCGCTTAAGGACGCGCCGCATCACGTCCGCGCCCCCGACTATTGCGAATTTTCCGGCTGATTTCAGGGTAAGATTGCCCCATGTCTTTGCGTCAGAAGAGAACACACATTGCAGCGTATCCTTCATTCATCGTCTGGGTTTTGTCAATTCAGACCGCCTTTTCACGGCGCAGATGGTCTGTGGACTCATCAACTGCTTGACAAGCTCTCCAATGATCGATATGCTGTTTGATTGCCTGTGCAAGACGGGGCAGAGAAGGTTTCTGTCCAAAGCCTCATTTGCCATTCAGCCGATTCTACGTCATAATTGAGAAGACGTAAGATATATTGTGATAATTGTATGTTCTTCGCTGTCTTAAGGGCGAAGAGTCTGGTGTGTAGCGTATGCTTGCAGTCATGAACAAAGACGAAATCCGCAGCCAACTGATTGATAAGGCGCGTAAGCGCGGAGTCATCAGCTACGATGACATTCTGGCCGCTTTCCCGGAGGCCGAGCGCGACATCGAGCTGCTCGATAACCTCATGGACGAACTGATCGACGCGGGCGTCGAAGTGGTGTCGAGTGGGGATCGCGGCGATGCGCTGTTTGATTCCTCTGCCGACAGCCGCGAGCCGGAATTTGACTCGGAACTGGCTGACGAGGAAGACCTCGACTCCGTTTCGTGGATGGTCAGCGATGAACTGATCGAGGACGCGGGCTATCAGCAGGCGCTCGACAGCGACGACGTGGTTGGCCTCTACCTCAAGGAAGCCGGGCGCGTGCCGCTGCTGACCGCCGAAGAGGAAGTTTCGCTTGCCAAGCGCATGGAAGCGGCGGAAATCGCGCGCCAGCAGTTGGAAGCCGAGGGCGACTCGCTTCCGCTCGACGACGTATATACCCTGCGTGATCTGATTTACGACGGCGAAATGGCGCAGACCCATCTGATTCGCGCCAACGCCCGCCTCGTCATCAGCGTGGCGAAGAAATATATCGGGCGCGGCGTGCCCTTCCTCGACCTGATTCAGGAAGGCAATATCGGCCTGATCCGCGCGACCAACAAATTCGAATATCGGCGCGGGCACAAGTTCAGCACCTACGCGACCTGGTGGATTCGTCAGGCCGTTAGCCGCGCGGTTGCCGATCAAGGGCGCACCATTCGCGTCCCCGTTCACATGGGCGATCAGCTTAACCGGATGCGCCGCGTCCAGATGCGCCTGACGCAAGACCTCGGACGCGAGCCAACGATGGACGAACTCGCCGTCGGCATGGAAACCACCCCGGACAAGGTGGAAAACCTGCTCGAAATCGCCCGCCGTCCCGTCAGCCTGGAAACGCCGATTGACGACGAAGGCGACAGCACCTTCGGCGATTTCGTCGAGGATGTCAACAGCCCCGCCCCTGCCGAGGAAGTCGCCACGAACCTGCTCCACGAGCAGTTGAAGTCGGCGCTGGATCGCTTGCCCTCGCGCGAAGCGCAGATTCTGCGCCTGCGTTATGGCCTGGAAGATGGGCGCGTCTATACGCTCGAAGAGGTTGGTCAGGCTATCGGCGTCACCCGCGAGCGCGTCCGTCAGTTGGAAGCGCAGGCACTCAACCGCTTGCGTCAATCGTCCGCAAACGTTATCCTTCGAGATTATCTATACGAGGAGTAACGCTTGTGCGCG
>DASZXN010000055.1:0-2270 GCA_035545875.1 Phototrophicaceae bacterium
GGGGCGCAACGTGCTGTAAAACTGGGGTTAATCAACAAAGATGAGCGCGTTGTGTTAATCTCGACGGGCAGCGGCTTGAAAGATGTCCGGCGGGCACAGGAAGCGGTTGCGGGCGGCTTGCGCGTTCCGCCAGATGTCGCCACCATTCGACGCGCTTTGCATTTAAATGAGGTTCAATGAACAGCTTACACGACTCGCCGCGTTACTCGATTGTCGCCCCGATTTTCAACGAAGAGGGCAATATTGCGCTGCTGGTGGAGCGCATCCAGAAGGTGATGGACTCTACGGGCGAGTCGTGGGACCTGATTCTGGTCAACGACGGCAGTATTGATCGCTCGCCGGAACTGATCGACGAAGCGGTGCATACCAACCCCCACATCCGGGCGATCCACTTTGCGCGTAACTTCGGCCACCAGATCGCCGTGACCGCCGGGATCGACCACGCTAGCGGTGAGGCGGTCGTGCTGATCGACGCCGATTTGCAAGACCCGCCCGAACTCATCCTCGAAATGATCGAGCGCTGGAAGGCGGGCTTTCAGGTCGTCTACGCCGTCCGTGACGAACGCAAAGGCGAAAGCCGCTTCAAGTTGCTGACGGCCAAGCTGTTCTACCGCGTCATCTACCGCATCACCGATGTGAATATCCCGGTCGATACGGGCGATTTCCGCCTGATGGATCGTCGGGTGGTCGAAGCGCTCAAGTCGATGCACGAACACAACCGTTTCATTCGTGGCATGACCAGTTGGGTCGGCTTCAAGCAGACCGGTGTCCGCTATGACCGCGACGCGCGGCACTCCGGCGAGACTAAGTATCCATTGCGCAAGATGATCCGCTTCGCCACCGATGCGATCACCAGCTTCTCGTATTTCCCACTGCAAATCATGATCTACGTCGCTGGTGTACTTGGTCTGCTGGCGCTGATCGCCACGCCGATTGTAGCGATTTTGCGCATCTCGGAAGGGATGCCGTTCCTCGGCGGGCAGGCGACCACCATCATCATCATCCTGCTCATGAGTTCCTTCCAGTTATTTTTCCTGTTTATTCTGGGGCAGTACGTCGCGCGCACCTACGACGAAGCGCGCAACCGCCCTTTGTATATCGTGGCGTCCACTGTCGGCTTCAATCAGCCTGAACCGGAACGACAACTGGAGTAATTGATGGCCGAGAACGACAGCGACATCCTGCAACAGGTGCAGTATTACCGCAAGGTCGTCCTGATGTACGAGGCGCTGGATGCAGAGATTGACTCGCTGATCATGGCGCACGGCGGCACCAGCGATAAAATGCCGCCTGCTGATCTGGAACGTTACCGCGATCTGGCGCGCCAGCGCGACGAACTCCACAACGAGATGGCCGAGATCGAACAAAAGCTGCTGGATGACGGTTCGGACGATGCCTGACTCCGCGCCGCCTACACCCGATTGAACACTTACGCTGACCTCAAATTACGGAGAACCTCTTGATTACTGGCCCAACTTTTGAAGAAATGCTCCACCCGCAAAAGATCGCTCCGGCGATCCGCGCAAAAGCTCAGGCGGCGCGCGCCGCTGATCCGCTTGACCCGATCAATTTGTTCAACATCACGTGGCGCGACGCCAACAACGCGGTTTATCACGTCGTGCTGCCCAAAGCGCTCACGGGAATCGATGCCGAAATCGTCGTGATTTACGGCAAGGAATTTCCGTCCGGCAGTCATAAGGTCGGCGCGGCCTATTCGGTGCTGCTCGAAAAAGAACTGTTCGGCGAAGTCGATCCGAAGGTGCATACGCTCGTCTGGCCTTCGACCGGGAATTACGGCATCGGCGGCGCGTGGGTCGGCGGACGGATGGGCTGCAAGAGCCTCGTCGTGCTGCCCGCAGGCATGAGCCGCGAACGCTTCGAGAAAATCGAGAGTTACGGCGCAACGGTTGACAAGACGACCGGCTCGGAGAGCAACGTCAAGGAGATTTACGACGAGACGCACCGCCTCGCTGCTGATTCCAACGTTCGCATCCTCAACCAGTTTGAGGTGATGGGCAATTACCGCTTCCACTACCACGTCACGGGCAACACGATTGTCGAACTGGCGGCGGAGCTTCAGACGCGCGGCATCGGACGCGGCAAGATCAACGCTTACGTCTCGGCGATGGGCAGCGCGGGCACGATTGCCGCCGGAGATCGGCTCAAACAGGTCTGGCCGGATCACAAAATCGTTGGTCTCGAACCGATTCAATGCCCGACGCTCTACACCAATGGCTACGGCGCGCACGACATTCAGGGCATTGGCGATA
>DASZXN010000056.1:0-2022 GCA_035545875.1 Phototrophicaceae bacterium
GCATCACGCTGAATTTCGCGCAGCCGCTGCTCCGCAACTTCCGCATCGATGCCACCCGCGCCAACGTCAAGGTCAATGAGATCAATCAGACCATCGTCAATTCGCAGGTGCAGCAGCAGATCGAATCCACCACGCGCACCACGCGCTTGGCGTATCTGCAGCTGATTTCGGCGATTCAAGGTCTGGCGGTCGCGCAGCAAAACCTCGAAGTATCGAATGCCTCGCTGCGCAACAACAAGGCGCGCGTGGAAGTGGGCGTGAGCGCGCCGGCGGATCTGGTGAGCGCCGAAGCGCAGGTGGCGTCCTACGAAGAAGGCGTCATCGTGGCCAAGAGCAGCATCGAAAGCGCAATGGACCAGCTGCGACAGTTGATCCTCGATCCCGTCCGCCCGGATTACTGGACCGTCCGTTTGCAGCCCGCCGACGCCGTCACCGTCCAGCCGCCGTCCATTGATGTGGAAGCGGCCGTGCAAAACGCGCTCAAGAATCGCATGGATCTGGAGCAGGCACGGCAGTCGTTGAAGGCCAATGACATCAACGTGAAACTGGCGCGCAATCAGGCGCTTCCGTCAGTCGACTTCAGCGTGTCCTATTCCGCATTGGGCAAGGCCGGAACGGCCCTCGAGTACGACAACTCGCAGCTGCCGCCCGTGGTGATTAGCTCGACGTCCCGCAGCTTCACTGGCGCCCTGCATGACGCCTTCACGAACGCCTATCCCAGCTGGACGTACGGCGTAAGCGTCGGCTACCCAATCGGCAACACGGCGAACAGAGTCGCCAGCGCGCGTGCTGAAGTGGCCAAGCGTCAGGCCGAGGTCAATCTCGCGGCTCTGCAGCAGGAAATCGCCACGGAAGTCCGCGCGGCGGCCCGCCAAGTGGACACCAACTACAAACGGATTCTCACGACGCGCGCCGCGCTCGACGCCCAGGAAAAGCAGCTCGAAGCCGAGCAGAAGCGCTTCGACGTCGGCCTGTCCGACAACTTCAAGCTGTTCCAGTTCCAGCGCGACGTCGCCGCCGCCCGCGTGCAGGCGCTGAACGCCGAACTGTCGTACAGCCAGGCGCTGATCCTCTTCGAAGCCGTTCAGCGCATCCGATAGCTGCGCCCTCGGATGCGCGATCTGGTTATCTGATTACCTGGTTATCGGGTTATCGGGTTATCGGGAAGTGCATTTGGTCATCTGGATAGCCGGATCATTGCTCGGGTTATCCAGATAACCAGATGCACTTCCCGATAGTCAGCTATTCAGCTAACCAGATAGCCAGATGTCGCTCGGTGGTATCGTCCTACCGTGCCTCTGACGGCGCTGGTGATCACCAAAAACGAATCGGCTCACATCGAAGCCTGCCTGCGGTCCGTGGACTGGGCCGACGAGCGGCTCGTCATCGATTCGGGCAGCACGGATGACACCGCGGCGATCGCCGCGCGCTGCGGGGCGACGGTTCTCACGCGCGCGTGGGACGGCTACAGCAATCAGAAAAATTTCGGCACCAGCCGCGCCAAATACGACTGGATTCTCTCGATCGACGCCGACGAGCGCGTCTCACCAGGCCTGGCCGCAGAGCTGCTCTCGGCGATGGCCTCACCAGGCGACCGCGCGGGATTTCGCATACCGCGCGTCACGTTCTATCTCGGCCGATGGATCCGCTGCACGGATTGGTATCCAGATCTGCAGCTGCGGCTCTACGACCGGCGCCGCGCGCGGTGGAACGACAAACTCGTGCACGAATCCGTGACGGCGGATGGCCCCGTGGGCGAGCTGCGCGGCGACCTCGAGCACTTCGCGTACCGCGACATCTCGCATCACCTCGACACGATCAACAAGTACACGACGCTCGCCGCCGACGAGATGCGCGCGCGCGGCCGCACCACGGGATTCGCCGAGCTGCTGCTCCATCCGCCAGCCGCGTTTCTGCGCAACTACATCCTCAAACGCGGCGTGACCGCAGGCACCACCGGCCTCGTCGTTTCGATCCTCAATTCGTATCACGTGTTTCTGAAGTACGCCAAGCTCTGGGCCG
>DASZXN010000057.1:0-8208 GCA_035545875.1 Phototrophicaceae bacterium
CGATTCGACAAACTGAAGCGCCGTTTCGTCAGTCAGGTGATCAATTCGCTGCGGCCAGTAGTCGCCCGCGTAGTGAGCGCGCGCCAAGCCCGCGTAGACGATGCCAATCGCATCCTGTGAGCCGGAGATCACGGCCTTGCCCGGTGGGTTATCGTAGCGAAAAAGGATTTTCGCCAGCTTCTCAGGGTTGCCTGCGGGCAGGCGCGATTCCCAGAGTTCAATCGCGGCGTTGCGCGTGCTGGTCGCCATACCGCTGCGCTCGTTGAAGTCGAGCGTTGGTTCCAGCGAGATGGTGACGACGCAGCCCGGCGCGTACTTCGAGACGAACGGCTGATCGAGCCAGCCGCCTGCCAGATCGATGCGGTAGGGCAGCAGGCTGATCTGGCGCAGCGCAGTCGAAGAACGGGCAGGCAGTCCGGCTTCCGGCTGACGCGCCAGAACGACGTATTCGATGCCGAGATCGCGGCAGAGCGCGGCCTTCTCCGGCGTATTGCCATCGGCGTTGACGACGAACACGTCTGGCTTGATCTGGCGCAGCTCCGCTTCAAAGTCGAGAAGCCCCGATCCCGACGAGATGAAGGCTTCTTTCACACAGGCGACCGCGCGCATCAGAAAGAGCCGTTCCTGCTCATTGTTGATCGGCACGCGCCCCTTCAAACCAAAAATCGTCTTGTCTGAGCCGAGCGCGACGTACAGAGCACCATAGGCAGCGGCGCTCTGCAAAAAGGCGATGTGTCCGCTGTGGAGCAGGTCGAAGCTGCCGCTGACGAAGACTTTGCGAGGCATAGCGCTCCTTCTGACACAAATTCAGCACGCCGGATCATAATCCGCGCGCGCCGATTCGTGTAGAGCGAAGGGGAAGTTACAGCTTCAGCCGCATCTGAAACTGGCTGATCGGCTGGCGCTCGAAGCCGAAATGAGCGAACAGTTCCGCGCCGATCTCTTCCGGGCAGACTGCCGAAACGACCCAATGCTTGTCAGGATAATGCGCGAACAGGGCGGCGAGCAGGCGCGTCGCGTGACCCTGACGACGCTGCTCGGTCGGCACAAGCAGCGCGCGAATGGCAATCGTCTGCGCTTCCGGGTTCGAGATCACAATGTAGGCTTGATCGAGTCGATAGGCGACATCGGGCGGCGAATGGCGGGCAAGCGATATTCCCGCAAGCTGCCAGGGCAAATCCGCCGCGCCGTGCTGCATAATCAACTGAGCGACGGCGGGAATGTCGAGCGACTCCAAATTGGGAATCGAACGTTGCATTTCAGGGTTTAAAACAGCGGGTTTGCCGTCGTAGCCGACCAGTCGGCGTAGGCGCTGAAAGCCAACGCCCTCGTAAAGGCGAACGCCGCGCGTGTTCTGCTCGATCACCTCTAACTCGAACTGATGATCGCCACGCGCTCGCGCCTGCGCGATCAGGCGGGTCATGGCTTCCTTGCCGAGACCCATCCCCGACGCCGCCGGGACAATTCCGAAAGCCGCCAGCCGCGATGACCATCCCAGCCGCTCGATGTAGCCGAAGCCAACGGGCTGACCGTCCGCCAGAATGATCTGGCTCAGGTCGAGATCAACGTTGTCGCGGGCGAGGAAGCGCGCCAGCGTCGAACCCGTGAAATGCACGTTTCCGCCGACGTAATCGGTAAAGGCAAGGTTGAAAAGCGCTGCCAGTTCCTCAAGCGTCAGACTATGAGCGGGTTTGAGTTCCATGTTCACTCCTGAGGGACACGGGGTATAATGCGCTGCATTCGCTCAACGTAGAGATAATCCTTATGTGCAGTGGTATCGCCTTCCTGTTCGGGCTGTATTTGCTGTTCAAGGGTGAGTTCCGCATTGCTAACCGGACGATTTCGCGCCCGCAAAGCCGAACGATTGCCTTGATCCTGATGGCTCCCCCGATTATTGCTTTTATCGCGGCGTTGTTCCTGATCTCCGGCACCAGCGACATTACCTACGATCAACTGATCGATGTGACGTTCATTGAACTGGGGTCGCTGGTGATCGCGCTGGCGCTGGTTGCCTACAATATCGCGCAGGTGCCGCCCGACACGGGTAAACCCAAGAATGAAGTCCTTGAGAAGGCGAAGGGAGCGCCCTACACCCCGCAGGAAATCCCGGATATTATGACGGTCGCGCAGGCCGCCGTCTATATGCACCTGACCGAGCGCGCCGTGCTCGACCTGATCGATCAGAGCAAGCTCGGCGCGCTGCGCAGCGGCAGCAGCTACCGGATCGCGCGGATTGCCATTGACGACTATCTGGCGGAGCAGCGCAGCCGCCAGTGAGCCTCAGCCCTGTTTTTCCGCCGAATCGCCAATCCAGCCGGGCGAATCGCTGGCCGGGAACGATTCTTCCGAAGCTTCCTGAACCGGATTTTTCGCGCGCGCCTCATCCAGCAGCTTCAGATAAGCGTCGTCAGTCTTGGCAGCCATGATGAAATCATTGTGATGCAGACCCTTAACGACGAAGGTGTACCACTCAACGGCTACGCTGTTGTAACGGGTGATGAGAGTCGGATGGTGATTTTGCTCTTGCGCCAGTCTGCCGACCCGCGCCGTGAACGCCAGCGCGTCGGCATAATTGCTGAAATCGAAGCTGCGCTGAAGCCGTTTGATGCCATCAATCTCGACAGCATCCCACATCGGGGTATTCATGTGCAGGTCAGTGATTTCCTTATCGGTCAGTTTGGTGGTTTGCGCGTTGTCGGGCGCACACTGCTCTTGAGCTAAATTTTCCATCATCGACCTCGTGATTACGATTTAAATGAACACTTTTGTAGTTTACCGCGATTATGGGTATTTTTCATCAACTTGTGCGGCGCAGGGGAGCAAAATTCATGACAGCAATCGGACTCATGATCGAAGGGCAGCAGGGGTTGACGTGGGAACGCTGGCGGCGTATTTTGGCCGCTGCCGAGGATTTGGGCTTTCAATGCGTGTTTCGCTCGGATCACTTCACTAACCCGCAGCCGCCGGATTACGAATCACTGGAAGCATGGGTCTCGCTGACCTATGCCGCTGCGCAGACCGATCACATCGAGTTCGGCACGCTGGTGTCGCCGGTCACCTTTCGCCACCCGGCGATGCTGGTGCGCACGGCGGCGGCCATTGACGATCTGAGCGGCGGTCGGCTGGTGTTCGGACTGGGTATCGGTTGGCAAATCCGCGAGCATCACAATTACGGCGTGCCGTTCCCGGATCGGCATGTCCGTTACGAAATGCTGCGTGAAGCGCTCGAAATCACGACACGCCTGCTCACCAGCGACGCGCCCGTGACCTACGCGGGCAAGCATTTCCCGCTCGAAGATGCGATTCTGCTGCCACGTCCGCAGCGCGCGGGCGGCCCGCCCATCCTGATCGGCGGCAACGGGCCGACGCGCACGCTGCCGCTGGCGGCGGAGTTCGCCGACGAGTGGAACGCCGTGTTCATCGATCCGGCAGGCTTGAAGGAGCATAATCGACTGCTGGACGAGCTGCTGGGGAAATTCCAACGCGCTTCCGGTGACGTGAAGCGTTCGGTGATGACGCGCGTTCACTTCGCCAAAGATGACGCCGACTGGCAGAAGATCAAGGCCGAGCGCTCAATTGACGAGACGGCCAATAATCTGATTATGGGCACGGCTTCGCAGGTGATCGACAAAATCGGCGCTTACGTCGATGCGGGCGCGGAACGCATTATGCTGCAATGGATTGAACTGGACGATCTCGCTCGGCTGGAAGCGCTGGCGCAAGCCGTGCTGCCCGCTTTTCACACGAGCAGCGAATGATCGTTGGAGCGGTCGGGGTCAGGCGGCTGATCGGCTTTCTGGCGCTGTGCTGCGCGGTGTTCGCGGTGGCGGCCTTCCAGGAGAACCGCCGCCAGATCGCTGCGATCAACAGCACGCCGACCCAGCAGCCGATCCTGATCGCGCCGCCGACCACGCCGCTCACACCGACGCCGCCTATCGTGACGTTTGTCGCGCCGACTGCCGCGCCGACTTCGATCCCGCGCACGAATCTCGCGCCCTACCCGATCTACGGGCCTGCCGCTGAACTGCGCGATACCGTCTGGCTTAACGCCAGCGCGCCGATCCATATCGATGATCTGCGCGGTCGCGTCGTGCTGCTGGTCTTTTGGGCATTCGACTGCCTGCCCTGTATGCCGACACTGGCCTTCGCCAACCAGTGGAATGCGGCTTACGCCGATCAGGGCTTGAGTGTGATCGGCGTGCATTACCCGAAAGTCGCTGCCGAGAAAAGCTACGCTGACCTCGCCGCCGCAATCAAAAAGCTCGGCATTGCCTATCCGGTCGCGCAGGACAATGACGGCCTGATCTGGAATGCCTATGGTCAGCGCGTCTGGCCGACGCTCTCGCTGATCGACAAACGCGGCTATCTACGCTATCAGCAGGTCGGCGCGGGCGGCGAAGCCGCTACCGAGGCAGCGATCCACGCACTGCTGGCAGAAAGCTAAAAACAAGGCGATTATCCCTTCAACAGGTATTGTAGGGGCACGACATGTCGTGCCCCTACCGTCAAGGGATAATCTCCAAAAACAATCGATTCGACGCAAAGGCGCAAAGAGAGAAAATGCCTGACATTTACCTGAGTCAATTTACGCCACAGCCGAAGCTGGTCGTCAAAAAGACCGAAGTGCTGAAGCCGAAGTTTCCGGTGTTCGACGCGCACAATCACATGCGCGGCTCATTCGGCGGCTGGGAAGAGAAGCCGATCAACGAAATCCTCGACGCGATGGCAGCAGCGGGTGTCAAAGCCTACGTCGATCTCGACGGCGGTTGGGGCGAGGACATCCTTTACCAGCACCTCGATAACGTCAAGGCGAAAGCGCCAGAGCGCTTCTTCATGTTCGGCGGCGTCGATTGGGCGCAGTGGGCGGAGCAGGGGGATCGCTTTGGCGAGTGGGCAGCGGAGCGTTTCCGCCAGCAGGTCGCGCGCGGCGCGCAGGGCTTGAAAATCTGGAAACCGTTCGGCCTCGACGTGCGCGATCAGCACGGGAATCTGGTCGCGATTGACGATCCACGCCTCGATCCGCTGTTTGCGGCTGCGGGCGAACTCGGCTTGCCTGTACTGATGCACATTGCCGATCCGGTCGCGTTCTTCGATCCGCAGGACGCGAACAACGAGCGCTACGAGGAACTCAACAACCATCCCGATTGGCACTTTCCGAGTCCGCCGTACCCGCCGTTCATGAAGCTGATGACCGACTTCAAGTCGCTGGTGACGCGCCACCGCGCGACGACCTTTATCGGCGCGCACGTCGGCTGCTACGCCGAAAATCTCGGCTGGGTTGGGCAGATGCTCGACGACTGCCCGAATTTTTACGTGGACATCAGCGCCCGTGTTGGTGAGTTGGGTCGCCAGCCCTACAGCGCGCGGCGCTTCTTCCTGCACTATGCGGATCGCATCCTGTTCGGCATCGACGCGGGGATTCGCCTGCCGCGCTACCGCATCTACTATCACTTCCTCGAAACCGACGACGAATACTTCAACTACAGCGAGACGGTGATTCCGCGTCAGGGGCGCTGGGCGGTCTACGGGCTGTATCTGCCCGACGACGTACTCAGGAAGGTCTATTACGAGAACGCCGAGCGGCTGTTCGGCGTAACGGTCGCGCCGCTATGAACACTGCGGATGTGCGACTGCTGTTCGAGTACAACGACTGGGCGAATCGGTTGATTCTGGCGAAAAGCGCCGAAGTCACGCCGGAGCAGTGGGACGCGCCGACGACACACAGTTGGGGCAGCCTGCACGGGACGGTCGTTCACATCCTTCGCGGTGAACATCGCTGGCGTATGATCTTCGAGATGGGTGAAGTTCCCGCCGACGGAATAAAGCCGGAAGATTTCCCGACGGTCGAATCGGTGCGGGAGCGCTGGACAGTCGAACAATCGGCGTGGCACACCTATCTCAACGATCTGACGGACGCAGATATGTCTCGGATGATCCGCTACAGCACCAAAGTGAGCGTCAGCGAGCGCGTGCTCTGGCACTGCCTGTTTCACATTGTCAATCACGGGACGCAGCACCGCAGCGAAGCCGCGCACATGCTGACTCAGTATGGTCACTCGCCCGGTGACATCGACTTCACGCTCTATCTGGTTCAACATTAGGGCAGACGATGAGCTTTTTGCGCCGCTTGTTTCAGTCCGATCAGCCGCACCCGCTCGACGATGCACCCGCGTCACCTGCGTCGATGCCCGTAGGCAGTCTGCAAACGCCCGATCCGGTGCGCCCAAAGGTACTGGCGATCATCCACAACCCGACGATTCGTCCACGCGGCGGGCAAAAAGCGCAGGTTGCCTATCGCTGGAACGATCCCGATCAACTGGCACAGGGCTACATCAGCGATCTGCGCGAGGTGAGCGGCGGCTATCTCGATTACCAGATCGCCGAGCGCATCGAGGTTGATGGCTTTCCGGTCAAGCAGGATGGCTATCGTTACACCGATGAGAGCTTTGATCGCGCCTGGAACTCACGGCAGTTTCATCAGCCCGACGCGGTTGACTATCTGGCGCTGGTGCGCGAGTTCAGGATGATCGAGAAGGTCAACACAGGCGCGATTGACGAGGTGTGGCTGCTCGGCTTCCCGTACTGCGGCTACTACGAGTCGATTATGGCAGGGCCAGGAGCCTTCTGGTGCAACGCGCCGCCGCTCGGCGGGACGCAGGCCGCCAAAAAGCGTTTCGTAATTATGGGCTTCAATTACGAGCGTGGCGTCGGCGAGATGCTCGAAGATATGGGTCATCGCGCTGAATCGATGTTGAGCAAAGTTTTCGAGCGCGCACACGGCGATGCCAATCTGTGGGAGCGCTTTACTCGCTATGACAAGACACATCCCGGTCGCGCCGAGTGCGGCAATGTCCATTTCGCGCCCAACAGTCTGCGTGATTACGACTGGGGTAATCCGCGACCTGTGCCATCGAGATGCGATAACTGGTATCACTTTCCTGATTTAAGCGGCGAGCCGCGTCAGGTGACTTGTTCAGAGTGGGGCAACGGCGACATCCGCAGGCATCATGTCTGGTGGATGAGGCACTTTCCGCACTTTGTTGGTGCTACCAACAATATCTCGTGGAACTGGTGGGAATACATCGTTGACCCGAACCGGGTCGCGTAAATAAAACGGACTTGGCAGCGCCAAGCCCCTACAATACTGCGCCAGCCTCACTTTTGTGGAGAGCGACGGTGAAGATTGGTCAGAACTGATGTCGCGTTTGACCGAATTGCGGATCCTTAGCAAACGCGAAGACCTTGACGGGTGTGACCGAGAACACCGGGATCGGCTTACCATCTTCGCCGTAAAAAGCACCCTCACGAACCTCGTACTGCCATCGCCCATCCCACTTCGTGGCCCACACCGTGACCAGGCGCTTGAGCAGGTTTTCGTCCGTGATCTGGACAGCGTCCCCTTCAACCACGATGTCGATCCCGGCATTCCAGTGGAGACTGCCAGCCGCCAGAATCACATGCGGATTCCTCCGAAGATTCCTAGCCTTCTGTTCAGTGTCGCCCGTACAGAAGTAGAGCGACCCATCGAGCCACACGGCGACCAGTGGGGTGAGATGGGGGTGACCATCAACGCGGACAGTGATGATCCAGAATAGTTCGGCAGTTTCCAGCACACGACGTGTTTCTTCCCACGAGGTGGCTGTGGCATTTGGGTCACTGAATCGAGTATCAATCGTTGTAATGGGTTCGTTCATTCAAACACCTCTTTCGGTTTCGCAATGGTCGTCCCTTGGCGCTAAGTTGCACACAATGAGCTTGCGCTATGGCTTTATTTCTATTTAACGCCAGTTATGGATAACGATTTTGAGCGAAGAATTTTATCGTAGGGGCACGACATGTCGTGCCCCTACAAGGGAAAAATCTGTTTCTACTGCGGCTTATCCAAAACTCAGGTTATTTATGCTCTGATTAGATCGATTCTTTGATCAGCGCGGCGAGCCTGGGATTGATGCCCGGTACAGCGCTCAACTGCTCGGCGCTCGCGCCGCGAATCGCGTCAATCGAGTTGTCAAAGGCTTTCAAGAGCGCCTTGCGCTTGGCGGGGCCAACGCCGGGGATCGCTTCCAACTGGCTGACCATGCCGATTTTGTTGCGGCGGGCGCGGTGGCTGGTGATGGCGAAGCGGTGGGCTTCGTCGCGGACGCGCTGCACCAGATAGAGCGCGTCGCTGCGGCGCGGCAGAATCACGGGAGCGGATTGCCCCGGTAG
>DASZXN010000058.1:0-8601 GCA_035545875.1 Phototrophicaceae bacterium
CCTGATGCGTAACGCGCCGCCGACTGAGTATGGCACGGTCACCGAAGATCAGCTTTGGGAGAACCTGGAATACTTCCTCAAGCGCGTCGTCCCGGTCGCGGAAGCCGCCAACGTCAAGCTGGCGATGCACCCCGACGATCCGCCGCTCTCGCCGATTCGCGGCTTGGGGCGAATCATGCGCTCGGTCGATAATTTCCAGCGCCTGATCGATCTCGTGCCCAGTCCGGTCAATGGGATCACGCTTTGTCAGGGTAATTTCGCGCTGATGACCAACGATATGCCCTCGGTGATCCGCAAGTTCGGCCAGCAGGAGAAGATTTTCTTCGTTCACCTGCGCGACGTGCGCGGCACGGCGGAAAAGTTTGTCGAGACCTTCCACGACGACGGGCAGACCAACATGCTCGAATGCCTGAAGGCGTACAAAGAAGTCGGTTTCGAGGGCGTCTCGCGGCCTGATCACGTGCCGACGATGGAAGGCGACAGCAACGACAACGCGGGCTACTCCTCGATTGGTCGCCTGTTCGCGATTGGCTATCTGAAAGGGCTGCGCCAGGCCGTTTACGCGAATTAAAAGTGAGCGAAAAGAGGTTCTTGGTTTTTAGTTTTTAGCTAAGAACCAAGAACCAAGAATTAAAAACTTCAGCTTTTGGCTAATCGCTATCCGCTAAAAACTGTTCATTGATAAAAAGGGGGATTATTCGATGACCGAGATTGATCAGCGAGCGAACGTGGTCGAGCTTCAGGCGCGCTGGGACAAAATTCGCGTCGCCAACATCTACGACACGCTCGACAAGATGGGCTACCCGAACCAATGCCTCGATTTGAAGATCAAGCCGCTCTTTCCCAAGCAGCACCTTGCGGGGATGGCGGTCACGGCGCGCGGCGGGCGCGATCCGCGCTTGCAGGGTGAGCCGGGGACGGATTTCAACGGCTTCGCGGCGGTCAACGATCTGTGCTTTCCCGGCTGCGTCGTCGTGATCGACTGCGGCGACGAGCCAGTCTCCGGCAAGTTCGGCGAGATGACCAGTTGGAGCCTCAAGCAGCATGGCGCGCGCGGCTTCGTCTCCAACAGCTATATCCGTGACTATCTCGGACTCGAAGTCATCCCCGATTTCACCGTCTGCGCGATTGGCACCACGCCGATTGAGTCGGCCAAGCGCTGGCGCATCCACGAGACTGGCGTGCCGATTGCCATGCCCGGAACGCTCACCAGCCAGATTCGCGTCGCTCCCGGCGATTGGGTGATTGGCGAAGTGGACGGCGTGATCGTCGTGCCGCAGGAAATCGCGCTGGAGGCACTGGTCAAGGCCGAAGAAGTCGAGGCGAGCGAACAGGGGATGCGTGAGGACTTCGCGCGCGGCATGTCGTTCGAGGAAGCCTATAAGAAGTGGGGGCGCGCTTAAGTCCACGTGATGAATGGCGTTCTCGTCTACGACGGCGCTTGCAGCTTCTGTCGCCTGTGGGTGGAACATTGGCATCAACTCACAGGCGATGAAGTTCACTACGCGCCGTCGCAGGCAGCCGCCGGTCAGTACCCGCAGATTGCCCCCGAACAATTCGCTCGTGCCGTTCAACTGATTTTGCCGGATGGCACAGTCTACAGCGGCGCGCAGGCCGTCTTTTATCTGCTCAAAGACACGCCCAATCGCGGTTGGATGCTCTGGCTGTATCAGCATATCCCAGGCTTCGGCACGCTCTCGGAACTGGTCTATCGGCTGATCGCCGCGCATCGCAACCTTTTCTACTGGCTGACGATCATTCTGTGGGGGCATAATCTCGGCCCACATCGCTACGTGCTGTCGCGCTGGCTGTTCCTGCGCGTGCTCGGCCTGATTTATCTGGTGGCGTTTCTCTCGCTGGCCGTGCAGATCAGGGGGCTGATCGGCAGTCAGGGCATTTTGCCCATCACAGAGTATCTCCAGCGGATCGCGGCGGTTTACCCGACGCCGGATCGCTATGTTGCGTTTCCGACACTCGTCTGGATCAACAGCAGCGACGCTTTTTTGCAGGCGTTGTGCATCGGCGGCGCGCTGCTCGCCGTGCTGCTGATCCTCGACATCGCCACGATTCCGGCGCTGGCGCTGCTCTGGCTGCTCTACCTGTCGCTGTTCAACGCCGGGCAGGATTTTCTCGGCTTCCAGTGGGACATTCTGCTGCTCGAAGTCGGCTTTCTGGCGATCTTCCTCGACTCGTTCCATATTCTGCCGCGACTGTCAAGGCAAAGGTCGCCGTCGCTGGTGGTGATCTGGCTGTTTCGCCTGCTGCTCTTTCGGCTGATGTTCATGTCGGGCGTGGTCAAGCTCGCCAGCGGCGATCCGACCTGGCGCAATTTGACCGCGCTCGATTATCACTTCTGGACACAACCGCTGCCGACGCCATTGGCCTGGTATATGGCGCAGCTTCCGCCCACCTTTTTGCAACTAGCGACGGCTTTCACCTTCTTCGTCGAGCTAATCTGCCCGTTCCTGTTCTTCCTGCCGCGCCGCCTGCGCATGATTGGTGCGTCACTCACCATCCTGCTTCAGTTGATCATCCTGCTGACGGGCAACTACACGTTTTTCAATTATCTGGCAATTGCGCTGTGTATCCTGATGTTTGACGACGACGCGCTGCGCCACCTGTTCCCGCGCCGAATGCGCGAGATGCGCCTGCCGAGGCCATCGAGGATCAAGCAGATCATCGCTGTGCCGCTGGCGCTGGTGCTGATCTTCGTCGGCGGCGAGATCGTGCTGAACCTGGTTGACTCGCGCATCAGCCCATCAACACTGCCGCCGCCGCTCGCTTCGATCTACAACCGCGCGACCCGGCTGTATCTGGTCAATGGCTACGGTCTGTTTGCCGTGATGACGACGACGCGCCCCGAAATCATTGTCGAGGGCAGCAATGACGGCAAAACCTGGCTGCCCTACGAGTTCCCCTACAAGGCGGGCGATGTAAACCGCTCGCCTGTGTACGTCGCGCCGTATCAGCCGCGCCTCGACTGGCAGATGTGGTTCGCGGCGCTCGGTCAGAATTATCAGAGCAATCCCTGGTTCGTCAATTTCGTTTATCGGCTGCTGCAAGGCTCGCCGGACGTGCTGGCGCTGCTGGCCGATAACCCGTTCCCGGACAAGCCGCCGACTTACATTCGCGCCGTGCTCTATCAGTATCGCTTCACGACGGCGGATCAGCGCGGCGCAACGGGCGCGTGGTGGACGCGGACGCAGGTGGGCGATTATCTGCCCTCTGTGTCACTCAATGATTTCAGCGCCACGCCTTAAAAAGTGCTGAGTACCAAGTGCTGAGTGCTGAGAAAGAGATCAAGGCGCGGCGCAAAGGCGAGTTACAGTGAAGCATATGATCAATAGGTTTGCTCTTGTAGGGGCGAGGCACGCCTCGCCCTAAATTGATTGAATTTGGAGCAAAATGATGCCGAAACGGATACTGGTTACAGGCGCGAGCGGGAAAGTCGGGCGGGCGTTCATGGATCGCGTGCTTGGTGATCGCGCCTACGACGACGTGATCATCCGTGCGCTGCTGCACAACCGTGATCTGCCACCTCACGAGCGGCTGGAAACGGTGCGCGGTTCGCTGGCGGACGCGAGCGTCGTCAATGAAGCCATGCGCGACGTGACGCACGTCCTGCATCTGGCGACGGTCAAGGAGACGCTGGAACTGATTATGGACGTAGCGGTCAAGGGGCTGTTCTGGCTGCTCGAAGCTTGCCGCGTCAGCCCGACCTTTCAGCAGTTCATCCTGATCGGCGGCGACGCGGCGCTGGGACATTTCGTCTATCCACAGCCGATTCCCGTGACCGAGACGCAGCGTCACACGGCCTATGAAGGCTGCTACGCGCTCTCGAAAGTGCTGGAAGAAGTGATGCTGGAGCAATATTATGTCCAGTACAACCTCAACGGCTGCTGTCTGCGCGCGCCCTGGATCATGGAAAAAGATGACTTCAAATATCAGTTGTCGTTTGGCGACGACGTGTTCGGTGGGCCAAACTGGGGCGAACTGGTCGGCAAGGAAAAAGCCGCCGACTACGTGCGCACGCAGACGATCCCCGTGATGCTCGACCCTGACGGCAAGCCAGTCCAGCGCAATTTCGTTCACATCGATGATTTGATCGAGGCAATTCTGGTGGCGCTCGATCATCCCGCCGCGCGCCAGCAGACGTTTAACATCTGTATGGACGAACCCGTCGATTATCGCGCGCTCGGCGATTATCTGACGCGCACACGCGGCCTGCCGACGGTCGAGATCGTCACGCCGTATCATTCGACGTGGCTGGACAACGCGAAAGCGAAGTTTCTGCTCGGCTGGCGGCCAAAATATGATCTTGCGCGAATGATCGAGTCGGCATGGGCGTATCAGCGGGCGGTGGACGATCCGCGCATCATCTGGTATCCCGGTTGAGGCGATCCAATTTGTCATGCGCCAGAGCGATTGTTATAGTCGCTCCAAATTTCCGCAATGAAACCTGATTTGAGGACGATTATGCCTAAGAAAAAACGCACGGTTGAGCCAGCCGATTTATTCCGCCTGAAGTTCATCACTTCGGCGCAGCTTTCGCCCGATGGCGCGCGTGCCGCCTACACAGTTACGCATGTCGATGCGGACAAAGGCAAGGAATACAGCGCGATCTGGGTGGTGACGCTGGCGACGGGCGAAGCGCGCCAGTTCACCGCTGGCAGCGCCGTCGATGCCGACCCGCAGTGGTCGCCGGACGGCCAGCAGATCGCCTTTATGTCCACGCGCGGCGAGAAACCGCAGCTTTACGTCATCCCGGTCGATGGCGGCGAAGCCCGTGCGATCACGTCGCTCAAGCAGGGCGTTGGCGGCGGGCCGCGCTGGTCGCCGGATGGCAAGCAAATCGCTTTTACCGGGCTGGCGCAGACCGAGCCGCGCGATCCAACCAAGCCTTATCGCGTGGATCGCCACGTCTATCGCTTCGACGGCATGGAGTACCTCGATGATTCAGCGCAATCGGTCTACGTGGTCGATGCGAATGGTGGGGAGGCGAAGCGGCTGACCAACGACCGGATGCACAACGGCAATCTACACTGGTCGCCAGATGGCAAGGAAATCCTGTTCACGGCGAGCTTGTTCCCCGATACGCACGACTCACTCAGTTCGAGCCTGTGTATCGTCAACGTCAAGAGCGGCGAGATTCGCACCTTGATTGAACACTGGATGATGGGATCGATTGGCTGGACGCCGGACGGAAAGCGCGTTGTTTTCAACGCGGTCAAGCCGGGGCAGAAAAGCGGCTCGAAATCTGATCTTTGGCTGGTCAGTCGCAAGGGCGGCGAGCCGGAATGTCGCAGCGCGGGGCTGGCGGTCGGCGTCGATGGCGGCTTGCAGCCCGATATGCCCACGCCGCTGATGAGTTTTTCGATCCCGGTCTCGGCGGACGGTAAATGCGCTTACGTCCGCGTGCAGGAAGGTGGCACGGTCGGGATTTACGAGATCGCATTGGGCGGCAAAGAATCCTATCGACCACTGGTCGCAGGCGAGCGCACCGCCGGTCTGATGGATGCCAGCAGCGGCAAGTTCCTCTATCTCGTCAGCGACTTCAATCATCCGGTTGACCTGTACGTATGCAATCTCGACGGCAGCGACGAACGCCAGCTCACACACCTGAATGATGCGTGGCTGGCGCAGGTCAAACTGCCTACGATTGAGCATCTGTTGTTCCCCGGCAGCGACGGCACACAGGTCGAAGGCTGGATTCTGCTGCCGCCGGAGGGCAAAGCACCGTATCCGACGACGCTCAACATTCACGGCGGGCCGCACAGCGCCTTTGGTCATGCCTTCCACTTCGACTCGCAGATGCTCTGTGGCGCGGGTTTCGCTGTGCTGATGGTCAACCACCGCGCCTCGACTGGCTACGGCGACGCTTTTTCGACCGCAATTGTCGGCGACTGGGGCAACCTCGATTATCATGACCTGATGGCGGGTGTTGATGAGGCGGTTGCCAAAGGCTACGCCGACCCGGATCGCTTGGGTATCTTCGGGATTTCGGGCGGCGGCAATCTCTCGTGCTGGACAATCGGGCAGACGCGGCGCTTCAAGGCGGCGGTGCCGGAAAACCCGGTCACAAACTGGGTGAGCATGTACGGCGTGAGCGACATCAGCGCCTGGTATGTCGCTGAGGAGTTTGGCGGCGCGCCGAACGAAGTGCCGGAAGTCTACGAGCGCTGCTCGCCGATCACTTACGCGCATACCTGCACCACGCCGACGCTGCTGATTCAGGGTGAGCATGACTATCGCTGCCCCGCCGAGCAGTCGGAGCAGTTCTACACGCGCCTGAAGGCCAACGGCTGCGGCGTCGAGATGCTGCGAATGCCCAATTCGTCGCACGTCGGCGCGATCATGGGCGATCCGGCGGTGCGCAAGGCGCAGAACGAGGCCACACTCGATTGGATGAACCGCTACGTGTTGGGCAAATCAAGCTAATTAACGTCAGCCAGGGTTAACGATTTTGAGGGAAGAATTTCTGTGTAGGGGCACGATCTATCGTGCCCCTACGGGAACAAACCCCACGATATTTACGAGAATCGGCGGCGCTTGAGAATCGGCACGCCGTTGGCGTCCTTGCCGACGATCTCGTGCGTTGCGCCGGGGGGCAGCTTGCCGTCTTGCGCCTCGGCAGCCTGCCCCGTCTTGATCAGGTGCTCAATGTAGGCTCGACGCTCCAGTTCGGCCTTGTCCGGCTTGAACGGGTTATCCGCTGGTGGATTCTGGTTTCCAGACATCGCGTGACCTCTTAATTCCGAACATCCCCTCAATCAAAGTCGCAGTCGATCCGCAAGCGGCGCAGATAGACTTCGTGATTTTCCTCGACCAGCGCGTGCGTCTTGAGCGCATAGGGATGGGTGACGGCGCTCTTTGAGTTGCCGAAACGCCCCGTATCGAGCCGACCGCGCCGGATCAAATCTTCGAC
The DNA here is from genome assembly GCA_035545875.1 of Phototrophicaceae bacterium. GTDB lineage: Bacteria > Chloroflexota > Anaerolineae > Aggregatilineales > Phototrophicaceae > Flexifilum. The sequence continues at coordinate 6,926 of DASZXN010000058.1, forward strand.
GTAGCGCTTGGCAGTTTCGTCGTGTGTGAGCGACTGCGCCGAGCCGCCGCCCACCGCCGATCCCGCGACCTCGAAGCGTTTCTGCGCGCCGACGTGAACGAGGATCGTATCGACGCTCAGGCCGAACTCCGCGACCGAAATGCGCGTCGTCGGGAGTTGGGTAGGCTCCTGCGGACGAATGGCCTGCGCCGACAGCGTGACCGCGCTCACGGTTGCCGCCGATTGCACCGATAGAATACCATGCCGGACGAAGGCGCTCTTGATCGCCTCGCCATAGGGATTGCCTGCCTGTCCTGCCGCCACCGCGATCATATGCCCGGCAACCTGGCTGAAAAAGGCTGGAACGACTGGCGTTTGCAGGATGGCGGCGACCAGAATTTTCGCCATGTCCTGGCTGGCCTGAAGCAGTTGATCCGAAGTTGCCGGATTGCTGCCTGCCAGTACGCGCAGCATCCCGCCGAGGCTCTCGAAGAAGGCCGACGTGAACACACGGGAGAAGGAGTGCGCCTCGCGGCAGAGTTCGGCGGCGGGGGCAGAATCAGGCAGGGTATTCGGGTCACGGTAGACGAACTGGTTGACCGCGTTGCGCAGGCAGTCTTTGTCAACGGCGTCGGGGGCTTGCTGGCGGATCGCCCAGCCCAACTGCTCGGCTAGTCGTGACAGGCGCGAATTGCGATAAAGCACGCCGCCTGTCTCCTGAAGCACGCCGTCGCGCAGACTGGGAACCTGAAGCGCGGTCAGGAGGGCGCTCATGTCGCCAAATGACTCGTGGAAGGCAGGCACTTCGAAGTTGGCCGCGTCCCAAAACTGCGGGCGGATCGAATCGAGGACGGCATGGCCGAGTTCGTGACAGACAATATCCGGGCTTTCGCCGGAATAGACGGTGCGTCCCGCCGACGTACCGTGAAAGAAGGACAGGCCGGTACGGTCGTAAAAGGCGTTCAGGTCGTCGCCTTCATCGAACTTGAGTGTCAGTTGATCGCCGACGTCGCCTTCCCACGTCGTGCCTTTCGGCACAATTGTGCCCCAGAAATCCGCCCCGCGCCGCGCGGCTGCTGATCCTGCCCAGTAGCGGAACTCCGTCGTGCCCGGCTTATAAACCTTGATCGCGGGCGCTTTGCTCTTGGTGGCGAGCGGGTAGGGCGTTTGGTCGAGATGAGGAGCAGGGACGTTCAGCAGCGCGCCGCCGTCCGGCTGTGCGCCAGAGCCGGGGTCTTGCTCCCACACGGCGACGGTTTGATTGGAAGAACCGGGCTTTTTGACCACGTTGAAGAGCCTCCTGAAAAACGCTTCGATTGTGGAGCGGACGTTCTCGAACCACGACGGTTGCGCTGCTGTCGCTGATAGGGTGGAGATCAACAGGGCAGAGGATGGCCTGTGCAGCCTCCAATGTAAAAAACGTAAAGTCTGCTCCATGAAATTTAGTCGCTGCTCGTAAAGCACAATGGTCTCCGTCCCGATGGAAAATTTGCGCGGAGAAATTCGTTACAAATATTGTAGCCACGCTTGCTCAAACGACAAGCGCCCACCTCACCCCGTTCAGGGCAAACGCATCAAAGTCAGATGGAAAGTCACAAAGGGTCACAAGGAATCGTAGGGACGGCATTGATGCCGTCCGCTCTGCCGGACGCGATCAATCGCGTCCCTACAAAATCCGCATCACCTTTCATGAACCG
>DASZXN010000059.1:0-8693 GCA_035545875.1 Phototrophicaceae bacterium
AACTGATTTTGCAGCAGCTTCTTCTGTAGCTGCTCGGCTTCTTTCTCGTCGAACTCCGCTTCCGCCTTCTCGATCAGGGTCAGCACGTCGCCCATGCCGAGGATACGCTGCGCCAGTCGATCCGGGTAGAACGGCTCGAAGCCGTCGAGTTTTTCACCTGTCGCCAGGAACTTGATCGGCACACCCGTGACGGCGCGCATCGAGAGCGCCGCGCCACCGCGCGCATCGCCATCGACTTTGGTCAGGATCAGCCCGGTGATGCCAAGCCGCTGATTGAAGCCCTGCGCGATGTTGACCGCTTCCTGACCCGTCATCGAGTCGGCGACGAGCAGAATTTCCGCCGGGTTCGTCCGCTTCTTGATCTCCTCAAGCTCGTTCATCAACTGTTCGTTGATTTGCAGACGGCCTGCGGTATCGAGGATGACGACCGAGAGGTTCTGGTCTTTCGCGGCCTTGACGCCGTGTACGGCGATGTCCGGCGGGCGAACCGTCGTGCCTTCCTCGAAGTACGGCGCTTGAATCTGCTTGGCGAGCGTCACCAACTGATCGACGGCGGCGGGGCGGTAGGTATCGCAGGCGACCAGCATCGTCGGGCGACCGTCACGGCGCAGTTCCAGCGCGAGTTTGGCGGCAGTCGTCGTCTTACCAGCGCCCTGCAAGCCGACCAGCATGATCACGTGCGGCTTCTGGCTGCTGGAGAAGTTGAGCTTCGCGCCTTCGCCGAGCGTCGCCAGCATCTCTTCGTGAACGATCTTGACGACCTGCTGCCCCGGCTTGAGGCTCTTGCCCACGTCCGCGCCAATCGCACGATCTTTCACGCGCTTGACGAAATCCTTGACGACTGGCAGCGCCACGTCCGCTTCGAGCAGCGCCATGCGCACTTCGCGCATCGCCTTGTCAACGTCAGCCTCGGTGAGTTTGCCGACGCGCCCTAAGCCGTCGAAAATTCCTTGTAAACGGTCAGTGAGTTGTTCAAACATCGTCTGATCCTAGCGAAACAGCACGGGTCATTGTAGTGGAGCAGGGGAGGATAGTCAAGGGAAGTCCACACCCGGCGATCACTGGGTTGATCATAGCGTGGATTCGCAAGAATCACGTTAAAGCGATGCGATTCGTTAGGGGATTTTGTCAGTGTAGGGACGCGATTGATCGCGTCCGGCGGCGTAAATAGGGGCGCAGTTCTGCGCCCCAGTTCCATCGCGATGAGGATTGATCAGCGGTAGTAGTAGAAGAACGGGTGAAAGAAGCCGCCCGTGAAAAACCAGCACGCCCCCAGCGCGAGGAATAGCAGCAGAAACAGGCATCCGCAGCCGGGAAAGCCAAACCCGAAGTATGGCCCCCACATTGGCCGCCGCCAACCCCAGCGCCGCCGCCAGCCCCAACCTGGCCCGTACATACTTGCCTCCCTTCGTTACAACACATCACTACGATGTATACGGGAAACATGTGTCCAACGTTTTGGCGAAGTGTAAACATTCTGCAATTGCACGGACGTGCAGCGCCCGCCAAAATGACAACGACGGATCGCGTGATCCGTCGTTGTCCGAGCGCAGGCTCTCTATGGAACGAGCCTGTAAGAATTTTGAACCGTTAGATCAGGTGGATCGCTGAACCGAGGGTCAGCAGGCCGCCGAGGGCGAACACGGCAAAGAGCGCCAGTATCCACCAGCAGCCGGGCATTCCCCAACCGCCCCAGCCGCCGCCCCAGAACGGACGGCGATAACCCCAACCACCCCAGCCGCGACGATAACCCCAGCCGCCCCAACCCGGGCCACGACGCCAGCCACCGCCCCAGCCACCACGACGACCCCAGCCGCCACGCCCGTACATGGATCCAACTCCTCACTCAATTCATATTCGATGACTCATTATACGAGTCTGAGGCAGCGGACGTTTTGGCGAAACGAATACTCCCCGCAAAAATGGGGGATCGCTGCTCAAGCGAAAAGACTGACCGATGCCCGGCCAGCCCGCAGAGAGTTCAGCGGTGAAGCAACGCTTCCAGCTAGATTAGGTGAATCGCTGAGCCGATTGCCAGCGCACCGCCGAAAATAAACAGGCCAGCGAGCAGCAGGATATACCAGCAGCCGGGCATTCCCCAGCCGCCCCAGCCACCGCCATAATAGCCGCGACCCCAGCCGCCATAACCGCGACCCCAGCCGCCGCCCCACCCGCGACCACCCCAGCCACGACCACCCCAGCCACCACGACCCCAACCGCCACGTCTCGGATACATTGCTGCCTCCACATCGTCATCATGGTCAATTCAACTTACAATCAATATTATACTGAAAAATGGTGTGAAGGGATGAGATGAGATGAGAAAACCCTGAAAAGTTATGAATCGCATTACGACGCGAACAGGAACTGTGCCATCTGCGGCACGAGATCGGCGAGGCTGTGCAGACTTTCCGCGAAGCGCTCCTTGCCATCGCCGATGATCACCGTCGGCACGTCGTTTTCGGTGTGCTTGCCGTGACTCAGGTCTTCCATGTTGCCGTGATCGCTGGTGATAATCATTAAGCCTTCGGCGTCATTCCATTCCGCGAGCGCGCCTGCCATCACGTGATCGAATAATTCGAGCAGCTTGACCCCGTCTTCGACCTTGCCGCGATGCCCGACCGTATCGGTGACCCAATGGGCAAAAAACGAGAACTGATAGCGGCGCGAAATCTCGACCATCTTGCGCCCGCCTTCTTCCGGTGTGTAGATGGGCGTGTCGGTGTAGCCGAGATCGCTGCGCCAGCCTTCACCCGTCCAATCGACCGCCAGCGCGTCGCCGCTGTAGATCGCTTCCTCGGTGAACAGCGGCAATCCTGCTTCCAGACTCGCCTGCTGATAGCTCGATGGCAGGCGCTTGCCGCTGCTGATCGCTTTGTGGAAGCCGGGCGGATAGGCTTCGAGCAGGGCGGCGTTCATGCCGTGCGCGACGACCTGCTTGAAGAAGTTATCCTCGTGCAGAATCGCGCGGATTGCCGGATTCGGGCGCGGGCCGTAGTGCTCGCCGATCATCTGCGGGACCTTCAGCCCGGTCAGAATTGCCGCCTGACCGCTGGCGCTCTGCGGCCTGCCGGGGATGCCCATGCGCGGATCGGTCGGCACGAGAATAGCGCGCTGGCCCTCCACGCGACCCGTATCCCGTAACCAGCGCTTGCCATTCGTGAGCGCGGTCAGCGTGGGCAGAGTCGCGGCGGCAAATGGGTTGATCGACGGATCATCGTCACCGAGGCCGATACCGTCGAGGAAAATCAGCAGGATGTGTTTCATGGAGCGCCTGTTTCAATTCGCACGAGGCGAATAGTTAAACGTTAAAAGTCGAACGTTAAAAGTATTTTACAGGATACGTTCGAGGTAAGGGAGACAGGGTAGAGGCAATTGAGACAGATGAGAACAGCGCATCTATCCAATTCCCTGACTTTTAACTCATAACTTTTGGCGATTATCCCTTCATGACAGGTATTGTAGGGGCACGACATGTCGTGCCCCTACCGTCAAGGGACAATCCCCTAACTTTTAACTTTTAACTAAAAATGGATTGGTCGCGCGTTCCTGACCAATCGTGGTCATTTCGCCGTGACCGGGCAGCACAGTTGTATCGTCGGGCAGGGGGAGTAATTGCTCGCGGATCGACCGGATCAGCAGCGCATGATCGCCGCCGGGCAGATCGGTGCGTCCGACTGTTCCCGCGAACAGCGAATCGCCGCTGAACACCACGCCCTGATCGCGCATATAGAAGGACAGATGTCCCGGCGCGTGGCCGGGCGTGTAGAGCGTCTCCAGCGTGATCGCGCCGAGCGTCAGCGTCTCCGGTTCGGTCGTCAGCAGGCGATCCGGTGTCGCCGCTTCGGGGAAGGGCTTGCCGACGAACCGCAGGCCGCTTTCCGGCAGCGTCTTGAGCCAGGGCGCGGCTTCGGCGTGGATGTAGAAGGGCGCTCCGGTCAGTTCCTTGAGCGCCTTGCTCGCCAGCACGTGATCGAAATGGGCGTGCGTTGCCAGAATCAGCTTGATCGTCCAGCCGGAGTCGTCGGCCATTGCCTTGAGCGTTTCCGCCTGATCGACGGGATCAATCAGAATCGCCTGATTGCTTTCGCTGTCGCCGATCAGATAGGCATTGGTGGCGGCAATGCCGAGTGTGACGTATTTGATGCTGATCGTCATGCCGGAACCTCAGCCAGTTGGCGGCGGCGCAGCACCAGCCCAATGATCGTTTGTAGTTCTTCCATGCGCAGGAGGAAGGCTACACCGACAAAGACCAGCCCACCGACGCCGACCTCGACACCCAATTGGATGACCGTCCAGAGGAAGCCGCGATCCGCCAAGCCCGCTTTTGTCCAGCCAAAATTGATGATGGCGATCACGACGCCCATCGCAAGGCTGGCGACAACCGTTTTGACCAGCGCGCGCCCGATGGTGGCTTCCTCGATCCCGCCCCAGCGACGGCGCAGCAGAATCAGCAGCGTCACGACTTCGAAAGTCACGCCGAGCGAGTTCGCCAGCGCCAGCCCCGCGACGTTGCCCTGATCGCCCGTGTAGGTCGCGCTGACGTTCAGAACGCCGCTCAACAGGATCGAGCCAATCAGGTTGATCGCCGCGCCGCCCAGCGCCGCCCAGAGCGGCGTAATCGTGTCCTTGTCGGCGTAGAAGCTGCGGGCGACGACTTCAAGCAGGGAATGGACGATCAGCCCGAAGGTGAACAGGGCGAGCGTGTTGTAAACCAGGTTGACGGCATTCTCGTCAAACTCGCCGCGCTGGAGCAGGGTGAGCATCGGACGACCAATCATGACGAGGCCAATGGCCGAGGGAATCGTGGCGATCAGGATGAAGCGCAGCGCGCCCGCCATCGCCGAGCGCTTGCCATCCACATCCTTGAGTTCGCTCAACATCGCCAGCGTCGGGAAGATGACGATCCCCATCGCCGTGCCGATCAGCGTTTCGGGAATCTGCATGATGCGCCAGCCCCAGTTGAGCGCGGCGACTGATCCCTCGCCGAGCCGCGAGGCGATGTTGTACATAACGATGAAATTGAAGCTGAATACGCCGAGGCCAATCGCGCGCGGGATCATCAGGCGAATCACGCGCCAGAGATGCGGGTCGCGCCAGCCGAGTTCGGGATACCAGTGGGCGCGATAGCGGATCAAGCCGGGAATCTGGATGATCAGGTGCAGCGCCGCGCCGATCACCGCGCCAAAGGCGATGCCCCTCACGCCGAAGGGTTGGACGAGGAACAGCACGCCGAACAGGATGCCGAGATCGTACATGATCGGCGCGAGCGCGGGCAGCAGAAAATGCTGATGACTCTGCAAAATGCCGGAGATGATGCCGCTGACCGAAAAGATCAGCGTGCCGATCAGCAGGATGCGCATCAAATTACCCGCCTGCTGCTGCTGATCGGGGGTGAAGCCGGGCGCGACCAGATGACCGATAATCCAGGGAGCGGTCAGGAAAGCGATGACGCTGAAAACCAGCGCCGTCAGGAAAATTGTGTTGATGACGTGCGCCGCCAGATGGTAAGCGCCGTCGCGGTCACCGCGCGCTAAAAAGCTGCCAAAGATTGGGATGAAGGCGTAAGCGAGCGCGCCGCCCGCGATCAGCGTGAAGATCAGGTCAGGGATGCTGTTGGCAGTCACGAACGAATCCCACGCGCTGCTCACGCCGAATTTGTCGGCGATCACGAACACCTGCGCCAGACTGACGATCTTGGCGACGGCGAAGGCCACGATCACAATCGCCGTCGAGTTCATGATCTGGCGTAGTGTTGGGCGGCTCGGTTTTTCGACTGCCATAAGCGTTCCCCTGATTTGATTTACGAATTCAACGCCGTCAGCGCGTCACGCGCCGCCTGATAATTCGGGTTTTGCGCCAACGCTTTCTGGAACGAGGCCATCGCGTTGGCTTTCTGACCTTCCGCCGCGTAGACTTTGCCCTGCCAGTAGAACGTCTCCTCGACGTAGTTCCCGGCGGTGTTGATGTTGTTGGCGACCAGTGCCATCACGTCGTCGTAGCGTTGGGTATTGAAATAAGCGTCGAACGGGCCGAACTGATACCAGAGCATACGGAAGGGCAGGGTATTCAGATGGATGGCCTGATCGTAAGCCGCCGCCGATTTGTCGTACTCGCCAAGCTTGTCGTAGGCCGTGCCCATATTGAACCACGCATAAGCGTTCTGCGGATTGGCGCGCGCTTCGTCGGTGGCGATTTGCAGCGCGATCTGGTCGGATTTGGTCACATCGGCGCGGTCGCCGAGGATTTGCGTGACCACATTCTCGCGGTCTTTGGTATAGAGGGCGATGAAGGTACGGTTGAAAGTCTGCCAGCGCGAATCGAAGTCGCTGTATTTGATGGGCAGGCCAGCGTCACCCGTGCCCGTGCCGAGCCAGGTATCGTAGACGTAAAAGACGTTCTGGGTATCGTCGTAGCCGACGACGGTCTGATAATGACCGAGCCAGTCCTCGCCTTCGAGCGAGTAGCCCGTCTCGATAATCACCGGGATATTGGCGGCGACGAAATCCTTGATCAGTTCCATGTCGCCGCCGATGCGCGTGACGGCGCTGATCTGCGTTTGTGTGCGCACGAAGTTGACCATCTCGGAGGGCGAGACGTTTTTGTCCTCCGGGTTCGGCTTGAGGATGTTGGCGGCGAAATCCTGATCCTGCCGCCAACCGAAGTGGCTCAGGGCCATCGTGATGTTGGCCGGGCCGCAGTCATTCCAGCCCTGCAAGACGTAGGTGAAGCCGTACATGCGTGTCGAGGCCGGGCGGTCAAACTTGGCCGTTGTATCGGATGCCGGATCGACGGCGGCCTGCGTTGGGGCGGAAACGGTCGGAGCCAGCGTCGGCGTGGCGGTCGGCGGGAGTGTGGGCACCGGCGATACGACCAGCGGGGTCGCGGTCGGCGGCGCGACGATCACAGGAACCGTCGCGGTTGGGGCGCTGGTCGGCGCGGCGCTGGCGGCGACCGCCGGAGTCGCGGCGACGGCAGGTTCGGTGACATTCAGCGACCCTAAATTAAGCAGTTCGTCCGGTGAAATGCTGTCCTCATGCGGCGGCGCGGTTGGCAGCAGACCGCCCTGCGGGGTTGGCGGCAGCAGTTGGCGCATGAAGGGCATACTCGTGATCATTTCTTCCTGATAACGCGGTGGCAGGACGTTCTTATAGGCGAAAATGCTGCCAACGCCCAGCGCCATCACGACCAGAATCGAGGCCAGCAGCACCCACAGCCACGTCAGGCGTGGCAGGCTTTTGCGATAGATGACCGCGCCGACGAAGGCCGCCACGATCACTCCGGCGACGGCAATTCCGGCAAAGGGAATCAACGAGACGAGCCGTTCGCCGCCAAAAACGTAGTTCACGCCTGCTGCAACCGCAACTATGAGTAAGAAGAAGATCACCAGTACGAGCCAGAGCAGAAAACGTGGCGGCGCGTGCAGCGCCTCAGATGATTGGTTCATTTCCATCATCTCGAACATCAACTCCGTGTTGCGTCAGTCTGCCACAAAACACGCGAAATTGCATCTGACGCTGCCCCAACGAAACACCCTACATTAAACCGTATCGATAAAACGGACGCGCCGGATTATAACACACGCGGCGCAGCCCTAAGCGGCGATAACCCTACGCAGGCCGGGAATTGGTGCGATTTTGCGCCGCGCACGGCATTTCTGTGCAGGGAACGGGTACACATCTATAATTACTGCATAGAAATTTCAATGCTCAAGCGCGGCCTTCCGTGAAAATGATTTTCCAGAATAAAAATCCAGAATTGGCGCGGCGCGAGCGTGCCTGAACGAAATCACAGTGACTTTGCTGATTGACCACACCGCTAAGGAAAACCGCCATGACCGTTGGCGACCCTAATTCGTTGATTGCGCGCACCCGCTATCGTATCCGGCGGCTGCTGCGGCGAGCGAGCCGCATTATTCGCCTGCTGCCCGTGCCCGCGCCCGCCATTGACGCGGAAGCGCTGCGGACGGCGGTTCCGGTTGGTCAGCCGGATACGTTCGTCGAGGACGATTTCGGCAGCGGGCCGTTCGGTCACTGGATTGTGGACGACGCTGGCCTTCCAGCCTATCGCTACGAGATGAACCAGTACGAGGACGACCGCGCGACCTACCCGGTGTCGCACGGCGCGTTTCGGCGCGATCACTGGCATCAGATCGGCAACGACCATCTCAACGCGCTGGCCTCGAATGACGGCACGGTGCAGGTGTTTGTTGCCGAGCGCGGTTTCCTGTTTCTCAATCATTTCGACTACGGCGAAGCGATCTCGCTGCCGGGCGTGTTCTGGTCGCTGCTGAAAACGGGGCTGACTTCCGGGCTGACGCTGCTGAAAAACATCGGCCAGCCCTACGTCGAGCCGACGCTGTTCGCGCGCCTGACCTCGGCGGTCAAGGCGTTGGGCGCGCACCGGAGCTACGATCAGGAGTACGCTTATGCGGGTGGCTTCGCCTATCTGGACGATGGGCACGAGGTCTGGTCAACCGCCTATCGCTATTCACCCAAGCTGCGCCCCAACATGCAGCGGATTTTCGGCATGGGCTACTATCAGACCATGATCGATCATCGAAAAATCCGTGTCACGCGCAAGGTCTACGCGCCCGCCGGAGACGTGCCCGCGCTGCTGGTCGATGTCGAATTGACGAACACGGGCAGCAGCCCGATCACCGTGAACTACTACGAATACTGGGACATCAACTT
>DASZXN010000060.1:0-10190 GCA_035545875.1 Phototrophicaceae bacterium
GGCGCGACAGGACGTGCCCAATCTGCCGCCAGTGAACCAGATCGCGGCTGTGGAAGATTGGCACGCCGGGGAAGTATTCGAAGGTCGAGGTAATGAGGTAGTAATCGTCCCCAACGCGGCAGATCGACGGATCAGGGTGGAAGCCGGGAATAATCGGGTTACGGAAGGTGCGAGTCATGAGTGTTTTCCCTGAGTAATGCGGTCAGTAAAACCCAAAAGCATCAACGCAAAGACGCAAAGTTGAAGAGAAAGGCGCAAAGAAACCAGGTGCAATGGTCTTGATTTCAGGGCGCTTCAACGCTTGACGAGTCCAGACGCATCGAGTATTATTTTTTATAATTAATCAAAAATCAACAACAAAGGAGGCGCTTCTGAGCCAGAACCGATCCACCGTAGAGTATTTCTTACTAGATATGTGGAGATTTCCATGCTGAAATATCGCAAGTTCCTCGCGCTCGTTGTACTTTTGCTGGTGACGCTGCCGCTGGTCGTTCACGCTCAGGGAGGTTTCTCCGGCGAGCTAACGGTCTCGTTCTGGGGCAACGTCGATGAATACGCCAAAGGCAATTCGGATAACCGCCCCTGGCAAGCGGCCTACGAACTGATTCAGGATTGGGCGAAAGCGCATCCTGACGTGAAAGTGACCTTCATCTCGCAGCCGATTGACGGCATTTATGACCGCATCCGCACCCAGTTGATCAGCGGCACGCTGCCCGATTTGGTGGCGATGTACCCGACCGACCAGATGTTGAGCGGCAACCTCGACCTGCTTTACAATCTGACGCCCGACATCGACAAGAAGAACCCTTACGGTCAGTTCGACACGTGGCGGCAGGAATTCTGGTACGACCTGAACATCGGCACGCGCTCGCCCGCGATCCCCGCCGGGCAGGTCTACTTCGTCGGCAACTCGCTGCCGGAGAACATCGGCCAGATGGTGATCTACTATAACAAGACGGCCTTCGACGCGGCAGGCATCAAGGACATCCCGACGACATTCGATGCGCTGATCAACGACTGCAAGGCGCTCAAGACGGCGGGCTGGCCTGCCCCACTGTTCGCGGACGCTTCGACTGGCCCCTCGATGTCGTGGTATTCGTCGTGGATCGGCGAGCAAATCCTCGACCCGATTGACAAGCAAATCGCTGCCGCCTGGAATGTCCCGGATGAAGGCAACTTCATCAACGAGGAGATGATGGCGTGGGCGATCTCGAAGGGCGTGCTGACGGGCGACAACCCGTACGTACTCGAAACCGCCAAGCTGATGAAAGACCTGCAATCGAACTGCTTCAACAGCGACTGGCAGGCCGCCGACAGCACGGTCGATTACTTCCTGACCAAGAAAACGGCCATGATCCACAACGGCTTCTGGGCAATCTCGCAGTACGCCGAAGCGCCTGACCGCGACTTCGACTTCGGCAGCTTCGTCTTCCCGCTGATCACCAAAGACAGCAGCAGCCTCGCCACTGTCGATCAGGTGCGGCGCTGGGGCGGTCTGGAAGGCGGCGAGGTCGGCGACTCGTTCTTCATCCCGCAGACGACGGTCGATAACGGTCACCTGCCGATGGCACTCGACCTGCTCCAGTACATCACCTCGCGCCCCGGCAATGATACCTGGTGCTCGACACAGTTCCCGCCCTGCATCCCCAAGGGGCAGACGATTGATCAGGTCGTGTCTGACCCGAAGGTGCAGGCCGAGGTCTACGGCTTCTATAATCCGCCGATGAGTCCCGATACGATTGTGTGCGGCATCGGCAACAGCGACTTCACGCCGGACGGTGTGTTCCTGCGTCTGCTCAACCTGTATATGGCGGGCAACATCACCATCGACGATTTTGGGAAGCAGCTTCAGGACGAGTACAGCCGTTGGGCGCAGAGCGACATCGTGGATCATCCCGAATGGAACGCCGATAGCTGGCCTGCCGCCCCGTCAGGATCGTAAAGAATTACATTCATCGCTCTAACAAATTGACGCGGTGATGTGTAGGGGCGAGGCATGCCTCGCCCCTACGAAAATCCTTGCTACGCGAATAATCGCATCACCAGATAAACAAGTTTTAGATGTACCCTCGTCTCGGTTTATGGCGAGGGGAGAGGGGTTAAACTCCCTCTCCCTGTTTTGTAAGGAACCCATCGTATGACTGACCAAACGCTATCCAGCCTGCCGCGCACGGACGTTCCTATCCATCGACGCAGGCGCGGGCTGCTCCTGCGCATCTGGGACAGCCGGATGCTCTATCTGCTGCTGCTGCCGACCGTGATTGGCATGATCCTGTTCCAGTATTACCCGGCGCTTCAGGCGTTCTGGGGATCGTTCAATTCCTGGGACGGTCGTCATGCGCATTATATCGGCGTGTACAACTATCAGCACTTCCTTGACGATCCGCGCCTGCTGCTGTCGTTCGGCAACGTGGCGCTGTTCCTGATCTTTAACGTGGTGTCGCTGTCCGTGCCGCTGCTGGTCGCCTACCTGATCTACCGCATACCGAGCAGTTTTCAGCGCTACCTGTACCGCGTGCTGATCGTAATCCCGGTGGTCGTACCGGGCTTTGTATTCATCGTGCTGTGGCGCTGGCTGTTCTCGCTCAATGGCGGCATCAACGTGATATTGCGGACGGTCGGCATCGACTCAAATGTGATCTGGCTCGGCAATGCGCAAACGGCGCTCGGCTCGCTGATGTTCATGGGCTTCCCCTGGATCGATGCGTTCACGGTGCTGATCTTCCTCGCGGGCTTCCTGACTGTGCCGCACGAAATCCTCGACGCGGCGGCGGTCGATGGGGCGCGTGGCTGGGATCGCTTCTGGCACATCGAGCTGCCGTCGATCAGTGGGCAGATCAAAGTGATGGTGATCCTCGGCTTCATCGGCACGATTCAGGATTTCGGTCGGCCCCTGTTCATGACGCAGGGCGGCCCCGGCTGGACGACGATGGTTCCCGGATTGCGCATGTATTACGCATTCACGCAGGACAACGCCTACGGCTACGCCTCAGCGATTGGCGTGATCCTGTTCATCATTATTTTTGTGCTGACGCTGCTCAACCAGCGGCTGATTCGCGGTAGTGAAGACTAAATGAAAAATTCGCGCGTTTTCAATTTCTTCGCCCATTTGATCCTGATTACCGTGATCGGCCTGACGCTGGCGCAGGTCGCGCTGCTGCTGATCATGTCGGGCAAAACGTCGGTGCAGATGGCGACCAATCCGCTGCTGCCAACCCTCCCATTCCACTGGGAGAACTTCGCGCAGGCGTGGGAGTTGGGTATCCGCGACTACATGGGCAATTCGCTCATCATGTCGATCAGCATCGTCATTGGCAACACCGGGCTGGCGGTGATCACGGCTTACGTGTTCGCCCGCTACCACTTCCCCGGTAAAAACCTGATCTTCAGCGCGATCCTCGCCCTGATGATGATCCCCGGCATCCTGACACTCGTGCCGCGCTATCTGCTGGTGCGCGATCTGCACCTGCTGAATACGTTTTGGGCGGTAATTTTGCCGTCGGTGTTCGGCGCGAACGCCTTCCAGATCATCGTGATGCGGACGTTTTTCAGCACGCTGCCGGAAGAACTCTACGAGGCGGCGCGCATCGACGGCGCGAGCCACTGGACGCTGCTGCTGCGCATCACGATCCCGCTGTCGAGCGCGATTATCAGTTCGATGGCGATTTTGCAGTTCAACGGCGCGTGGAATGACCTGATCTGGCCGCTGCTCGTCCTCAACCGCGACGAACTGCGTCCGCTCTCGGTTGGGCTGGTACTGCTCTCGACCAACAGCAACGCGCCGGAGATTGGTATTCAGATGGCGGGCAGCGTGATCGCGTCAATCCCGATGATCATCGTATTTCTGATCGGGATGCGCGCCTTTATCGATGGCTTGTCAACGGGCGCGGTGAAGCTGTGAGAGCAACCCCTCTATCCCCGACCCTTTCTCCCACGCCCGCGTGCGTCCCAACAAGTTGGGAGAGGGGAGAAAAACAGCGTATGGCGTTCCTCGTGAGGGCGGGTCTGAGACTCGCCCCTACGGGTTCCCGCGAATTGAGCGGCGGTGAGATCATGGGCGGTAAGTGATCGCGCCCTGTTCGGAATACACGCCAAAGACGAGCGGATTCTCGACGTTGTGGGTAGACGCGGGCAGCGATGAGGTTATAGCGGTGTCAGCAGTGCATCGGGCAGTCAACGTGCTGAGATAAACCTCTTTGCCATTGTCATAAGTCTTGAGGACAGCTTGCATCGTGATCGGATACCCGGTCGAAATGAACGTGAAATCCCAATGGCGGCGCTGCCCCAGCGTCCCCGTCCAATCCGTCTGGTTGACCTGCGGGTAGACGTGGTGACCGGTCGGGTCATCGGCATAATCCGTCTCGGTCGCAATCACGGCATTCGCGGCGTCGTAGTCCAGGTAGGCATGAGCGACATTCATCTCGTACTGACCGTTCGAGTGCGAGCAGATATACCGAGCGCTGGCGTCCCAGGCGACGTAATAAGGCGCATGAGCTGACGCTGCGGCGAGCGTGCCGAAAAAGAGCGCGGCAAGTACGGTGAACAAAGCGAAGCGTTTCATGATCCATCCCTTCTGAAGCAGATTCAGGCGATTGTGGTTTCTGATTGACTGCGCGAACGATCATCACGGATGGACGATACCGATATTGCCTTCCGGCAGCGCGATGAGATGGAGCGGGCGATTGTTGTTGACGATAGAAGCGTGCAGGGTCGCGTTCGAGCTGCCCGTGCAAACGGCGGCAAACGTACTCTCGTAGACGAGCGCATGGTTGATAATCGTCCCTATCGTGACCTGCGCGGACATCGGGTACGATTTCGAATCAAGCTGGAAGCCGTGAAAGACATGCTGACCAGCCCCCGTCCCATACGCCCAGTCGGTGATCACTGTCATGCCGCCCGTATCGCCATAGGAAGAATGGGTAGTATCCGACTCACTCATCTGCGTACCCGCTGGCACGTAATAGTCAAAAGAGGTATTGACGATCATCCGGTCATCATTGCTGGACACGTGCGTGCAGGTATAGGCGACGGGCGACTTCCAGCGGATGTAATACTGCTGCGGCGGCACGGTTGGGCCAGCCAGAATGACCGCCAGCGAGCCGAAAAAGAGTCCAATAAGCAGCGTGAGCAAAGCGGTTTGTTTCATGATCCATCCTCCTGTCATAGCTTGATGCCGAGCAATCCCCAGGGTTTTACGTGAATATTTCCCGAACGATCATTGAATTGGCGCCTGCCAGCGCTCACTGATCTTGCCCTCGGCGTCGAGCCGCAGCAGCAGCGTCTCCTGCCAGATGACCCGGACGCCACACGGCGCGGCCTCTACAAACTGACTTAAATCACAGCCCAGCGATGGATCAGGCTCGGCGCTGTTGTCGTCGGTGGCGAACTGTAAGCTGAGGTGTGAATCCGGCAGCGCAAAGGTGATACCGGGAAGCGCCTCGATCACTGGTGCCAGGCCAGGCAAATCGCCCTGATCGCTGTGGTTGACGAAGGCCAGGTTGAACATCCGGGCGATCAGGCTCAGATGCTGAAAATTGACCGGATCGTAGTGCAGATGGATCATGGCCTGCGGACAGCTTTTGCGCTGGCCGCCGAAGGGCATCGTGACGAAATCGTGAGGGATGAAAGCTGCATGATCGAGATTACTCATGGTGTTCCTCTCCCGGTTTGATTTACCTCCCTACGATAGCAAGCCATCGTCTAGAAATCGTCTAATCGGCAGCGCCGCCGATTAGACGGAGTGGAACTCACGTCCCTTCGACCGAGAGCGCGCCGTCGAGGATGGCCTCATAGAAGGCTGTCCACGCCGCGCGCACGGGCGGCGTGAACTGGCTGCCGAGATTTTGTTCGAGCGCCCAGAGCAGGGCTTCACGAGCCAGACGAAAATGCTGAAGCTGAACGCCGTAGCCGAGATGCCGTTCGATCAGCCTGCGCGTTAGGTCAGCGAACCTGTCCGGCTCGTCAAGCGCGCTGACCAGCAGGGCGAGCATTTGCATCAATTTGCGCCGATGCGCGCTCAGGTCAGCCGGGAAAAGCCGCTCGATTTCGGGATCGAGCGCAAAGAGACGGTCGAAAAAACACTGCGCGATCTGCGGATGGCAGCAGGCAACCCGGCTGAACGAGCGGCGAACGAGCGCCCGGTGGCGCGGCGCGAGCGATTGCATCAGCGACTCCTGCCTCTAAAATGTCCTCAGCCCGACGTACAGGTCTGCGCGTCGGGCCGGAGGAACATTGACGATGGGATTGGTTATCGGAGTTCAGGGTAGCGGACGAACGTCCAAAGATCGTCTATTTTTGCGGGGCTTCCAAAACGCTGGCGAGCGCCTGATCGAGCGTGAGCGCGCGGCCTGCGTTCCAGCAGCCCGCGAATTCGTCATCACTGATTTGGCTGTGGGCGCGGACGATAAATTTGTCCATGCGTCCCTGCTCGCGGGGCAGGATTGGCGCATCGAGCGCTTCGCGCGAGGCCGCGCACGCGCCGAGCAGCCGAACCGCGCTTTCGGCCTGTCCCAGATCAATCAGCGCGAAAGCCGCGCTTTCGACTGTCGCCGTTAAAGCGAACTTATCGCCCATTTCGGCCAAAGCGCGCAGCCCTTCCTGATAATGCGTCAGCGCTGCCGCCGGATCGCCGAGATTGTGCAGCACTTCGCCCAGATTGATCAGGTCATTCAGGATGATGGAACGAGTTCCGACCTGCTGCGCCAGTTCGAGGCTTTCTTCGTAGCAGCGCTGCGCGCCCGGATAATCCCCTTGCCCCAGATAGGCGTTGCCCAAATTGCAGAGCAGAACGGCGACGTTTTCGATCTCGTTGTTGCGCCGGGCAATTGCCAGCGATTGGGTCATGTAAACTTTGGCGTTTTCGAAATCTCCGGTCTCGTTCATGACGTGCCCCAGATTGCCAAGCGCCCACATCTGCGCCTGCTCATTCTTGTCCGCCTCGGCAATGGCGGCGACTTCCGCAAAACAGGCGCGGGCTTCAGCGAAGCGCCCCGTATTCATGTTCAGATAGCCGAGATAATTCAGCGCCGACGCCAGTCCACGATGGTCATCGACCTGCCGCCATAAGACAATCCCTTGATCGAGATCGGTACGCGCTTCGTCAAAATCGCTCTGGTAAAAGGCTAAATACCCGGAGAGTGTCAACAGCCGTGCGCGCTGCTCTGCTGGAATCGCACCGGAACTGAGCGCGAGTGCCTGACTGAGCCATTCGCGGGCGGTGCTGTAATAGCCATAGTTGCGCCAGTACTGAGTCACCGCATTGGCAAGGGGGATCAGATCAGCCGCCGAGCGCGTTTCGCTCGCCCACGACAGCGCATTGCAAATATGGTTGTATTCGGCAGCGACAGCCTCGTAATCGCTGGCATTACCCGCATTGTCCGCGAACTCGGTGTAATAGTGACAGTGTGCCCGCTGCGCCGCCATAAGATCGCCATGCGCGCTCAATTCGTCGTAGGCATAACGGCGCAAAAGCTCGTGCATGGTGTAGCGACCGCTGGTATCGGCGCGCAAAAACGATTTCTCGACCAGATGGGTCAGCAGCGGTAGGTTCGCGCCCGCGATGCTGCGCGCCGCTTTGAAATCGAAGCGGTCGCGGAAAACCGCCAGCTTATAGAGCGTATCGGCTTCGCTGTTATCGAGCGAACGGATCGACTGCTCGATCAGCTTGCGCAGGCTGCGGTGACGCTCCGGCACATTGCGCAGCGAGGTGGTCAGCACGTCATAGTCGATTTCAATCTGCTCGGCGACCTGCTCGCAGGTCATGACGGCGACCTGCGCCGCCGCCAGTTCGATAGCAAGCGGCAGCCCATCGACCAATTCACAGATACGGTAGATCGCGGGCAGATGATCGGCGGGCGCGAAGCCGGGCTGGACGCGTTGAGCGCTTTGCACGAATAGCTGCGCCGCGCTCGATAAGCTGCTGCTGCCCTCAAGCGCCATGCTGCCGACCGGATAGAGACATTCCTCCTGCAAATTGAGCCGCTCGCGCGAGGTCGTCAGAATCTTGAGGTCGCTGCTGTGCGTCAGGATGCGACTGACGAATTCGCCCGCGTCGAGCAGATGCTCGAAGTTGTCCAGCACGAGCAGCAGTTCGCGGTCGCGCAGGTAGTTGAACAATTCCTGTTCCGGCTCTTTCGTGTTCTGGAAGGAGATATTGAGCGTCGTCGCCAGCGTTTGCACCAGAAAATCCGGTGAATCGACCGAGGCCAGCGGGACGAAATAGACGCCCTGCCGAAAATTGGTCAGCTCGTGACGCGCGGTTTCGATGGCGAGGCGCGTTTTGCCGATCCCGCCCGTCCCGGTCAGCGTGAGCAGACGGCAGTTCGGGTCTTCGAGACGCTGCGTGATGCCGTCGAGGTCGGCGCGGCGCTCGATAAAGGTGGTCGCCGGGCTGGGCAGATTGTGCGGCGTGACGGGCGCGGCAGGCGCAATCTCGATCTCACCCGCCTGAATTTGCTCGTAGAGATCGCGGGTTTCGGCTTCCGGCTCGACGCCCAACTCCTCGTCAAGATTCCTGACCAGCATCTCGTAATGGGCGAGCGCCGCGCCGCGCTGACCAGAACGCACCAGCAGGAGCATCAACAGACGTGCCGCTTCTTCCGAGAGCGAATCGAGTTCGAGAATCCGGCGGGCATAGCCGATTCCCTCGTCGTAGCGCTCGGATTGCAGGGCATGATCGGCCAGATGGCGATAAGCGTCGATCACGCGGGTGCGAAAGCGCTCCTGTTCGAGCAGCATCCAACCCTCGAAGCCGCGCGCATCGCGCAGGTGAAAGCCTTCCAGAAAGCTGCCCTGATACAAGGTGAGCGCCTTTTCCGTGCGGGCGATCAAGGCGCTGGCGAATCTGCCATGCCGCTTCCAGTGATCGTCGGCATGGGCGAGGGCAGCATCGAGTTCGTTGGCATCGACCCAGTAAGGGCTGTCGGGATTGATGGCGATGGTCTGCCGAGTGACGAGTAGATAGGGGGCAAGCTGCGCTTGCAGGTTCGAGAGTGCCGTGCGCAGGTTCGCCATCGTCCGTTCCTGCGAGAGATCGTCCCAGAGCAGTTCGCCCAGCACTTCGCGCGGATGCTCGCGCGGATTGCAGGCCAGATAGATCAGCAGCGCATCGACCTTGCGTGTGATGAAGTGTTCAACAGGCGCGCCGCCGCGTGTCACGCTCAAGCCACCGAAACTGGTCATTTTCAGGAGATCATCCACGTTCCCGTTCCAGTTCGACCCGCCAACTGTCCGTATATGATTTTAACAGATCGGCGAAATCAGGCGAACTTGGATGTCGGTACTGGTGAAATCCGATGCCACCCTCGGCAGATTCAGGGACATTCAGGAGCGGATAGAGTCAGGCGCTCGCCAGTAAATCAGGCAAGGTCAGGATGATCGCCTTCGCTTTAGAGCCGGAAACAATTGATTTGCTCAAGCAGGGCGTCGTCAGCGAGGTGATTTGTCCAGCGCCCATATAATGTCGCCTGCATCGCCAGAGGCTCGAAGCCTCCGGCGATCAAACCCAAGCCGACTGAAGTCGGCTGAAAAGCAAGATGAGGTGTTTTGCCAGCCGTCTAAAGAACCTGAGTTTCGGATAAGACCGTTCAATTTCGCGCCTGATTCTTTCGCCCTCATCCCCTGCCCCTTCTCCCTGAGGGAGAAGGGGCAAGACCAATGACCGGGGTTTTAAAGTCCCTCTCCATGAGGGAGAGGGATTGAGGGGTGAGGGCTGAAAAGCTATCCAAAACTCAGGTTAAAGACGGCTTGGATTTCGTAGCCCGACGTTTTGAACGTCGGGCGGCGCAAGCGGTCAGATCAGGTGAAACGGGTGAACAGAGGCATTCCATGGAACGCCCCTACGTGAACAAAACCCGCAAGGTGAATTATTTCGCAACCGCCGTGCCCTCGGACGTACCACTGAGCGCGACGCTCACGCCGTCGAGCGAGCCGCCGATGACTTCCACGTCGAACGTCCAATCACTCTGCGCGTCCGCGCGCTTCTGCGTGAAGCGACCCCACGCCTTCCCGTTCGACCAGAAGCAGCGAAATAGATTCGGATCGCTGCTGGCCTCGATCACCGGGTTGAAGGTCAGCGTCTCGTGGCCGAGATCGGCCTGCTGACCACTGAGCGCCAGCAGCACCGTCCAACTGGACATCGAGCGGGCGTAATGATGGCCGCACTCGACCTCGTTCCAGGGGCTGCGGCTGCG
>DASZXN010000061.1:0-22221 GCA_035545875.1 Phototrophicaceae bacterium
TGCCACTGAATCCGGCGGATCGGCAGCGTGTTGGTGAACGGCGTCGCGGAAATATCCACATCAATGCAGCCATCGAGTTCGGGCAGGGGATTGTCGTCAGCATCACGCCACTTGCCATGACCATCGCTGACTATATGGAGCGCTTGTCGCTGTGGAATTACTGCATACAGCTCTGTTACGGCGTAGACATGATTGAAATTTCCCGAATAATCCAATCGAAATGCGAAATTTTCTTCTACAGCAATTACAACACTCTGCATCCAAATGCTTGTTTCGTGATAATGGAGTTCAAAATGTTCTAGCCCCTGATACTGAATGGCTTTCCAAACAGCGATCTTGTCTTTGTTTTTACTCATCACCCGTTACTCATCACTCATTACTTCGGGCTAATTCGTATCGTCTGCGATCTGAAGGCGTTTTAATAACGGGAATAGAGTATGATTTTTCCAACGTTCGGCGTCGTCGGCATGGTGCGCGACCAGCCAGATCGCATCGTCGGACGCGCCCGCTTGCGCGAGCATCTCGGCGCTCCACGCGGGATGGCAGACGTAGACGACGAAGGCGCGCCGCCACCAGATGCGTGGATCGCCATGACTGAGGCGCTCGAACAGCGACGGCGCGAAAGCATGGACAATCACGGCCAGCGATTTCTGCCAGATCGCCAGCGGATAGCGCGTTTTGCCGACATCGTGGAGCAGCGCGGCGACGGCAAGTTCAGAGGGAGCGGTGCTACTTTGGGCGAGGACGCTGCGTAATACGTTCAGGCTGTGCAGCCGCTCGCCGCGCCGCATCTGACCGAACAGTGCAAGCTGATCGGGTGTCAGATGGCGGGCGGCGAGGTCTGTCTCGATGGGCTGCGCGAAGGCAAAAAGCGCTCGAATACCCTGGCGCAGTCGCTGGATCGCCATTGGTCAGACGAGGAAGCGACCCAGTGTGAACAAATTGTTGCCGAGCAGGAAGATGACGATTTGGCTCACTGGCTGGCCGATCAGGATGCCGAACACGTCGGGAATGCCGGGCAGCGGGATGAACGAGAGCAGCAGCAGCCCGAAAAAGATCAACTGGCTGGTTTGGGCGTATTTCTGCCACGTTGCCGCCAGATCAGGCGGGAGCAGGGCGAGGACGATTTGCCAGCCATCAATCGGGTAAAGCGGGATCAGGTTAAAGACGAACAGCAGCACGTTCAGATAGATCATGTTGCCGAGGAGCGACTGAACGATGTCGGGCAGACGGCTGACGGTGAGCGGGCCGATCAAAAAAGCGATGATCGCAAAGATGATTGCCAGCAGCAGATTCGAGAGCGGGCCAGCCGCGACCGCCGCCAGCCAGCGCCAGCGCCGATTTTGCAGCGGCATTCGGTAAGGCGAGATCGGCGCGGAGCCGAGGATGCCGAAACCGATCAACGCGAACATGATCCAGCCAATCCAGTTGATGTGAACGAGCGGGTTGAGCGTCAGCCGTCCCTGACGGGCGGGTTCGGGATCGCCCATCCTCCAGCCGACGTAATTGTGCGCGAATTCGTGAATCGTCATGCCGACGCCCAGCACCAGCAGCCGGACGATGATTTCTTCAGGAGTGAGGTTGAAGAGCAAAGAAGACTCCGTTGGGGTAGTGAGACACTGACGTTAATTATAACATGCCCGCTTGTAGAAGTGCGGCGTAACAAATGCTATTATAAGGATCAGTTAAGCTGGTGAGCATCGATGGAGATTAAGCTGGGCGACCATGTGCAGTTACGCAAGGCGCATCCCTGCGGCAGCGCTGAATGGATCGTCTATCGAGTTGGAGCGGATATTGGGCTGCGCTGCGCCGGGTGTGGGCGGCGCGTGATGCTGACGCGCAGCGAATTTGCCAAACGCCTCAAGCAGATCATCCCACAGAAGGAGGGTGAACATTGAGCAAGCGCGTCTTATTCCTCATGTCCGACACCGGGGGAGGGCATCGCGCGGCGGCAGAGGCGATTTCGGAAGCCCTGCATCGAAAATATGCCGACGACGTTCAAATTGAACTCGTCGATGTCTTTAAGAGTTATTCCCCGTTTCCCTGGAACTACATGCCGGAGTTTTACCCCTGGTTGATTAACCACAGTAAATCGTCGTGGGGGATGGGCTACAAGCTCTCCAACACGCAGCGCCGCGCCAAAGTCCTTTCGCGCGGCATGTACGTGACCGTCGAAGGCCGCATCAAGCGGATGCTGCGCGAACATCCCGCCGATGTAGTCGTTTCGGTTCACTCGCTGCTGACGCCGCTGGCGATTCAGGCGCTCAACGCCCGCGAGACGCGCCCGCCGTTCGTCGTCGTCATCACCGATTTGGTGTCTACGCACATGTTCGCCTACACGCCGCTGGCCGAGCGGACGCTCGTGCCCACGCAGCCCGCCTTCGAGCGCGGGATCGAAGCCGGACTCACCCCGAATCAGATGCGGATTACCGGGCTGCCTGTGCATCCACGCTTTACCGAGGCGCTGCCCGAAAAAATCGAGGCGCGCCACACGCTCGGCTGGAACTCCAAGCTGCCCGCGCTGCTGCTGGTCGGCGGCGGCGACGGCATGGGGCCGCTCTACAAAACGGCGCGCGCTCTCAATGCCCGCCATCTTCATTGCCAGATTGCCATCATCGCCGGACGCAACAAGGCGCTCAAAGCCAAGCTGGAAAGCAGCAATTGGAACCAACCGACCCACATTTACGGTTTCGTCAACGACATGCCGCGCCTGATGGCTGCCGCTGATGTGCTGGTCAGCAAAGCAGGCCCCTCGACGATCTGCGAAGCCTGCATCGCTGGCCTGCCGATGATCCTCTACGACGCGATTCCCGGTCAGGAGACCGGCAACGTCGAGTACGTGCTGGACAATCACGCTGGGGTGTTCGCGCCCAGCCCGCGCGAGGTCGCGGACGCGGCGCAAAGCTGGCTCGCAGAAGGCGCGGAAGGTCTGCGCCGCCGCTCAGAAGCCGCGCGCCGTCTGGGGCGACCGAACGCCGTCTATGAGATCGCCGAAGAAGTCTGGCAGTATGCGCATCAGCCGTCAGTGCCGACCAACCGCCGGACGCTCTTTCAGGAGGTCGCGGCGCGCTCGGCGCTGCTCGCCCAGCTTGAACAAACCGTCGGCAGCGGTAAATATATCCGCAAAAGCTGATTTCAAAATCGATGTGCGTAGGGGCGAGTCCCGGCAAAGCAAAGTTTCGCGTACCCGCCCCTCTCACGGAAAGACCTGTTTGTAGCCCCGCTGAATCACAACTCCCATGCTTGAGCAGACCTCCCGCTTGAAATTGACGAATCCATCCGACAATAGAGATCAGCTTGTCGTAAAGGATTGATCGGCGGAGGTGGATGGTGGAACTGGGGTTTGATTTGGCGGTGCTGCTGATCAGCGCGGTGCTGGTGATCGTTCGTACAGCCAACGGGCTGATTCTGAGCTGGGACAGCAACGCTTACGTCAGCGCGGCGCTGGAGATGCAGCGTTTGGGCGCGCTCCCCCGCGATTTTGTCGCTTACCCGCCGCTGTTTCCACTTACGCTTTCGCTGTTCGGGAACGTCATCGACGGCGCGCGCCTGCTCAATATCGCCTGCTTCGTGCTGACCGTCACGCTGACGCTCATGCTGCTGCGTGGTCGTGCGGGCTGGCGTTTGCAGATTGCCGTACTGATCGCGCTGCTCGTGTCACCCGCGCTGTTTCAGACGCAGATTTTGCTGCTCAGTGAGGCGCTGTTCATTGTTTGGGTCAGCGCCTTTTTTCTGATGGCGCTCAGGCTTCATTCCCGCGTCGGCGTGATTGCGCTGGCGGCGCTGGCGGCGTTTGGCGCGTTAACGCGCTACGTCGGCATCATGCTCGTGCCGGTCGGAATGTGGATTGTCCTCTCCCGCCGCCGCAAGCTGGGCGAGGTGATTCTCTTCGCCGTGATCGCCTGCGCGCCGCTGGCAATCTGGTCAGCCAAGAATGTCGCGCTCGGCTTCGCGCCGTTGGGCGCGCGCGATCCCGCGCAGATTACGATGGCGGCGAGCTTTCTGGCGACCGCTGCAACGCTGCTCGAATGGGTGCCGATTCTGATCGTCGCCATGATCGTCGCGTGGGGGCAGAAGGTTGACCTGCCGTCGCGCTGGCTGATCGGCGCGTGGCTGTACGTCGCGCTCCACATTGCCATCATCGCCATTTCTCCGGGACTCACGCACGTCGATAAGCCGGATGAACGACTGCTCGCACCCGCGTTTGTCCCGTTGGTGCTGGCGCTGCTCGCCACTGAATCGCGCTTGCGCGAGCGGCTGAAAGCGCCCGCGCTCAGGCAAGCGCCCGCCTGATCTTCTGAAAACAGCCGGGGCAGGGCATCCGTAAAACCAACGCCCCACCCCGACGCGAATGCTCACGTATACGAGGTCAGCAAGCGCGAACTACGACGCCTTGCTGATCGGATCGGTGGTCACCAGCGCGTTGCCAATCGAGGTCGCGTCGGCGGAGCATTCGGGATGTCCCCAGCCACTCTTGCTCACGCCGTTGGTGATGTCGTAGACGATATTGTCGTCGTTGGTCGGGCTGACGCCTGCCGGGACGTAATCCAGCTTGAGCGCGTGACGGGTGCGCCAGGCGATATTGTGATCCGCGCACGAACTGTCACCGCTGACGCCGACCGCGCCGAGCAGCGTGCCATCGGCTGCATAGAGCGCCAGACCGCCGCCGAAAACGTTGACGCCGCCAATGTGCTGGCCGACCATCGGATCATTGACTTGACCCCAATCTGCCGGGTCGCCGCCGTAAGCGACGCTGGTATCGACCGGATTGCTGAATTGCAGACCATACAGGCTGCCGCCCGGCTGTACCGCCGAGTAGATGTTGGCGGTCGAAAGCGCCAGCTTAGGCAGGCTGAAATCGTTGGCAGTGTTGGCCTTCTGCGCCGCGATCACGCGGCTGCCCGGCCACTGATCGCCGCGATCATTGCCCGTGAAGGTGACGACACAGACCACGCCATCGCGGTTGACGACCGTCGCCCACATATTCAGGCCAAAGCCGCCGTTTTTCTCGGCCTGCGCCGTTTTGAGAGCAGCAGTCACGGCGTCATGATCGGGCAGCGCCGCGCACGGATCGCTTGATGTCGCGGCGGGCGTCGCCGCCTGAGCAGAAACCAGACTCGTTCCGGCGAGCAGCGCCAGCAGCAGGCAAACGGAAAGGGCAAAACTCAATTTACTGCGCATAACCAATCTCCTTTAGATAAACGGTACACTCAACTCGATCCGACAATCGACGGCCTGAAAAAAGGCTTCTTTATTAGTCGCTCGAACGCGATCCGAGGTGTTGCGGCGCTGTCACAAAACCGCAATTGGGTAAATGCGAGGTTCGGTTTATAATTCTCGTCAGGTTGATGTTAAAGAGAGAATGATATGCGTTCGAGAATACTATTTCTGCTCATTGTCCTTGTATTCGTCATCGGTATTGGCGCGGTTTCCGCTCAGGATACAACGCCGGAAGCAACCCCCGTGACCACTGCGGAAGCGACCGAAGCGACCACCGCAACGGAAGCCGTGACTGCGACTCAAGCGGCTGAGATGACCGAAGCCGCGACCACTGCCGCGACGGAAGCCGCGACCGCCGCCGCGACCGCGCAGCCCACACAAGCGCCAGTCGTCGTGACCGAGGCGGCCAATCCGCAGGCGAGCATTCCCGCCGCCACGATTGTTAACGATCAGGGTGGCCCGGTCACGGTGGAAGGTCACCTGACTTATACCAACCAGTTGTTCACCAGCGGCGTGAGCGAGCCGGAAATCATCCTCGAAGATGAAGCCGGTTTCGTGGATCGCAACCATCACTTCGTCATTCCAATCAAGTCGCAGGTCATTGGACAGATCACGTCCGATTTCTACACGTCGCCCGTGAGCTATACGCTCTCGCTGCCGGAAGTGCCCAACGGCGATTACCGTGACGTGAATCACGATGGCAAGACCGATAAGGGCGTGCAGGTATTCGCGGTCGCCTATTGGGAAAACCTGTGGGGCGACCCGTATCTGGAGGAGCGCGATCAGTATGGCGGCGGCTGGTCAACAGCCTACACCTCGGCAGCCATCGACCAGAATCCCTCGGCCAACGGCGAAGTGACGGGCGGTGAGTACATCGTCTACGCGCCCGACGATCAGCAGGATTTCCCGTCAGATTTTGGCGCGGACGGCAAGCTGTTCACGGCGGATGATCCGCTGGTGCGCCTGCCGCAAGGTTATACCGTCGTCAATATGGATACGCATCCCTTCACCTTCGACCGTTCCAAAGACGCGCACGTTGAGCTGCTCGAAGGCTCGGAAGCCGCCGGAGAAGACTTCTCGAACCAGAGCTACACCGATGCTTTCAAGTCGCTGATCGAGTTGATGCGCAAGGAATACGCCTTCACCGACTTCAAGCACATCGACTGGGATGCTGAGGAAGCCAAGTTCCTGCCGGAGTTCCAGAAGGCCGACGCGGATCACGACAAGACTGAATACTATATTGCCGTGCGCGACTTCTCGTGGTCGATCCCGGATGGTCACGTCGAATCGTCGGCAGTCGATGAACTGAACGATCAATTCGACCATGATACGGCGGGCGGCCTCGGCATGGCGATCACCGAACTGGACAACGGCAACGTGATTGTCGATTACCTGACCAAAGGCGGCCCGGCGGAGCAGGCGGGCATCCAGTTGAAGGCGCAGATTACGCAGATCAACGGTCAGCCGATTGAGGACGCGATCAAGTCGGTCGTGCCCTGGTCGTCGCCGTTTAGCTCGTCCATCTTCCTCAAGCTTCAGCAGTTGCGCTACATCACGCGCTCGCCGCTCGGTACGCAGGTGGCGGTCAGCTACCGCAACCCCGGCGACACGGCGGACAAGACAGTCACGCTCACCAGCGTGCAGGAGAGCGACAGCTTCTCGTTCTCGTCGATGAACAAGGGCGGCCCGCTCGGTGGTGTTGACCTGCCGGTCGAATATACGCTGCTTGACAGCGGTTACATCGAGGTTTCGATCTACAGCTTCTTCGACAACAACCGCCTGAACATCGAAATCTGGGAACGATTGATGCAGACGCTCAACCAGTACCAGATTCCCGGCCTGATCATCGACATGCGTCACAACGGCGGCGGCAATGGCTGGGTCGCGGATCAGATGGCGGCTTACTTCTTCGAGCAGCCGCTCGATCTGGGCAATTCCACTACCTACGACAAAACCAAAGGCCAGTTCTACACCGACCCGAATGGCGAGGAACACTTCATCCTGCCGGATCAGCAGTTCCGTTATGATGGCCCGGTGGCGGTGCTCGTCCAGCCGACCTGCGAGAGCGCCTGCGAGTTCTTCACGTGGGACATGACGCAGCAGAATCGCGCCGCGATTGTCGGCCAGTACCCGACAGGTGGCCTCGGCGGATCGATTGAAGCGATCAACCTGCCGGAGAACGTCTACTTCCAGTTCCCCATCGCGCGCAACATCGACGCGCAGGGCAACCTCAAGATCGAAGGCACGGGCGTTGTGCCGACCGTGAAAGTCCCGGTCGATGAAACGACGGTCTTCTCGACGGGCGATCCGGTGCTGGATGCGGCGGTCAACTGGCTCGATCAGCAGCAGAAATCCTCTGCATCGTCATCGTCGTAGACGTAGGGTATCCTGTAGGGGCACGCTCGGCGAACGAAGTTCGCACCGTGCCCCTATGACATCTCCGTTGCGTGAGTCTTTGTGCAAACTGCCCCGCGAATCCGGTTGATCTTGCTCAAGACCTGAAAATTCAGTACCATCAGCCTGTCAAGCCGCTGCGAAGGGAAACCCCTGAATGAAAGCTGTCATTCTGGCTGCCGGGCAAGGGACACGGTTGCGCCCCGTGACGCTGACCATGCCTAAGCCGCTTGTGCCAGTCGCCAACCAACCACTGATCGCCTATGCAATTCACGTGCTCAAGAATGCCGGGCTGACGCAGATCGGCATCGTCGTCAACGATCTCGACTCGCCGATTCGCACGTCGCTGGGCAGCGGCGCGAGTTTGGGCGTCGAACTCGACTACATTGTTCAGAAGGAGCAGCTTGGGCTGGCGCACGCCGTTAACCTGTGCCACGATTTCGTGGGCGACGAGCCGTTCTGCGTGCTGCTCGGCGACAACATTTTTCAGGACAAGATGGAAAACCTGATCCGCGCCTTCCCTGAAGCGACTGCCGAGGCCGCCATCGCGCTGATCGAAGTGTCTGACCCCAAACGGTTCGGCATCGCGCAGATCATCGACGGCAAAATTCAACGCGTCATCGAGAAGCCGAAGGAGCCACCGTCCAATCTGGCGATCTCTGGCGCGTATCTGTTCAAACCGTCGATTTTCGAGGCGATTGCGCACATCACCCCCTCGTGGCGCAACGAGCTGGAAATCACCGACGCGATTCAGAAGGTGATCGACAGCGGGGCGGAAGTCCATCCCTATACGCTCAAGGGCTGGTGGATCGACGCGGGCAAGCCCGACTCGATCATTCAGGCCAATCAACTGGTGCTGGGTGAACTGCCCTACATCCCCGCGCCGGAGGACAAGGCGCGCATCATTGGCGCGTGCGACATTTCCGCGCGCGTGATCCTCGGCGAGAACAGCCAGATTATCGACAGTGTGGTGCGCGGCCCGGTCATCATCGGCAACAACGTGACCGTGCGCAGCAGCTACATTGGCCCCTATACCTCGCTCGGCGATAACGTGCTGGTCGAAAACAGCGAGGTCGAGGCTAGCATTGTCATGAAGGACTGCTCGATCCGTAACATCCCCGGACGCATCGATTCGAGCCTGCTGGCGGATAATTCGCAGGTCGTGTCGGCCAGCCACGTCCCGGCGGCGCATCGCTTCATTCTGGCTGAAAACAGCTACGTCCAGCTTTAAATCGTGAATAAACACGGAGATCGCAGAGAAAGCGCGGATCAGCGGGTTTCCTCTGTGATCTCTGTGCCCCATGTGGTTTAATCTGGTTTATGACCCGCCGTTTTTTGATCGTCCAGCTTGCCGATATTGGCGACCTGATCCTCTCGACGCCCGCGCTCGCGGCGCTGCGGGACGCGCACCCGGACGCGCACATCGCTATCCTGACGACGATGCCCGCTGCCTCAATTCTGCCGGAAGGACTGGTCGATCACGTCATTCTGTTCGACAAGCACACCTTCGACCGCCCGAAGTCGCTGCTCAAGCCTGCCAATTTACGCAAGGCGTTGGAATTAGCAGGCACGCTTTGGCGTGAACGCTGCGACACGACGATCTTCTTCCACCACTTCACGACCTATTTCGGCGCGCTCAAGTTCGCGGCGCTGACGTGGAGCGCCCGCTCCGTTACCCGCATCGGCCTTGATAACGGGCATGGCTTCTTCCTGACCCAACGCCTGCCGGATCGCGGGTTTGGCGCGGAGCATCAGGCACAGTATTGGCTCGATCTGGTCGGCATGGTCGGCGCGAATCCGTCGCCGCGCCCCGCTGAGGTCAAGGTTGACATCGCAGGGGCGGGTTTGAAACCCGTCCTTGCGAATCAACCCCGCATCGTCATCCACGCGGGCGGCGGCGGCTACTCGCTCGCCCGCCGCTGGAGTTCGGTCAGGTTCGCCGCCGTCGCGGATCGGCTCGTAGAGGAATGTGGCGCGCAAATCGTACTGGTCGGCTCACTTGACGATAACGCCGCCGAAGTCAAAGCCGCCATGCACAGCCAGCCGCTCGATTTGAGCGGCAAAACCTCCCTCACCGAACTCGCGGGTGTGCTCCAAAGCAGTGATCTGTTCATCGGCGCGGAAAGTGGCGTTATGCACCTCGCGGCGGCAGTTGGAACGCCGACCGTCGCCGTATTTGGCCCCGGCAATCCCGATGCGTGGAGTCCCTGGACGCCGCAGAGCCAGAGTGTCGTCGTGCGCAGCGCGCCGGAATGCAGTCCGTGCAGCTACGTCCGCCACGAGATCGGCCTGCGCGCAGGCTGCGCCGCCATGACCTGCCTCAAGATGGTCACGCCGGAGCAGGTGTTTCAGGCCGCGAAATCAATCCTTGCCGGTGAAAATGTAGGGGCAGGTCTCAGACCCGCCCTCGTCACATCAACAGACGTATCCGTAGGGGCGAGGCACGCCTCGCCCGCACAAAATGACGTGCGCTTCGACAAACGTATTCACATTCTTGGCTTGCCCGTCAGCGCGATCACGTATGCTGAATGGATCGACCTGATTGTCGCTTGGGTGAAAAGCGACAGATCGCATCACGTCTGCACGATCAACCCGGAAATGATCATGATCGCACGGCGCGATATGAACTTTTACAACATCCTTAGCCGTGCCGATTTGACCGTTCCCGATGGCGTCGGCCTCCTGTGGGCGGCCAAACGTATTGGTCAGCCGCTGCCGGAGCGCGTCACCGGATCGGATGGCGTGCCGCTGATTGCCGCCGAAGCCGCCAAACGCGGTTGGCGGATTTATCTGCTTGGCGCTGCGCCCGGCGTCGCGGACAAGGCTGCCGAAGTTCTGAAAGCGCGCCATCCTGACCTGAAGATCGTCGGGGTGTACAGCGGCAGCCCATCGGCGGAAGATGAGGATGGCCTAGTCGAGCGCGTCAACGCTGTCGAACCGGATATTCTTTTTGTCGCCTATGGCGCGCCGAATCAGGATAAGTGGATCGCGCGCAACCTGCCGCGCCTCAGAGTCAAAATGGCGCTGGGCGTCGGCGGCTCGCTCGATTTCGTCGCGGGCGTGATCCCGCGCGCGCCGGAGTCGTTCCAGCGGCTCGGCCTCGAATGGCTCTATCGACTCTATTTGCAGCCCTGGCGCATCGGGCGGATGATGCGGCTGCCGCGTTTCATGCTGGCGGTTTTAACCGATAAAAATCTGTAGGGGCAGTTCTCAGACCTGCCCGCGATGGGATAAATTTATGCCGTTAGCAGATTTGCTCCCCAAACTCGCCGGACAGCGCGTGCTTGTCCTCGGCGACGTGATATTGGACGAGTACCTGATCGGCAGGGCAACGCGCCTGAGCCGCGAAGCGCCGATCCCGGTGCTGGAGTTCGAAGAACGCCGCCTGATCCCCGGTGGCGCAGCCAACCCTGCCGCGAATATTGTCGCGCTGGGTAGTCAAGCGGTGCAGGTGGCCGTGATCGGGGATGATCCCGAAGCCGCATCGCTGCGGCACGTGCTCGAACGCCACCACATTGAGACGCACGGACTGATCGTGGATGAGGGACGACCGACCACTGTCAAGACGCGGATCATGGCGCACATGGGGCTGCGTTTCCCGCAGCAGGTCGCGCGGCTCGACAAGCTGGCACGTGAGCCGATCAGCCCGCCGCTCGAAGATACACTGCGTGCGTTGATCAGCGATGATGCGGCGCAGGCCAGCGCGATTCTGCTCTCGGATTATCACGTTGGGCTGCTCACACCCGCGCTGGTCGAGGCAGCGCGTGAGATCGCAGATGAGAAGCATATCCCGATTACGGCGGATGCGCAGGGCGATCTCGATAAATATGACGGCTTCTCGGTCGTCAAGTGCAACGCCGATGAAGCCCGTGACTATCTGCGCCAGGATTTGCGCAGCGACGACGAATTTGCGTCAGCGGCGCGAGAACTCTGTCAGACGCTGCATTTGAGCGGAGGGATGGTGATCACGCGCGGGGCGGACGGCGCAACTGTCTGTACTGCTGACGGTATAGCGACGCACTCGCCTGCGCCGATCACGACCGAAGTTTACGATACGGTCGGCGCAGGCGATACCGCCATTGCCGTGATCACGCTGGCAGTGGCAGCAGGCGCGTCGTTGGTCGATGCGGCGCTGCTCGCCAACTACGCCAGCGGTTTAGTGGTGCGGCGTGTCGGCAACTATGCGCCGACGCCCGACGAACTGCTTCAGGCGGTTGAAGCCGGAGAACATCTTTAGTCGGTGCTGATCTCGACGCCGTGCTTCTTGGCGGCGCTCCTGATGCGTGATTTGATCTTCTTCACGTCGTCGGCGTCGTACTTCGATGCGTTGTCCTTGTGATTGATGTAGCTCCACGCCGCGCGGATATGCTCCGCCGTGTCAATTGGATACTTCTTGTTGGTTTCGTCGGCATATTCGACATTGCCGTACTTGTGTTCGCCTTCTTTTTTGCTCGTATCCTTACGCTTCTCAACCGTTGCCATGATTCGTGCCTTCCTTGAAATGCTGTTTGTTATACTCTGTTGAGTAGGGTAATGTGAAATGAAATGAATGTCAACCGGGATTCATGGTCAGCTAAACGAAGAGCGCGTCTCTGATCGTTCGAGAGACGCGCTTTTACAAGGGGTTTGGAGGGGAGAATCAAATGGGTTGGGGCAATGTGTCGAGCATGAAGGCGAGATCGTGCGCCCAGGCTTCGATTTTCGTCCAGCAGCGCCAATCGCCTGCCGGGATGTTCGACAGCCGCGCTTTTACAACCGTGAGCAGCGGCAGCTTGCGATAATCGACTTCTCCGGCAAACATGCCGACCGCAATGGGATGCACGTCAGCAAAGTCGTGCAGCAGCGGCTGACAGTAATCCCAGACGATCTGGCGATGCTCAAGGGTGTCCTCGCGCAGCGTCTTACAGACGGTGAAATAGGCCACCGGAAGCTGGCTCAGACGCTCGTGATAAGCGTCGATGAAATCGCTCACTTCGGGCAGCCATTGTCTATCGCGGATTGGGCTGCCGACGACGATGGCGCTGTAGCCGCTGATCGTTCCCACGTCTTCCAGCGGGCAGATTTCAACGGCCTGACCATCATGTTCCAGCGTTTTGGCAATCATGGTTGCGACTTCCGCCGTCGAGCCGGAGCGCGTGGCGTAAGTGACTAAAATCGGCTTGTCCATCGGCTTTTTCCCGCCTGAATTTTCGCTAACAGTCGCAGTGTAGATCAGGCGGGAGGCAGCCGATTAGTGACGAACGTCCTGATTTTAATGGCGGTTGATCACAGGGTGTATAACGCTCCGAATTTGCCGCGCAGATACGTGAGCAGCGGCTCGACGTTGAGATCGCTGCCCGTGACGCGCTGGAGGATTTCCGAAGCGGTGTATTTCGACCCGTACTGGTAGATATTGTCCTTGAGCCAGCCGTGCAGCGTACCGAACTGCCCCTGCGCGATCTGCGCCGGGATGTTCGGATGCGCCTTGAGCGCCGCATCGTAGAACTGCGCGCTCATGATGTTGCCGAGCGTGTAGCCCTGAAACACCCCGCCGATAATCCCCTGATACCAGTGAACGTCCTGCAAGACGCCGTCGCTGTAATTGGGCGACGAGATGCCGATGTCGCTCTGATAGCGCTCGTCCCACGCTTCCGGCAAATCCTTGATCTCCAGCCGACCGTCGAGCAACTGCATTTCGAGGTCGAAGCGGATCATGACGTGCAGGTTGTAGGTCACTTCGTCGGCGTCGATGCGGATCAGCGAGCGCTCGACCTTGTTGACGGCGCGGTAGAACTGATCGAGCGACACGTCGCGCAGTTGATCCGGGAAGGTCGCTTGCAGCTTCGGATAGTAATACTGCCAGAATTCGCGGCTGCGCCCGACGATATTCTCCCACGTGCGTGACTGGCTCTCGTGGACGCCGGCGGAGGTGCCATTGTTGAGCGGTGTGCCTTCGTAAGCCGGGTCGATGCCCAGTTCATAGAGGGCGTGACCGCACTCGTGCAGTGTGCTGTAGAGCGCGTCCCGCACATCATTTGGCTTGACGTGCGTGAGGATGCGCACGTCGCCAATCGAGAACTTGGTCATAAAGGGGTGATGGGTCAAATCCTGCCGCCCGCGCGTGAAGTCGAAGCCGTAGTCCTTGATCACGCCGAGGCCGAAATCCAACTGCGCCTGCGCCGGATAATCCTTGTAGATGAACGAATCGTCGAACGGCGGCTGATCGAGGATCGCCTTGACCAGCGGCACCAGTCCCGTGCGTAGCTGCGCGAAGACCGCGCTGACCGACTCGGCTTTCATGCCGTAGTCCGCGAAGTTGATCAAGGGATCGGCAATGTGGTCATAAGGCGCGAAGAAGTCGGCCAGACGGCGGCTCAGGTCGAGCGTCTTTTCGAGGATCGGGCGCACGCTCTGGAAATCGTTAGCCGGGCGCGCGTGTGTCCAGCGTTGATAGCTCTCTGCGCCGTGTTCGGACAGTTCCGCCACGAAGTCGTTCGGCACTTTGACCTGCAAATCGTACTGGCGGCGCACCAGCCGGATCAGCGCGGCGTCGTCGCTATCGTAGGGGAGGCTCTCGGCGTAAGGCTGAAGCGCGTCGAGCAACCGACCCATTGCTACGTCGGTGAATTTCTCGTGCGAAAGCCGACTAAGCAGCGCGAGCTGGCGACCACGTGCCTCCGCGCCGCCTTCGGGCATGTAGCTCGTCTGATCCCAACTGAGCAGCGCGATAGCCGAGTTCAGATCGTTGATTTCGAGCAAGCGCTGTTTGAGTTCCTGTAATTTGGCTTCCATCATCATCCTTTATGCGTTTAGACTTATTCTACCATTCAGAATAATTCAAATACTGTGCCCTGTCCAGTTTTTCGACTACAGTTAAAGAAAAATTGTTCGGAGCCGCACCGATGATCGAGTTGCCCGATCCGCTTGCATTTTACAAGATTGTCTGGGAGATTGTTCGCCAGATTCCCGAAGGCATGGCAGCGACCTACGGTCAGATCGCCACGATGATCCCCGCGCCGGAAGGTATCGAGCCGGAGGATTACGACAAGCTCGGCCCGCGCTGGGTCGGCGACGCGATGAATGCCGTTTCGCGCGTCGATGAGCCGACGATTCCCTGGCATCGCGTCATCAACGCGAAGGGCGGCATCAGCCTGCCAGACGACAGCAAAGCGGCGGCGCTTCAGCGAGCGCGTCTGCGCGCCGAGCATATTCTGCCGGACGATCAGGAGCGCGTCGATCTCGATCAATTTGGCTGGGAAGGGCCGTCACAAACGTGGCTTGACGCTCATGGACTGTATCCGCCGCGCTCACTCAAGAAGCCAAAGTCAATGCCGCCTTCAGACGATTCCCCGCAGCAGATGAGCCTATTCTGAGGCCGCGATCAGGGTGTATAAGTACAACAGAGTGGAAAGAGGTGAACAAGGTGTCGCCATACGAAATCGTTGAAGAAGCGCGCAAGCTGTCGGTCGATGAGCAGAAGGAATTAATCAAACTGCTGGTCGATATTCTGCCTGAAACGCAGCCTAAAAAGAAGAAGCGTAGCCTTAGTGAATTTAAAGGTGTCGGCGCGCATCTCTATGATGGGACAGATGCCCAGGAATACGTCAATCAAATTCGCAGTGAATGGGATGATCGTCCGTGAGAATTGCCACTGCTTTGGCGCATGTTCAGCGTTTGTGCATTGAGACTGCTCCATACATCTACTATGTGGAGAATCATCCCATCTATGCTGATAAAATGAAACTTGTTTTTCAAATTGTCGAAACCGGAACGATTGAGATCAAAACAAGTGTCGTTACGCTGACGGAAACACTCATGAAGCCTATTCGAGCAAACGATCAAACAGTGGCGGATTCCTATCGAGAGCTATTGACCGATACAGATTACATTCGTCTCATATCAGTCACGCCTGAAATTGCGCAGCGCGCCGCATACGTCCGCGCACGCTATAACCTACGTACACCAGATGCGCTTCATGTCGCATCTGCCCTTGAAGCAAAGTGCGACGCCTTCCTCACTAATGATTTGGGGATCAAGCGCGTCACCGAATTAAAGGTACTCGTGCTGGACGAACTGGAACTCGCTCCGCCTACTGAGGCGTAGCCGGGTTGCCATCGATGTGGTCGAGCGCCGCTTCAATCGTCGGCGCGAAATAGACCATCGTCTCGTAGCCCGCGCGTAGAAACTTTGCTCCCTGCATGTGTTCGAGTAGCTGTATCAGCGGATCGTAAAAGCCTCCGTGATTGAGCAGCACGAGCGGCTTGTGCAGCAGATTGAGCGAACGCGCCACCATGATCTCGAAGACTTCTTCCATCGTGCCCACGCCGCCGGGCAGCGCCAGAAACGCCTCGGCGCGCGCTTCCATCGTCGCCTTCCGTTCGCGCATGTTGGCCGTGATCACCAGTTCGTCGGCATTGTGATAGGCGACTTCCATATCGACCAGCGCCTGCGGGATGATGCCAATGCAGCGCGCGCCACGTGCCTGCACCGTGCGCGCCAGTTGTCCCATTAGCCCGGCGCTCGATCCGCCGTAGACGAGTGTGTCGCCACGCTGCGCGATGGCCTCGCCAAGCTGGGTAGCGATGTCGAAGTAGGCGGGCGCGATGTTGTTGCTGGCGGAGCAGTAAACGCAGATATTCACAATTTTCCCTCAAAAGCAGCGAGAGCCGCGTGAGCGGCGGCGTCCCAGGTAAATTTCTGTGCCTGTGCGAAGCCTTTGGCTTTCAGTGATGCTCTCAGCACTTCGTCAGACGTGATGTTGTGCATCGCCTCCGCAATCGCCTGCTCGTCGAGCGGATCGACCAGCAGCGCAGCGTCGCCTGCGAGTTCGGGCAGGCTCGACGTATTACTGCAAATCACGGGCGTGCCGACGTGCATCGCCTCCAGCACCGGAAAGCCAAATCCCTCGTAGAGCGACGGAAAGACCAGCGCCAGCGCTCCCGCGTAGAGCGCGCCCTTGTCCGCGTCATCGACGTAGCCGGGAAGGATAACGCCATCGACGCCCGCCGTCCATGCCGGATCGTACAGCCAGCCCTGACCGCCCGCCAGCACGAGCGCCGTCGTTTCGTCTCGATTCGCTTCGCGCCAGAGTCGATACGCCTCCACAATCCGAGCGATGTTTTTGCGCGGCTGAAGCGTGCCGACAAAGAGAAAATAGCGTTCCGGCAAGCCATATCTGTGCCGCGTTCTTTCGACATCACCGACGAATGGTGCAGCGACGCCGGGATAGACGACACGAATTTTATGGGCGGGTGTGCCGTAGAAGCGGGTTAAATCATCAGCGGTGGCACGGCTGTCGGCCAGCACGATGGATGCTCGTGCTGCGCTGTAGCGCGTCGTCAGGTCGAGATAGCGGCGCTGGCGCGGTGGGTGCGCCTGCGGAAAGAATTTGTAGCCGAGGTCGTGAACCGTCACGGCGGCGCTGCCGGGGAAAATCGCCGGAAGCGTGTGCGCCGGAACCCACGTCAAATCGGGGCGATCTTTCCATAATTCAGCGGCGAAGCGCAAATGTGTCCATAAGCGCGAGAAGGGAATCACCCGCTGCGTAACGGATGCGGATAACGGAAACAAATCGGGCGGCGGATTGTCGCGGAAATAGAGCGTGATTTCGTGCTGCGTATTCAGCCGGATGATCGCGCGAAGCAGTTCGACGGCGTAATGCTCGGTTCCGGTCAAGCGAGCGACAGTCGTGCGGCTGGCGTCGATAGCGAGGC
Source organism: Phototrophicaceae bacterium (assembly GCA_035545875.1). Classification (GTDB taxonomy): domain Bacteria; phylum Chloroflexota; class Anaerolineae; order Aggregatilineales; family Phototrophicaceae; genus Flexifilum. The sequence goes on from DASZXN010000061.1 coordinate 17,307, forward strand.
GCATGGATTAGTGCTGTTGATCACGGGTCAATGATGACGTAGGGGCGAGACATGCCTCGTCCCTCCAGAGATGCTCGCGTATATTGAGCAATTCACCGCTCAATTTTCGGCTGTCGGCGGTGGAAAATCAGCGGCAGCAGCCAGAGCACCAGCACGATGACCAGCACGACTGGCGCGGCAGGGACAGCCCACGTCAGCAGATCGGATGGGATCAGGCCGAGCGTGATGATCACGCCGACTATGCCCGCGAAGATGACCAGCACTCCCGGCGCGATCAGGCGGGCGTTGACCGGGCGGGTGAGCAATCCGGCCAACAGCAGCGCCAAACCAATGGCCGCAATCAGCAGCGGATAGCCGCGCTGCAAGTCGATGCCTTGTGGCTGAATCGAGAAGGCAATCACGCCTGTGATCAGGAGGACGATCAGCGCGAAGAAGAGAAGCCCGCGCGACCAGCGCCCGGTGCCGAGCCACTCTGCCAAAAGCGTCAGAATCAGCCCACCGACGACTGCCGCCGAAACCAGCAGCGGATTAGGCGGCGTGCCGCTGGTCGTGGTGATGGTGAGCCAAGCGCCAAGCGCGATCAACAGCAGCGCCGGAACCAGCGAGCCAAGCTGCCCGCGCTTGAGCGTGGTCAGCGGCGGCATGGACATTTCCGGGACAAAGGTGGGCGCGGACTGGCGGGCGTCGGCGCGCGCTTCGGCTTCGGCTTCGCGCTCCGGCATGATCTCGCTCAAAGAGGCGACGGCGGCGAGCGCGGCGTCGATGTCGCTGCTGCCGGGCAGCCAATCTTCGCTGACGATTTGCGTTTCCACGACGACTGCCGCGTCCGGCTCAGACTCTGGTTCGGAGGCTGACTCGGCTTCCGGCTGATCGAGCGCTTCGATCAGCGGAGCCGGCGGGTCGGCTGCCGCTTCCGCTGCGGGTTCGGCAGCAGTAGCTTCAGCCGGAGCAGCGCTCGTCTCGACGACCGTTTCAGGCAGCGCGAGCGCCTCGTCGCTGGCGGAAACATCGGCGGCGGGCGTGGCCTGCTCGTCGGATTCAGGCGTTGGGGTCAGTTCATTTTCGCTCATGCCCTGTATTGTGGCGATTTTTGCGCGAGTACGCAAGTTTCGCGGGTGGTGATCCTTGTCATTCAGGGATCACCCAAGTATAATGCCCCTGACTCGGCGACGTGGCCAAGTGGCAAGGCAAGGCTCTGCAAAAGCCTGACCACCGGTTCGAATCCGGTCGTCGCCTCTCTTTTTTAGAATGAGTAACGAGTGATGAGTGCTGAGTCAAACGACAAAGGCACAGCCAGCAAATCTTCGAAGCCGCTGGTTATTCACCAACAGCCAATTCTCCCGCTGACCAATTACACGCTTTCGACGGTTTGCCCCGCCTGCGGCGCGGAGACGATCCGTCGTGCCTGCAAAGTCCGCTGCCCGCGCTGCGGCTTTCTATGGGATTGCAGCGAATTGTAAAGACAGTACCGAGCGCTGAGTGCTGGGTACCGAGTAAAAACAAGTACAAAGTGCTGAATAACAAAACAGGTCAGGGAAGCAGCGAACCGCATCCCTGGCCTGTTTTTTAGTTCTTATTCGGTACTCAGCACTCAGCGCTTGTTTTAGCGCACGTTGAGCGCGCCGACGCCGCCGTCGAAGCGAATGACGATCTTGCGCGCCGACTCGTTGAAGTTGACGGTCTGCCAGACGCCGCCTTTGTCCCAGAAGTCGCCGCTGCTGCCGTTACCGCTGAGACGCATCAGGCGCGGCCCGGCATTAATCGAACCGATGCCTGTGCGCCCTTCGAGGCGAACGCCCGCTTCCGAGGGCAGGCTGATGTTGGTTTGCCCAACGCCGCCGCTGATGCGCGCGTTGACCGCAGCGCCGTCGGCAACGTCGAGATTAACTTCGCCCGCGCCCGACGAGATGTTCAAATCAACACTCGCGCCGGAGGGCACGTGGATGGTCGAGCGCCCGACGCCGCCGCTGATCCGGGCGTTGTACTCGCCTTTGGGCAGGTCGATGACCATTTCGCCCGCGCCGCTGGCGACGTTGAGCGCCGTTACCTGAAGCACGCTCAGATCGAAGTTGGAGCGCCCCGCGCCGGCGTGAACGTCGAGGTTGAGCGGGATTTTCGGCGTCAGCGCGACATCCCAGCGCAGGCGCTGACCGCTGCCGAACCAGCCGAAAGCGCTGCGGAACCACTCGGACGCGCCTGCTGACTGGCTGAGGTGGACGACCTTCTCCTGCTCACCACTGGCGCGCAGTTGCACCTCACCGACGTAGGTCAGGTCGGCTTCGATCAGATTCTCCGAGGTGTTGAGCGGCGCAATGCTCGATTCGCCGACCGAGAAATCGAGCCGGACGCGCGCCGAGGTCGCGCCGCCGAGCGGCTCGTTGAAATGCCCATGCTTGATCTCTTCCTCGCCCCGGCTGCCCATCGAGCGGAAGAAATCGTCAATCTGCTGTCCCAGCTTCTCAAATGAGAATGACCATTCGACCGTGTACTGCTTTTCCTTCTCTTCGTTCTTTTGTTTCTCGTCCATGATCTTGCCCTTTCTGGTAGGACGTTACATTCATTATACGGATGGAAGCCGGGGAATGTTCATCGTGACTATCAACAAAATCCCCCTCGGCTGCTCTTGATTCTGAATACGCAGGCGAAGGGGATTGGGTTACGGATTTGTAGTCGTGAACAGCGTGGGCTGCGCGAGCGGACAACCCGGCGGGCCTTCGGGCGGGAACGTCCAGCGCTGCTTGATCTGGTCGTCGAGATTCATCGAGAGAAATTCGTTGTAGGTGGCGAGCAGATCAACGCAGTCGCCGCGAATTTGCGCGGCCTGTCCCTGAATATACCAGCACTCGAAGCGCCGATCCGCCACTGGGACGTTCTGAAGCACCTGAAGCGTCGAGCAGCGGTGCAGATCGTCCTGCGCGTTCTTGAAATCGCCTTCGAGGAAGTATTCCATGCCCAGTTGATACCAGCCTTCTGACCAGCTTGGCGCGCGCTGGGTCACCGCCTGGCAGTATTGAATCGCCTGATCGCGCTCGCGCAGCAGGCTGGACAGCTCGCACAGGCGCAAGCGCGCCTTGACGTTGCTGTCGTCGCGCGTCAGCACGTCGAAATAGGCGACCGTCGCGGAGTCGGTATCGCCGAGCAGTTGATCGTACTGGGCGCGCTCGAAATAGAGCGTGAGCAGGTTACCGTTGAGGGCAATCGCCTGATTGACGATGTTGATGGCATCGCTGTAGCTGCCCGCATCGCTGTCGGTGATCGCCAGCGCCCGCAGCGCGTCAATGCGCGTGTCGTCGGTCGAGGTTTGGACGGCGCGCTGGCTCTCGCGCAGAGCGGCATCGTGCGCTCCGGCTTCGCCGTAAGCGAGCGCCAGCGCCGTATGCGCGAGGCCGTAGTTCGGGTTCTTCGCCAGCACCTTTTGCGCGACATCGGCGGCGGCGTTAGCGTCGTCGTCGGCTTGCAGGGCGAAGGCGTGGATCGCCAGCACGTCGAGATTGGTCGGCTCGCGCTGGTAGGCTGCGGTGGTTGCGTCGAGCGCCGTCTGTTGATCCGAGGCACGGTCGTATTCCGAGTAGCTGCGGTAGATCAGCGAGCGCGCCAGCAGGCGCAATGCGTCGGTGTTATCCGGCTCATCGCTGAGAATCTGGTTGGTCAGGCTGATCGCGCCGTTCAGGTCGCCGCGCGCGAAGGCATTCTGCGCCGAGGCCATCAAATTGACGCTGCCGCCAGTCGGTGCGGGCGCAGTGAAGCGGTTGATCCAGAACCAGACCATCACGCCGACAACACTCACCAGCCCAATCGAGATCAGAATCGTAAAGCAGCCGCCGGATCGACGGCGGCGTCGTCGGAACGAGAGCCGCGATCTTGAACGTTCGAGTCGCATTATTCGCCTGAAGTATGCGTGGTAACGCTAGAAGTCCTTACCAGTGTAACGCAGGTTCCGCGTGGCGAACACAACAAGATTTCGGAATATTACACAAGTCAAACCCCTTGCGCAGAGGGGAAAAAAGGGATCGAGGTGAATTGCTGACAGTTGGTCTCGCCGAAGGGAATTTCGTAGGGGCACGATATATCGTGCCCCTACAGGCGGGGCTTATGAGTCTTTCGAGGCTAAAACGCCATAATCCCAGTGGGATCAATTGGCTGATCGTTATAGCGAATCTCGAAGTGGAGATGCGGCCCGGTCGCGTTACCGGTCATACCCACGTTGCCGATGATCTGTCCGGCTGAGATGGACGCGCCGCAGCGCGCCGAGGGCATACTGACCATGTGTCCGTAAATCTCGGTGAACGGGCCGCTGGCGATCACGACTGAATAGCCGTAGCCCCAGTTGCTCCAGCCAGAGAAGATCACGTTGCCGGGGGTCGCGGCCATGATCGGCGTGCCAATCGGGTCAGCCAGATCGACACCGCTGTGGATTGAGCTAAAGCCGCGCACCCACTGGTAGCTCGCCAGCGGCTTACGCCAGCCGCCGCTGCCGCCGGGGTTCTCGACCAGCCCACAGCTTCCCGGATCGCCCACGTCGAACGAGATCATTTCGCCGCTGATCGTGCCGCTCGAATTCTTCGTGCCTGCGGCGACGTGCTGCACGGGCACACTCCACTGAATCGACTCGGCTTCTCCGCCGGGGACGACGACTTTGGTATTGCTGGGAAGCTGGGTATCGGGTGTGTCACCGAACAGGTCGTTGTACTCCGAGTCGATGATCACGTAGGGATCGACGTTGAACTGCTTGGCGATGCTGCTGATGCTCTGCTGCGACGAGACGGTGTAATAAGCACCGTCAATCGGCAGGATATTGAGTTCCTGACCGGGACGCAGCCCCTCGACGATGCCGCGATCATTCGACCAGGCGATGGTATCCGGCTTGATGCCGTAGCGCTGGGCGATACTGAAAATCGTGTCGCCTGACTGCACC
>DASZXN010000062.1:0-21838 GCA_035545875.1 Phototrophicaceae bacterium
AAGGAAAATGAATTTCTCGTGTTTCCTTATTGCTTAAGTCAGCTATTTCCTCCTGAATTTGTAAACGCTGTGCTGTACTGAGAGAACACATATTTGCTAGTTGTTCCAGCCGAGATAAAGTATCTTCTCTGGTCAAAAACCTTAACCAATTTTGTGCTTCGCGAAGCGCTTTATCTAGCGACAAATTATGTTAGAAGTTACGCAGTTGAAGGAAGCAAGTACTGGGGATGAGCCAAGTAAAAGCGCACCGCAGTTCGAATAATGTCGAGCTTGGTGTCGAAGATCGAAAAGCGCGAACGCCAGCGATGCCATTCGAGGCGAATATAGGCACGCAATGCCAAGCCAATATGGTTGCGCTGCGAACGCTCCAGGCGAAATTGAGCGCGCTCAATGCCCGTAAACTGCTTGATGGAGCGATGGTAAGTCTCCACCAGCCACGCCCGCGAGGACAAGACTTGCCGCTGGGCGTCGGTCATGCTCAGGCGACTGGTCGCCCAATGTTCCGCGTTGCCGTGTGGGTCAACCGTCCGAAACAGCTTGACCAAGCCATAGCCGCGCAGGTGAACCGTCAGACCGCTGGCGGGAATGTCCAAGTCACTGACGGCTTGCTGCGCTCCCGCCTGCAAACTCACCTGTCGGTTGCTTTTCAGCCGTGTCAGCCAGTCCCAGCCGAAACTACGCACCAATTTCAGGTTCTCCAAGCTGCTGTACCAACTGTCGAATGCCACCAGGTGCGGTGCGAAACCACGTGCTTTGGCGGTTTCCAACATCGCTTGAAAATGGTCATTTTTGCTCAAGCCATCCTGTGCTTTGTTATAGAGCCGAAAATCGCAGGGGAACGCCGCATCGCCATCGCTCCAGACCAGACTGATGAGATTGATCCCCTGCACCACCTCATGCTGCTTGCCCGACCAATGCCGCGTCACCAACGCCATCTGACTGGCATAGGGCTTGTCCAGCGTCGTGTCGTCGATGACCAGCAAGCCTTGGTCACGCTCAATGCAGCCCTGCACCTCCGTCCACAGCGCTTTGCTGTCGGGTGGCAAGCGTTGCAGCAGGCGCGTGTAGGCGTCATGCGCTGGTTTTCGCTCGCCGTCGGGATGGCTGCGCGCAGCCTCAACTGCGCTGAACACCCGCTGGGCTGCCACCAGAAAGTTGATATAGTCCTGTTCACTGCATTTTGCTGGGTTCATGCACTCGATTTTAGTTCGTTTCGCTCAACTGCGTAACTTCTAAATAGATTGTTGACGGTGGCTGTAACTTTGCTGTGGGTTGGATTAATTTCAAAATTGACCTGTACACCTGTCGAATATCTTTCTCCCCATACAACAATCGTCGCGTTGTAGAGTTTGGCAATCTGTTGTGCTTCCGTCCGATCCAAAATGGTATGCTGCACGCGGATAAGAGGAATATTCTGGTTTTGAAGTGCCAGCGTCAGCGGGTTACCGAGATTATCCTCGCCTGGCGCGTCATTGACGAAATTCGCCAGCACCACACCGATCACATTGGTAGCGAAAGGGGTGCCTTCAGGCGGTGTTGAAGTAGGGGTAGGTGTTGGTGAAGGTGTGGATGTAGGCGATGGTGTGAGTGTTGCCGTCGGAGTTGCTGTCGGTGTGAACGTAGCAGACGCTGTGGGAGTGAATGTTTCAAGCAAATATGCAATTTGAGTACCTCTAAGCCACCTAAACTCCCAATCATCAGGCAGTCCTATCATATGAACTCCTAAATACAGGAGAACGCCAATAATGACACCAACTAGCACTACAATCGGACGATTTCTAAACTTATCAAATCTCTTTATGGTGCGATCTGCTCTCATATTTGAGAGACGGAAATAAGCTCTTAATTTGTTGATAATCCGCTTTCGATTCATACAATTATTCCATTGGGTCTCGTGCCGAGAATCGAAAAGTGCAGAATTCCTATATTTCTGCACCTAGTATAACGAAGAACTTAGCGGGAGGAAATTATGCGGAGATACGCAGATAATACGCCCAATACCCCTGCGAGCTTCCATACTTCGCGCCGATTTCCCGAAGCTGCGCCTCACTCAGAGCACGACCATAGCGTTTGCGCGCCGCCTCGATCAGCCGCTCCTCACCGACCGACTGCCGATCCATGTGACCGAGGCCGCGAATCAGCACGAAGCGCGCCGACCACGCGCCAATCCCCTTGATCGTGCGCAGCCACGCTTCCACGTCATCCGAGGGCGCGCTGCGCAGCCAATCCTCGTTCACGCCGTCGAACGCCCGCGCCGCCGCGATCAGATATTCGGCTTTGCGACCGTAGGCGACCACTTCCGGCAGTTGAGCGGCTGCCGCGAGCAGTTGTTTCGCCGATGGGAAGGCATGATAAACCACGCCCTCGACTTCGAGCGCGTTGCCGAAGCGCTCGGCAATGCCCTGTTTGATGCTCTGTGCGACTGGCATCGGGATGCGCTGGCCGAGAATCGCCCAGCAGGTGTGCTCGAACGGCGTCAGGAACTTGACCTGATGATGGCCGTACCAGTTCTTTAAAATGGGCTGGAACGCGCCATCCTGTTCGGCAATCGAGTAGAACGGGGTCAAATCGTCGTTCAGGCTCAGGAAGAAAGCGATCCGGTCGTCCGCCGCTCGCGCCAACGCCTCGCTGATCGGGTTGGCGCAGTAAAGCGTGTAACTCAGCTTCGGCTGATCGACCGTACCGACTGAGCGCACGCTGAACACAACCGCCTGCTCGTCTATAACGACCGCTTTGGTCAGCGCGCGCTCATTGACGCGCTGCTCGCCGTGCATAGCTGGGAACTCGTCGAGAAAACCGAGCGACATGGCGAAATCGAACGGGGCTTTGGGCTGTAGGGTGCGCGTCTCGGTGAACATGACCGTCTCTCCTGAATGCTTCATCTGCGCTCAGGATATGATTAGGCTGTGACACCCTTATGGCAGCAGCGCTCACAGCAAATCCCCCACCTCCATGTTGGGAATATTTCCAGATAAGTTACGGTCTAACTCGTTGAGGATTTACCTTCGTGGCCTTTCGTGGTACAGTAAGAGTCACTGAAAGTTCAAAAATGCGTGTGTTACGCTGCACCACTCCAAATTTTTGACCTCTCGGTCATCGTGCGATTTATTCCGTTGCGCGCGTTTTCCAAAGCGAAGAAAGCGCTGGCGGGTCAACGGAAATTCGCTCCAGATTAAACCTGCTCCAGGGGATAGGTCGATTGTCCTGTTCAGGCGATAACCTCGGTATGTCCGTTTAGGCTCTGGAAGTAGGTGACAATGGACCTCGAATCAATTTCCACAAAACAACTGAATGAAGTTGAACGGCTGGTGCGAGAACTTCAGATTGCCATGCGCAAGGCCAGTCTGCAAAACGAACCGCTTGCCAAATCACTCTACGAGTTCGAAACCCAAATCGGGGAAGTTCGCCGCGCCCGGTTTGATCGAGCCAACCCGGAATATACAGGTTACTGATCGTTCAGAAGAACGCGCTGGAATTGAACACGTCGAAGCGCTGACCGTGAAGGGATAGACCTTTCAGCGAGATCAGATCGTTTCCCTTTTCTCGAATCCATTTTCCGGGTTTTCTGTAAATCGTTAAGGATGCGCCATGAATCAGGATGAGGCTATTCAGAAATCACTGGCAAAGATTACGAGTGACGAAAAGGGATGGCGCAAAGCGCTGGCTGCTGCCGAGAACAGGGCTTCGAAAGTGTTGGCCGAGGAAAACCTGAACCGCCTCGCTGGTTTACGCAAGGCGCTTTCCAATCAGGCCAACGCGATCAAGCGGCGCAGGGAACACGTGATGCAGGTGGCGCTGGCGGACGGGATGATCACGGATCACATCAGCGATGGCGTCTGCGAACAACTGGTGAAAGAAGGCTGGCTGGAACATTTGGCTCAACAAGCCACGCGCCCGCACGTAAGTCGCGCTTCGGCCTATCTTCCTACCGACAAAGCTGCACAAGGCTGGCAGAACGAAGCTGACACTTCAACATCGGGAAAATCATGATGGCAGAAAAGTCCCAGCTTGGCTATCTGGAATGGCAGGCGCTGCTCATCCTGTACCGTAACCGGGATCGCGCCTCCAGCCCGCTGCGGTACGTCGGCTTGCCAAGCACCGTGACCAGTCTGATCAAACATCGCCCGCCACTCGCGCAGTGGGTGGGCAAACCTTCCGAGCAGTTGATCCACATTACCAGCGCGGGAATCAGCCTGTATGAGGTCGATGATCAAGCCTGAGGGTCAAAATCTATGGTCGTGCGCTCAATCGTGACCAGCACATCGTCGGTGAAGCGGAGCGCGCCCGGCTTATGTACCGTCACTTGCAGATGCTCGACGCCGCAGTCCACAATGGCGACACGCGCAATCGAAGTCACCAGCGCTTCGAGGGTTTGATACGACGAGGCTTCAACGTGCTTGATCACGGCCTTATTGACCGTGCGATAGTTGAGGATGTCGGCAGGGTTGTCGCTGACGCCGCCTGTGCGCAGATCGGTAAACAGCACCAGATCGATCACCACGTCCTGTTTGTCGCGGCGCTCGTCCGGGTTGAAACCGATAATGCAGCGCAGGCGCAGCCCGCGAATTTCAATCCGATCCATGCTTTTCCTGTTGAAAGACGCCGCGCTCTAGCTGGCGCGGTGAACCGCGACCGACAGCGGCTTCGGAACCGCCACCGCGACCGGCTGCGACACGACGGCAGGCATCTCAATCCAGAAGATCGATCCGCCGCCAGTTGGCATCTCCACACCGACCTCACCGCCTTGCAGAGTGGTCAGGTGCTTGACGATCCACAGGCCAAGTCCCGTGCTGCTTTCGCCGTCGGTGGGGCGTGTCGAGAGCTTGCCGAACTGCGTGAACAGTTGATTACGCTCGTCCGCCGGGATGCCGGGGCCGTGATCGGCGACGCAGATGCGCAGGTATTCGCCGCGTACCTCGGTCGAGATGGCGATGCTCGTGTCTTTCGGGCTGTATTTGAGCGCGTTGCTGATCAGGTTGCCGAGTGCCTGGGCATAACGTCCGGCATCGCCGCGAATCATGCCGCTCACGTGCGCTTCGATCTCGATGTTCTTCTTGAGCGCCGTTAAATGATACTGCTTCAGCAGATCGTTGACCACCGTTTCGACCGAGACATTTTCCGGGCGCAGGTCGATCTTGCCATTTTGCAGCGCGGCTACGTCGAGAAACTCGTTGATCACGGCCTGCATCGTGTCCAGATTGGCCTCAGCGCTGTTCAGGAGGTCGAGCATCTGAGCGTCTTCGCCAACGTGCTTGCGCACCAGATAGTTAATGATGTGCAGGTTGCTGATTGGATTTTTGAGATCGTGCGAGGCGATGCGGAAAATCCGATCCTTGAGTTCGTGCGCGGCGCTCAACTGGTCGATGGTGTGTTTGCGCTCATCCTGAAGCCGCTTGAGCGTGATCTGGGTGCGGGCACGCGCGCGCAGCTCGGCAAAGCGGAACGGCTTGGTCACGTAGTCGCTCGCGCCAATTGTTAGACCTTCGACAATATCGTTTTCGTCCAGCCGCGCCGAAATCAGGATCACGGGCAAATCGGTCGTGCGCGGGTTCTCGCGAATGTGGCGCAGCACTTCCAGCCCGGAGACGATGGGCATCATAATGTCGAGCAGCACCAGGTCAAACGACTCGCGTTCGAGCAAATCGAGCGCGATTTGGCCGTTGCTCGCGGTGGCGGTGCGATATTCCGAGCGGAACAAGCGGTCGAGGATGGTCACATTCGCGGCTTCATCATCGACAATCAGGACACGTGGCGCGTTTTCTGGCAGACTCATAGCAGCAACCTCATCAGGAGTGACGTTTGGTACTCTAATTTCAATTATGAACGCGACATTGCGGAAATTAAACCTAAATTCATGCCAAATTCGCGAGATTCACAAATTTTTTAGAATTGCGCCCGGAAGTTGAAATTAATGAACGTTAATGATTGTCTGTGCCAGAGGCGGTGTTTATGGCTTCGCAGGGACACAGAGCCTTCGGTTGACCTTAGCGCGCCCGCTGTATCCAGCCGGATAGCCCGATCAGCAGCGCACTCAGCGCGATGAGCAGGATCGGCACGAGCGGCCATCCGGGGGCGCTTTGCCCCGCAGCCAACCAGACGAAGGGCGGCCCGAAGATCAACAGCGTCAGCGCTGCCGAGATCGGCGCGGAGAAGTGATTTCCGTAGTGTGCGCGCAGGTCTGCGCCCAGCCTACGTTCGGTCGGTCGGCGAATTAAGCCTGCGCCGTCCGCCGCGAGCAGCGTCAGCCCTTTCGCCTTGATCAGCCGCGCGAACGCTGCCATTTCGTCCGCTTGATCGCGCACCGCGACGTGACCGCTGATCGCCAGATACGCTGACTTGCGCAGGGCGAGGAACTGCGCGTTCGCCCGTGTCGGGTCTGCGCCGCTGTGAATCAATTGCAGCACGGGGCGCTCGCCGGGTTTGCTCGGAGTCGGGGTCGGCCAGACCGTCAGCGCGTCGGCCTGTGCGCGCTGCATCAGATCGATCACGGCTTTGAGCGCGTCAGGCTGCCAAATCAGGCTCGCGTCCGTGAAGATCAGCACCGTTCCGTGCGCTTCGTGCGCCAGTTGATGCCGTGCCCAGTTGGGCGCGCGCCAGCCTTGCAGGAGTGGCTGACCTTCGATCACCCGCAAACGTGGATCGCTCGGCGCGGCAGCCTGCGCAATCGCGCCGCTGCTGTCCGTCGAGCCGTCGAGCAGGAGGATTTCAAACGGCGCGTAGGTTTGCGCCAGCAGCGACCGTACTCGCGCCGCGATGGTGTTCGCTTCGTTGCCGACCACTATGAGGACTGAGACCAGCGGCGTATTCGCGGACGGATGGATCGGTGGGGCATTGCTCGGCGGCGGCACGCGCAGACGCGGCAGCCGGATCGCAGTACGAATCGCCAGCGCCAGCAGGAAAATCAGCGCGGCGCAGTCGAAAATTGCCAGCAGGTCAAAAATCAGCATGAGGGGATCAACGTCCGGCAGGCAGCCGATTTCCGATCCAGCCACGCAGACCGGGCGCGTGCACCAGATCGCCGCGTGATGCCCACGCGATCACCAGTAAGTTGACGGTCAGCATCGCCAGCAGCACGGGATCGCGGTCGAGAATCAGCAGCACGATTATCAGACACACGCCCATCAAGGTCGCCGCCCAGCCGGGGCGTTTGACCACCGCCATCCAGACGATCAGCAGGATCACGCCGAAGATCATGACCTGCCAGACCGTCAGCGTCACATAGACACCTGCCGCGACTGCCAGCGCGTTATCTCCCTTGAAGCGCAGCCAGGGCGAAAAAGCGTGCCCGAAAATCGGCGAAAGCGCGACAATCACGAGCGGCACGCCGCTCAGGATCAGCACGTACTTGGCGAAGATCACGGGCAGCGCGCCCATCAGCGCGTCAAGCAGGTAGCTGACCCCCTTGACCGGGCGGCTTGCGCCGTCCCGCCCTTCGATCCAGTGTGACCACGCCAGCGATCCGCAGAAGAAGCCGAGGATCACCCAGACAATCGTGACGACAACCGTGAGTTGCGCAATATCAACCGACATGGGACAGCCTGTAGTCGTTCGTAATCAGCATGACGAGTGATGGTCTGTTTCACGTCGAACTATAAACCCAACACAGAGAACTAAAGCGGGCGACTTTTTAGCGCCCACAGCAGCAGCAGCCCCATCGCCGCGCCGCCGACTAGCCCCGATCCGGGCAAGCCCCAGACGCTCACCTGCCCGATCACCTCCAGCGCCCACGTGATCGCGTACAGCGTGATCAGGGGGCGCGATGGCAGCTCGCGCAGTGGCGCGAGCTTACTCGCCAGCGCCGTCAACAGCGCCGAAGTGATCAGCCAGCCCACGAAATTGGTCACAGGGATGCCAAAATAGCCGCTCGGCTGCGCCCACGTCCACAGATTCCAGCCCACCATCTGCGGATCGAGGAACAAATCCCAGACGGTGAAAGCCAGCGCGCTCACAAGGACGAATGGGACTTCGTGCTGCGCGATCCGCCGCGCGACTGCCCACGCAGATGGCAGCATGATCAGCCACGCCAGCGGGATCAGCAGCGGCACCCCACCCAACTGCGGCTGCAAACGATCCGTGTAGGCGTAGCTGCCGAAGGGAAAGCCGGTCGTATGCCCGATGTATTCGATTCCCCACGCGCCGATCAGGAGGATGGCGCTCACCAGTACGGCGCGGCGTGTGCCCCACGTCCAGACCAGGATCGCCCAAATCGTCATCGCCTGAAGCAGCACACCGCCCGAAACGCCAATCGGCAGCGCGCCTTCGCCCAGTACGGCTTTGAGGATCGGCAGTCCGATCAGCGACAGTACCCAACCCACCGTCAGCCAGATCAAGCCCTGCTCGAAAGGCGTGATCGGTGCGCGCTCGATCCGCTTCAGGATCGCGGGGGGAATGAGCCGTTCGGTGATGGTTCGAATCATCTAGAGCGCGCGTAACAGTTTATCGATGTCGCCTGCCACTTCCAGCCCGGCGCATTCGCCGCGCCCGGCGAACAGCACCCGGTTCGAGCGTGAATCGGTCAGGCGCAGGTCGAGCGAAGCTTTGAGTGTTTCCGGCACGCGCTTGCCCATCTCGACCCGATCCGGCCCCGGCAGAATCGAGGTCGAAGCCCGGTGTCCGACGATTTCGAGGCGCAGCCGGCTGCTGCTGATCACCCACTCAACCGTCTCGTCGTGAATCACCAGCTTCTCGACCTTTGCTCCCGTGTAGGTGGCGAAGCGGTGAAATTGGCCTTCGTGCCACAAGCCCGCCAGAAAGCCGGGGAACCAGCGTCCCAGCAGCGGCGTGATCGCAATCGAAGCGGTGAATGAGGTTCCCGGCTGCTCAAAATGATTGCTCTGCATCCAGACCCAACCGCCGGGGAACGATCTGCCCCAATCCTTCTCGATGTAGCCGCGCCCGCCCGTGAAGTCGAATGGTTGCCCATCGACCGTCAGCGCGCCTGTGAGCGTGTGATCCATGCTGAGGACACCGTGATAGCACTCCATGATCGGCAGCCAGCCGAACCAGCCCATTACGCCCGGCTCGGTCAGCGTGACCGGCCAGGGGATCGCCGTGCCGAAACGCAGATCGCCTTTGACCGTGCGCAGTTCGTCGTCGATGTTGAGCGAAATCCAGTCCAGGCGAAAACGGTTCGCGCCGATGCGCACGTCAAATTCGCCCGGCTGTGCCTCGAACTGATCGAGCGGATAGCGATGAAAGGTCGCCTGACCGCTCACGCCGTCAAACACCTGCACGAAAGCGTGCGCTTTAGCTGGATCGTCGCTCAGAAACACGCCGGGGATCACGGCGAAACGGCGCGAGCGATCCGCTGAGACCAGCTTGAAATACCAGCCCTCGAAAAAGGGCGGTTTTCCGCCATGATACCCGGCGGGATTTAGCGTCGTTTGGAAATAATTCGGCACTCAGTTGATCTTTCACTCAGCCGCGAGGCGATTCCGCATACGCTCCAGCCATGCCTGCTGCGGCGTGACCAGTTGGACGCTCAAATCCGCCCAGTAAAGCTCGAACGTGTGGTGATCGGCCTCCTGTGTCCAGCGCTCCGGCGTCGGCGCAGTTGGAATCAGGTGGAAAAATGCGCGCTGGACGCGATTAGTCAGCAGGCGCGTTGGCAGCCAGCCGCGCATTCCCGTAACGGGACGCAGCACGCCGTCCGCAGCCAGCCGGAACTCGCACCACACCTGGGTATCGGCATAGAATTCCTCGATCCGCTGCACCGCCGCGCCGCGACTGAGCCGCGCAATGATGCGCGCGCTGTCGCCCGGTTCGAGTTCGAGATTATAGGGCGCAGTCACCACGCGAGCCTGACCTTCCAATACCTGCTCGACCGTTTCGAGGTGCGCGACGATCTCGACGGCAGTCAGCCCGGTTTCCTCGCGGACTTCGCGCAGCACGGCGGCTTCGGGCGTTTCATCCGCTTCGATGGTTCCGGCGGGAAGCTGAATTCCGGCGCTGGGGTGGCGCAAGACCAGCAGTTGCCGCCCACCGCCAGTCTCGCGGGTGATAAACGCCGTGACTTTGCCAACCGATTCGCCGTTCATGGCCGATCCTGTTCGGGCGCATGACCGTGCGCCCCTACACCTGTACCCTACACCGCTCCAGCGATGGCGACCGAGTTCTGCGATTGCCGTTTCACGCGCCCGCGCACCAGCCCAACCAACGACCACAGCCCGACTGCCGAGAAAATCGTCACCACCGGGATTAGCGAGAGAAAATAGCGCTGCCAGGGCAGCGGCAGCCAGAGCAGCACGCCGATGTTGATGATCAGCCACGTCAGCAGGCCAATCGAGATCGCCTGTGAGCGATACGGGCGGATTCTGGGCATGAAGTTGGCGATCAGCCCGAAGATCGCCAGCAGCGTTAACGGCAGGCCGAGCACAAGGCCGAAGTGAATCCCGCTGATCGGCGAAGCGTCGTAGGCGGCGATCAGATCGCGCTGTGCATCCAGGACGTTGGTATAGCTGCCTTCGTAATGCGCGGCAGGACGTAAAAACGGCTGGGTCAGGATGTCGCTGATGCGCCGGGACATGCTCGACGGCGCTTCCGCCGAGTCGTCGTGCATCTGGCCGTTCATCGCCGAGAGCCGCGCCGCCGCCGCGTCCTTCATCCGTGCCAGTGGATCGCTCCACATCCCCGGCGAGAAGGCGAAGAACAGCCCGATCAGCAGCACGCCGCAGATGGTCAGTTGAAGCCCGGTACTGATCAGGCGGCGCAGGCGCGGGCGCACCAGTTCGGGCAGGAAAACCCACAGGAAGGCCGCCGCGATGTAGATGAAGCCGTTGTTCTTGCTGACCAGCGTCAGCGCGCCGGAGATCGTCAGCCCAACCCACAGCAGAAGCGGGATCGGCTGGCCGCGCTCGCGCCGTTTGGCGATAGTCAGGCCGAGCAGCACCGTGAACAGCCCAAAAAACAGCAGCGATCCTTCTTGCAGCGCCCGCCGGCCATTGAGCAGTACAACCGGATTGAGCGCGTACACGCCGCTGACGAAGAACGCCATCGGCAGGCCGCCGATTTGGTCGCCGATCAGGAACATGACCAGCGCGCTCAGGATTAGAAAGAGGGTCGAGGGGATGCGGGCAACGACCAGCAAATGCTGCGGCGGGATCAGGCCGAGCGCCAGATTGCCAGCATAGTCGTCCGTCCAGTTGAAATTGGCCGTCGGCAGCGCTGCTTCGTCATACCCGGCCAGATGCCAGGCCAGCCCGACTGTGTAGCGCGAGGTCGTGCTGTCGGCGATGCGCAGATATTCCAGTTCGTTGTCAATCGGCCAGATGACGAGCAGCGCGGTTGGGGTCTGCTTCAGGAACAGGGTTGCGTAGTCGTGGCTGGAATACAACTGTGTGGTTTCGTCGCCGTGAAAGCTGACATAGGGCATCCCAATCAGGATGAAAGCGGCGAGAAATCCGATCCAAACGGCGCTGATGATGTAGCGTTTCATGGACAGCCTATGCTGATGACCTCTGTTGTGATGATAAGGGGCGAGTACGCGAGTGTCAATTGAGGGGGACGACGATGAGTCCGCCCGACCTTTCTAGAGGCTGTTGTGCACTTTAGCCCTCAGCCCCTGCCCCTGCTCCATAAGCGAAGTGGCGGGAGCAGGGAAGAAAGCAGGCCGGGTTTTTAAAGCCCCGCGCCCTGAGGGAGCGGGATTGAGGGTGAGGGCGCTTGTTCAGCGCGAAAAGTCGAAAACAGGCTCTAGGGATCGGGCGTTGAGTTGAGCGATTGTTTAGCGCTTGCCCATCTGCTCGACCGAGAAATCGAGCGCGATCACGAACGAGTGATCGAGCAGGAGCAGCCTGGCGAGCTTTGAGCGCCCATGCTCGTCCTCGGTTTCAAAGCCTGTTTCTTCGATCAGATTCGCCTTGACCTCGTGATGCGCCAGCACGCGCGCCATCCGTTCCGCCAGCGGCCTGGGCATCGTGCCGAGCAAGCCGTAACCCGTATTGAGCAGATCGACCATCGGCACGCTGCGGTTGATGTCGTCGGCCATATCAACCAGATGCCGCCATTGACCGAAAGTGCTGACATACGCCTGCGAGATGTCGAGCACCAGTTCGTTGATGTTTTTGGCCTTGCCGTCGAAGTGGACGGCCACGCGCGGGGTGTTGTAATGGTAGAGCAGCGGGTGATCGTCGCTGAAGCTGACGCGCCCGAACACGCCCAGATTGATGCGATGCTCGCGCACGCCGAGCGCCCGCAGGATATAGTCGTGCTGCGGGCGTAATCCTTGCGCCGCTTCATCATAGCGCGCCGTCTCGATGATCAACTGGATTTCGTTGGGCACGCCGCCCATCTGCGCGACCAGTAGGACGCCGTAGTCGCGCTCGCCCTGAAGCTCGCCGATCAACTGATCGCGTTTTTCCATCGACTAACCGTTCTTCCCGCGCAGCCTGTCGATGAGCATCGGCGTGGCGGGGTTGTTACGTGCCTGCGAGTCCGCGATCACTGACTCGACATCAAATGGGACGGCGCGCAAATCGACCTGCGCCTCGCCGTTCTCGAAGGTGAAAATGCCGTATTCGGCCATGCCCGCTTGATCGACGGCGAGGCCGATGCTGCCGACGTTGATCGCGCGCCACGCGCCGATCTGCCGATCCATCTGCACGTGGATGTGCCCGCCGATCCCCATACGGCCTTCGCGGTCGAGCAGGGCGTCGGCGGCTTCCTCGTCGCTCGATGTCGGCGTGATACCCATACCTTCGTCGTCGCCCGGCGTGCCGTGATAGCCGATCACGTAGCCGTAGCCTTCGGCAAAAAGATCGGTTTCGCCGGGCAGCTTCGCCAGGAACTCGTATTCCGCGAAGCCAAGCTGATCCATCGACCAGAGCAGCCGCTCGTTGATGCTGTGAATCTGTCCGCGCAGCGTGTTGAACTCGTCCGCGTCCTTGACAGGCTGCTTTTCGCCGGGGCGTGACCCGGTGACGAGGTGGCGATCCGTGTTGCCGCTGATCACGCGGATGCTGTGCTTTTTCTTGTCGTCGTCCTTGACGGCATCGACCAGCGCCTTGACGCGCTGTACGCACTCGACCGGGCGCGGGCCAAACGCCGCCAAATCGCCCAAAAACCAGGTCACGTCCGCGCCGCCCTGCGCTTCCAAATCGGCGAGCGCCGCTTCAAAGGCGGTCAGGTTGCCGTGAATATCCGAGAGAACTGCCAGACGCATAATCAATTTCCTCGACCAATACATTTCTCAACGTTGATGACAAACTTTCGCGCGATGGTGGTGTGTAGGGGCGAGGTATGCCTCGCCCCTACGAATAACCGCTCATGATGAGCGGTTGTGTCGTCCGTTTCAAACCCGTGATTGCCTTACAACAAGGCCTGCATCTGCGCGGCAGTAAAATCCGCCCAGGGCGTGCCGCTCGGCTGTTTCTGAAATTCAGCGTAATTGGAGATCAAGAACTCCGTCAGTTGATCGACGCTGACGGCGTGACCCATCAGCGCGCTGATCCCCTGCTCGACGACGTAACCCGCATACCAGCGCGGCCAATCCTGATCGTAGACACCCTTCAGTTCGCTCTGTTCATATTTACCGTGTGCCTGACCAGCCTGAATCAGCAGCGCGGCGATCTCGTTTGTCCGATCTCCCGCCATCGTTTTCCCTCAAATCACAGCAAATTTCGTGCATTGTGGAAAGGTAAAGTTCGCAAAGGATGAAACTAATATAACATAGAGAGGCATCAGATGGAACATCGGACGGAGAGCAGTACCTCCGTCACTATTGCTTTCGGCGGAATCGCTGGCTGTGCTATACTCGCGCTATGGCTGAAGTCGATTGGATTCGTGAGATTCAGGCGCGCGGCTGGGGCGATGTCCTCAGCGCCGCGTTGGATATTCTGGAACCATTGGGGCCGCTCGGCGCGCAGATGCTCTGGATCGCCCAGCCTGCCGCCCATCTGCTCGGCGGTTGGGGGGACGGCGTGGCATCACTGGCGCAGGCGCTCGAAGAGCCGGGCGGGGTTGAACGGCTGCGGCAAATGCTCGATCAGGACGAGGATCACACGGACGACGCATAGGGGCGCGGCGCACCGTGCCTCTCCAAAAAATAAACTGTATTAGAGGTAATCCTTTGGACAGCACAACCCAGCTTGTGACTACGATCATCATCCTGCTGGCCTTCGCCGTCACGGTGATCGTGACGCAGTTCATTCGACGGCGGCAGTCGTCCTTTCCGATGCGCGTGATCCCGGCGTATGAGGCGATCCCGCTGATGGTTGGCGCGGCGACCGAGGCCGGGCGACCGATGCACGTCTCGTTCGGCAGTGCCGGACTCGGCGGCAGTAATACCGCGCTGACGCTGGCGAGCGCCGAACTGTTCTATCAGGTTGCGCTGCGCAATCAGGTTGGCGCGACCGTGCTGACCATGAGCGACACGAGCGCGCTGCCGCTCGGCTACGGGGCGCTCCGCCGCGCCTACGCAGGCCGTACCGGGGCAATCCGCGACAGCAGCGTGCGCTGGTATCCGTCCGGCGACCGCTCGCTCTCGTTCGCCGCCGCGCTGACAGGCGTGCTCGGCGACGAGCGTGTTTCCGGCAACGTGCTGACTGGCAGCTTTGGCCCGGAAATCGCGCTGGTGCTGGAAGCCGCTGCCCGCCGCCGCCAACCGACGATTGCCGGAAGCGTCGAACTGGATGGGCAGGCGGTCGCTTATGCGATGGCGGATCAGCCGCTGATTGGCGAGGAGTTGTTCGTCGCCGGGGCATACCTGGGCGATAACGCCGTACAGCGCGGCAGCGTGGTCACGCTCGACGTGCTGCGCTGGTTGCTGATTCTGGGTATCCTGATTGCAACGGGCAACGCGATCCGCGTTCCCGTGATCGACGCGCTGACCAAGCTGCTGCACAGAGGGGGATGATCGATGGCGCGTTTAGGGACGGCGCTGGCGACGGCGATTGCGATTGGCTTCGGCCTGCTGACGGTCTGGGGCTTGCTGTCGAGCGCCAATGTGCCAATTGCCAACATTACACAGGTGATTTTGCAGCTTGCCGTGATCATGGTCGCGGTGACTATTTTGCTCGGCGTGCTCAATCTGTTTGTCGTCCATCTGCGTCGGATTGGTCGGCGGCAGAAGGGCTGGGTTTACAGCTTCGTGCTGATCGTCAGCGCGGCAGCCGTCATCGGCCTGTGGATCACGGGGCAGACGACGACCAATCAATTCCTGCTTGAAAACGTTGAACTCTCGGTTGAATCGGCGCTGGCGGGGCTGATGGTGTTCGCGCTGGTGTTTGGCGCGTATCGCATGATGCGCCGCCGCGTCACGTGGAGCGCTGTCCTGTTCACACTGGTGCTGCTGATCATCCTGATCGGCGCGCTGCCGGTGCCGCAGGTGGCGTTTCTGGCGAGTGTGCGCGCGTGGTTGCTGGCCGTTCCGGTCAGCGCGGGCGCGCGCGGTATCCTGCTCGGCATCGCGCTGGCGACGGTTGTTACTGGCGTGCGCGTGCTGATCGGGCAAGATCGTTCCTATCGCGAGTAAATCGCTATGAGCCAAGACCCGAAAAAAATCCCCGGCTGGCTGCGCGGCAAGGGGAAACCAGAGCAAGAACCGCCGTCTGAGCCGCCGACGCCTGAGCCGCCGACGCCGGACACACCGCCCACTGCTGACGAAGCGGACAGCGGCGATTTCCCACCCTGGCTGCGCGGCGAGCAACCGCCTGCGGCTGCATCGGATAGCCCAGCGAAACTGCGTCGGCTCTCGGCACAGCCGCCCGAACAACAGGGTAGTCTCCCTCCCTGGCTGGCCGGGATGGAAGAGAGTAAGTCGGTCAAGATTGGTGGTACGGAGCTTTCCGAGGAATATCTCAAGAGCGCTGACGAGCTGCCCGACACGCTCGATTCGGAGATGACTTACGATTCGTGGATGGCACAGCAGCTCGAATCGAAGCGCGTTAAGGACATTGAAGAAGAAATCCCCGGCGACCTGATCGATCTGATCAAGGAAGATCAGCAGGCGGAAACTGTCGTCGATCCCGGTGAAAAGAAAGCAACCGGGCAGCTTCCGGACTGGTTTCTCGGCCTTGAAGAACTCGATACGACCGAAGCGCCCGACTGGTTCCAGACCGACGACAAAGCGCCCAAAGCTACGTCGGATCAGATGCCGCCCTGGATCAACGATATGGTCGAGGAGGAGCCTGCCGAAGAAGCTCCCCCGGAGATGGACGACATCGGCTCGTTCTTCAATTCGATTGGCAGCAGTGCTGCCGACGAAGCCGACGAAGCCGACGAAGAGGAGGAGGCGCCCGATCTCGACTGGTTCAGCGCGCCGGAGGAACCGGAACAGCGTCAGCATCTGCCCGATACAGGCTTTTTCCGCCAATTGGTTGGCAAAGGGGAATCGGAGCCGTCGAGCAAAGCGCTGTCGCAAGCCGACACGCTGCCGTCACTGGACGATACGCAGCCCAAGCCGCCCGATCAACCGCTTACGCCGCCGAAACCCGCAGCGCCCGTGAAATCGCAGTTCGAACTGCCGGACATCGACGATTTTGAAGACGAGCCGCCGGAGCGTGAAGACGAGCCGCGCATCGATATTCCCCAGAATGAACTCGACGCTTTCTTCGACAACGTGGCTGCGGATCGAGATGATTCGCCCGCGCTGTCATTCGATGACATCGAAGACCCGGAGATGGAATGGATCGTTCCGCCGGAGCCGGTCGCTGAAGAGCCGGAACCCGAAGCGGAGCCTGCGCCGGAGTCGAGCAGCGAAGACAACCTGAATTGGCTGAACGAACTGCAAGGCATCGTCAATTCGGCGACGCGGCCGCTTCAGCCGCCGCAGGAGGAAATCGTCCCGCAGGATATTGCCAAAGCGTGGGATGCGCCGCCAGTTCAGGCTGACAGCAGCGATAGCGAAGCCGATGCCTTCGCCTGGCCGGAAACCGAGTACGTCGAGCCTGAGCCGGAACCGCAGCAGGACTCTGACTGGCTCACGACGATCACGCCCGACGACGATCAACCGCCGACCGAAGCTGAAATCAGCCAGGCGCTTGAGCCGCCGCCGATGCCGTCTACACCGCCCACCGGGGGATCACTCCTGAGCAGCAGGCTGCGGCAGGCGCAGGAACAGAAAGCGCCTCAGCCCGCCCCGGAGCCGGAAGACGAGTTCCCGTCCGAAGAGGCGCTGATCCCGGAAGACGAACTGCAAACGGGCTGGCTGACCGATGATCTGTTCGTAGATGAGCAGGATCAACAGGCTGCGCCCGCTGCATCCAGCCAATCGAAGCCGGACGACGACGATTTCTTCTCGATGCTGGAAGCCAACGCCGACGCCAATCTGCTCGACGAACCGCCAGATGATTCGTTGTTCAACGACAGCACGATCATGACGCCGCGCCCGCCGGAACTGAAGTCCGAGCCGCCCGCCGAAGACGAATTCTTCGCGGCGCTGAACTTCGGCGGTGGGCAGGAAGCGCAGCCCGCCGAGCAGGAAGCGGAGCCGCAGGACGATCAGTTCTATTCGTCGCTGTTCGGGGATGAGCAGGGAAGCGAACAGCCCGCCGCGTCGGACGATATGTATGCGTCGTGGAGTGATGAGCAACCCGCCACAAGCGAAACGGAAGCGGAGCCACAGGACGATCAGTTCTACGCGTCGCTGTTTGGGGATGAGCAGGGAAGCGAACAGCCCGCCGCGTCGGACGATGCGTATGCGTCGTGGAGTGATGAGCAACCCGCCACAAGCGAAACTGAGGCGGAGCCACAGGACGATCAGTTCTACGCGTCGTTGTTTGGGGATGAGCAGGAGAACGAGCAGCCCGCCGCGCCAGTCGCCAGCAATGATGCGCTACCCTCGGACGATGATCTCTTCGCATCGCTGAATTTTGGCGATGACGAGGGAAGCGACCAAGCGGAGCCACTTACCGCATCGTCCTTCGAGAACGAAATGCCGCAAACCGGCGACCTGTTCGGCTCGCTGAACTTCGCGGATGAGCAGGCCGACAATCAAGCAGAGCCGTCGGCGGCAGACCGAGACTTTTTCGCGGCGCTGAACGAACCGGAGATCGACGAACTGCCGCCCGCCGCGTCGGAAGAGGGGCTGTTTGAACAGTGGAGCGATGAGTCGCCCGCTGAAACTTCTGCGCCAGCGCAGGACAATGATTTCTTCGCGTCACTGAACGAGCCGGACATCGACGCGCTTCCGCCTGCCGCGTCGGAAGAAGGCATGTTCGCTCAGTGGAGCGACCAGCCTATCGAAGAGTCGGCGGTTCCGGCGGAAGACGATTTCTTCGCCGCGCTGGATATGAACAACGCGCTCGAAGAAGAACCTGTGAGCGAGCATGACGATGTGCCGGAAGACTTCTTCGCGTCACTGGGGTTGGCAGATGAAGCGGATGCCAGCCCGACCCAGCCCGTGCGTGACGATAACCTGATCTGGAACGTGCCGTCAGAAAATGAGGTGCCTGCCGAAGCGGAAGCGGAAGCCGATCCTTATCGGGAGTGGGATGCGCCGCAGAAAGAGATGCCGCCGGAAGACGATTTCTTCGCCGCGCTCGGCATGATCGGCGAGGCGCAGCCTGCCGACACGCTTCCGGCAGCAGATCAGGATGTCACTGAAGCGCCGCCGGAAGAGGATTTCTTCAAGTCGCTCGGCATGATTGGCGATGAAGATGCGAGCGCAGCGATCCGCTCGTCTGGGCGCGGCGCGACTACACCCCCGGCCTTTAGCGATGTGGACAGCTATCTGGCCTCGCTCAACAGCGAGCAGATCGACGTGACGCCGACCACCGACGACCTGTTCAAACAGGGCGGCAGTGTCGATATTGACGCGCTGTTCTCCGAGCCAGTGCTGCCAGAGAGAACCGAAAAGACCAAAACTGACGAGCTGCTCCCGGCGGTCAATGCCGATTGGCTGGCGCAGTTGCAAGCCTCGGTCGGCGAAGTGTCGGCCAGTGCGATTGTGCGCCAGAAGGAAGACAAGCCGGTCGAGGAACTGTCCGACCGCCTGAAGAAGCTGCGCGCCCGCGCCGAGCAGATTCCCGACGAAGCGCCCGCGCCCGAAAGCGATGCGCTGACCAACGTGCTTCCCGGCGTGCCGAGTTCGCTGGCCGCCGCGCCTGTCAGCGGAACCGAATCGACGCTGCTGCAAAACGTCGTCCTGACGGCGGATCAGCAGAACAAGGTCAATTTACTCAAGGCGCTCGTTCCGCTCGATGAGCGGGTCGGCACGAATCGCATGTCTGCCATTGAAGCGACCTACGACTCGCCGTTCATGGCTGATCTCGAAGATACGGCGGAAACGGTCGTTCAGCCGACCAAAGCAGAGGCCACGCCCAAAGCACGCCCGCGCAAACGACAGCGCCAGCGGATCGTGCTGCGCCCGGATCGCTTCCTGATCGCCGTGATTCTGGCGCTGGCGGTGATCCTGCCGTTCCTGTTCACTGGCTTCCGCGTCGGCAGCCTGCCGCCGTCGAGCTTCGCGGCGGGCAGCCCGGAGCAGGTCGCGTTCAGCCAGCTTGATCGCCTGAAGCCGGGGTCGCTGGTGCTGATCGGCATGGAATACGGGCCGACAGCGGCAGCCGAGCTTGATCCGATGACCGAGGCGATCATCCGGCACGTCCTGCTGCGCGCCTCATACCCGGTGCTGATCAGCGGTGATGCACTCGGTTCGCTGCGCATCAGCGATTTGTTCGCGCCGATCAACGCGGATACGGCTTTCCTGCATCGCATCGGCCTGACCCAAGCGCTGGCCGCCAATCACGATTACTACATCGTTCATTACCTGCCCGGCAGCGTGATCGGCCTGCGCGCTTTCAGTGAGAACACAACCGATCTGCTGCTGACCGACATTCAGGGACAGACGACCAACCTGCGCGTCCGGTCGCTGAAAGATTTCGCGCTGGTGACGGTCGTGACCGACCGCGCCGAAACGGTGCGCAATTATGCCGAACAGATCATGCCGCTAACCCAGGCGCCGCTGGTCTCGGCAGTCAGCTACAGCGCCGCGCCGCTGGCTGAACCCTACGCGCACACGCTTGGCGGTGGGCTGCTGATCGGCTATCAGGACAGCTATACCTACAACGTGATGCTCGGCACGGCCAACACGCTCAACATGGGACAGCGCATTCGCATCATCCCAACCGACGAGCCAACCGTGACCGCGCCGCTTCTGCCCGCCGAAGCGCAGGGCGGTGTGCCTGCCGAAGTCAGCACCGAAGCCGCGACCGCCGAAGCTGCCGCGACCGAACCTGCATCGCTGGGCACGGCGACGGTCAACTCGACAAACACGGTCAACATGCGCAGCGGCCCCGGCACCACCAACGCTGTGATCGCGGGTGTACCGGGTGGCACTCAGGTGACGGTGATCAGCTACAACGCGGATCGCTCGTGGGTGAACGTGCGCCTCGCCAGCGGTGTTGAAGGCTGGATTTCCGCCGCGCTGCTGACCATCACGCCGAAAACGGCGCTCACGCACCTGGAGTTCTACGGCAAGCAGCGCATCGATCCGGGGGAGCCGACCAACACGCCGCGCTCGACGCGCGTGACGACGCGCGCAGCGTCCCCAACGGCAACGGCATCGCCGACCGCGACAGCCTCGCCAACGGCGGCGGCGACCCGTGTTCCGGCGACGGCGACGGCGACGGAAGGCGCAGGTCTGCTGCTCGCTCAGGCGACCTCTGAGGTCACGGCGCAGACGACGACCGAAAGCGCACCGTTGGGAGTGACCGAAACCGTGATCCCAACGGCAACGGCGACGGCGACCGCAACGGCAACCGCGAGCGCGACATCGACGCCGACCGCAGCGGCGACGGCGCAAGCAACGGCCTTTGTCGGTGCGCCCGGCGTGACGTTCACGCTGCCGCCCCATTCGGACGGCTATCAGGATGAGCGCTGGTATGCCATGAACCTCGGGATTATCGCGTCAGCCATCGTGATTGGCTTCGGCGCGGTCTTCAACGTCGTGCGCGGCCTGCTGAGGAGAGGACAACGCGGGTGAGCGATCAGATCGGGCTGTGGGCAGGCTTTGTCCTGACGTTAATGGTCTTTAGCTACTTACTGGGCGATAACTTTTTATATCGGCTGGCGATTTACGTATTCGTCGGGCTGGCGGCGGGTTTCGTCACAATGGTGACGGTACAAAGCGTCCTGATCCCCTGGATCAGCGCGACGATCATCAGCGGCGGCGTGCAAAACCGGATTCTCGGCGTGATCCCGCTGGTTCTCGGCCTGCTGCTGCTGCTCAAAGCGACGGCGCGCTTCAACCGCCTCGGCAACCTCGGCATGGCCTTCATCGTCGGCATCGGCACGGCGATTGCGATGGTCGGCGCGATCAGCGGGACGCTGGTTCCACTCGCCAACGCGACGGCGACGACGGTCGGCACGGATGCGCTCAACGGGTTCATTCTGGTGCTCGGCGTGGTGACGACGCTGATCTACTTTCAATATCTGGCGCGGCGCTCCGCAGGTGGTCAGACGCGGCGCGGGCTGGTCATTCGCGCGGTTGGGGCGGTCGGGCAGGGCTTCATCGTCGTGACGCTCGGCGCGCTCTACGGCGGCGCGATCCTGTCGGGGCTGGTCGTGTTTAGCGACCGGATCGCCTTCATTTTGCAGCGGATCACAGGGGGCTAACCGATGGCAGAAAATTCGATTCTGGCCGTCGATTTCGGCAACGTTCACACGCGCGCCCTGCTGATCGATCTGGTCGAAGGGGTTTATCAACTGGTGGCGCAGGCTGAGGAGCGCACGACCGGCACGTTCCCGATCAGCGACGTGGGCGTGGGCTTTCGCCGCGCCGTCCAGCAGTTGAGCGCCAACACCGGGCGGCGCTTTCTTCAGCAGAACGGCGCGCTGATCACGCCCGAACAGCCGGATCGCTCTGGCGTGGATGCGTTTATCGCTACGGCCAGCCTCGGAC
>DASZXN010000063.1:0-1841 GCA_035545875.1 Phototrophicaceae bacterium
GGTTTTAAAGTCCCTCACCATGAGGGAGAGGAATTGAGGGTGAGGGCTGAACAGCTATCCAAAACTCAGGTTAAAGACGGCTTGGATTTCGTAGCCCGACGTTTTGAACGTCGGGCGGCGCAAGCGGTCAGGTCAGGTGAAACGGGTGAACAGAGGCATTCCATGGAACGCCCCTACGTGAACAAAACCCGCAAGGTGAATTATTTCGCCACTGCCTCGCCCTCGGACGTATCGCCGAGCGCGACCGTGACGCCATCGAGCGAACCGCCGATCACCTCGACATCGAACGTCCAGTCGCTCTGAGCGTTGTCGCGCCGCTGGGTAAATTTCCCCCATGCCTTCCCGTTCGACCAGAAACACTGGAAGCGATTCGGATCGCTGCTCGCGTCGATCACCGGGTTGAACGTCAGCGTATCGTGACCGAGATCACTCTGCTGACCACTGAGCGCCAGCAGCACCGTCCAACTGGACATCGAGCGGGCGTAATGATGGCCGCACTCGACCTCGTTCCAGGGGCTGCGGCTGCGGCCATCGTGCCGATCCCGCACCGCCGCGACGATGCGCAGGCCATCGTTGAGCCAGCCATCGTAGATCAGTTCCGCCGCGACGTGATACTCGAAACCCGTCCAAACCTCATCGGAATACGGGAACGGGAATTTTGGGCGACCGCCCTTCGGCCAGGTGCAGAGCAGCAGGCCGGCCTCGTGATTGAGCACGTAAGTCCGCTGGCAGTTGGTATGATTCTGGAAATCGGGCAGGAAGTTGTAATCGAAGATGCTCTTGATCGCCTTGCGCACGTGATTATGAGGCAGCAGATCGCCGAGGCCGAGCGCGTGGGCGTGTAGCTGACCGAGCAATTGATCGGACAGGCAGCCCAGCCCATGCTGATAGCGATAAGCGTCCACGTCGTCAATCTTCTGGACGAAATACTCGCCGTTCCAGATCAGCGCGTCAAGCTTCTGGCTGCCGCGCGCGCAGCCGTCGTGATAGTGCTGCGCGAGATCGTCCTCGCCCATGACTTTCGCCAGTTCCTCGCCCGCTCGCAGCGCTGCCAGATAGTAAATGCCCGACAGCGGATTCGGCCCGTAGAACTCGATATCGTAAGTATTGTGCTGCCTGCCGTCGAGGACGAAATCGCCATCGGTGTCCCAGTGCTGGCTGGCGAATTCGAGCGAGCGCTTGACGCCAGCCCAGATCGAGCCGAGCCATGCTTTATCGCCGCTCAGTTTCCACTCACGATAGGCGCGCAGGACGCTGCCCATTTGCCCATCGGAGGCGGCTTCCGGCTTCTGATCACCCCACGACCACTTGAACGCCTCGCCCATCGAGCGGAAATTGCGGAAGAACATGTAGCCATCTGGCTCAGTTTCGATCTGGAACTCGATCCGGCGCATCTCGCGTTCGAGCGCCGGGAACATATAGGCGAGGGTATAGGCATAGCTCCAGACGTGCGTGCAGGTTCCCGCGCACGAGCCGTCGTTGTCGAAGCAGCCCTCCCAGCCGTAGAAGCGCCCATCTTCCAGCCAGAAACAGGTATTGCTGCGAATCGGCACGATGTTGGCGGATACGGCGTCGAGGACATAGCTCGGTAGCGTGCTGCCGAAGAACGCATCGTGGAACTGGCGCGTTTCCCCCTCCAGACGCGGCCACGCTTTGATCGCGTACTGCGCCACCGTCCACGAATCGGCGAAGTGATTGGTATAGTGATTGCGCGTGACGCGGGTCGATTCGCCAATTGGCGTCGAATTGCGCTGCGAGATCGCGTTCTGGATTTGATGCTGCGTCATCCACGTATTGCGGCGGTTCGGGAAATACCCGGTGATCCAGAAGGGATACGAGCG
>DASZXN010000064.1:0-5301 GCA_035545875.1 Phototrophicaceae bacterium
GCTGCTGCGACGAGTTAACGCCGCGTTTCCACGACACATCCTGGGGTCAAATTTAGTTTGCCCATACAACACATCGTGCAGCAACAAGCGCGTGTGTGAATCAGGAGGTGTGCCGGAAGTTGAGTCATGGCGAATAGCCTATCACGCTCTCCGAACATTTGCAAGCATTTGTTTCAACATGTGTAAAAGCGCGCTCACCAATATCGAACGGGTCAACGATGATTTTGTAGGGACGCGATTTATCGCGTCCGCCGAGCAATATATCCCTCGAAAATCAGCGGACGAGACAAGTCTCGTCCCTACAAATTCGGGCGCACACACAGGTGCGCGCCCCTACAAATGCCGAATGCTCTGCTTTTGACTCAGCACTCAGGACTCGGTACTCAGCACTTCTTTACAGCGCGTGAAAACTCGGTCGATCCAGATGACCGAGAAATTCGGCGCGGGTACGGGCATTGTCGCGGAACTCGCCGAGCATGGCGCTGGTGGTCATGCTGGCCTGTTCCTTCTTGACGCCGCGCATCAGCGAGCACATATGCACGCCTTCCGCGACCACGCCGACGCCCATCGGCTCCAACACCTCGTTGACGAATTCGGCGATCTGGCGGGTCATGCGCTCCTGAACCTGCAAGCGCCGCGCGAACATATCGACGATGCGCGGAATTTTCGACAGGCCGATGACCTTTTTATGCGGGATGTAGGCGACGTGGACGCGCCCGATAAACGGCAGCATGTGATGTTCGCACAGGCTGGAAAACTCGATGTCGCGGACGATCACCATGTCGCTGTAATCGACCTCGAACAGCGCCCCGTTGATCAGCTTGGTTGGATCGGTACGGTAGCCGCTCAGAAGCTCGTCGTACATGCGCGAGACGCGGTTGGGCGTCTTGAGCAGCCCCTCGCGGGTGGGGTCTTCGCCGACCGCTTGGAGCAGGGCGGCAGTCGCGCGCTCAATCGTGGCATGATCAATCGGCGGCAGGTCAAGCTCGAAGCTGCGCCGGAAATCGAGCGAATCCAGCTTCTCTTGCATCTCGGCGAGCGTGGTATCCTCGTCGTGGTTGCCGTTCGATGGGGTTGGGAGTCGAGTATCCATCCATGATCCTTTTCTGGTTCCGAAATTTGCATTCTGCCGTTTTACAAGAACGCCGCGTTACCACCCATGACTCTATGATCGTTCTGTGAAAAACAGTCAGATTTATCGCAACAATTCCTGACGGTTTGCCGCCGCTTTTTCTTACGTCGATATTCGACCCTATGGCGTTGGATGCGATGCGCTACAATAAGCGCGCTTTGTGGACTCGCTGGGCGAGGAGGCTTCGCTTATGAATTTGATCGACTACGGGCGCATTCTGCTGCGCCGGGGCTGGATTATGGTCGTGCTGGCGATCTTCGCTGCTGGCGTGGCCTACCTCCTCAGCGCGCGGCAGACGCCGGAGTATCAGGCCAAGCAGTTCGTCCTGATTCAGCCTGCCCGCACCGACCTCGGTCTGACCGAGGCGTTGATCCAACTGCTCAATTCCTATCAGGTTTACCTCAACAGTACGGTACAGGCGCAGCAGGTGATCGACGATCTCAAGCTCGACATGCTCGCCAGCGACCTGCTCTCGAAAGCGACTATCGTCACCAACCGCGACAACCTGACCATTGAAATCGACGTGACGCTGCCCGATCAGCAGATGGCGGGCGACGTTGCCCGCGAATGGGGCAACCTGCTCGTGCTGTATCGCCAGCAGGACAACCAGCGCTTGCAGCAGACGGATCGCGTCAACGCCGTGCTGCCTGATAACGCGACCGTATCGCTCTACAGCCCGCATCCGGCGATCAACGCGGCAGCCGGGGCGATCCTCGGCCTGCTGCTCGGCGGGATCATCATTTTCGTGCTGGAATATCTGGAAAGCAGCATTGTCCGCCGCCGTGATGACATCGAGCGGATTCTCAACCTGCCCGTGCTGGCGACCATCCCCGACATGGAGCGATAAGCGATGGCAAATACGAAGCTGATCACGCTGACCGACCCCCGCTCGAACGCGGCGGAAGCGTTTCGCACCTTGCGCACCAACCTGATTTTCAGCGGCGTCGAGCACGCGATTGATACCTTTATGGTCACGTCGGTGGCGCAGGCGGAAGACAAGAGCCTCGTGCTGGCGAATCTGGCGGTCACGTTCGCGCAGGCCAATAACAAGACGATCATCGTCGATACCGATCTGCGCCGCCCAACGCAGCACGAAATCTGGGGCGTGCCCAATGATCGCGGCGTGACGACGATGATCCTCGAAGACGGCGCGATGGCCTCGCCGCCGCTCGTGCAGACCGAAGTTCCAAACCTGCTGCTGCTGCCGAGCGGCCCGCTGCCGCCCGTCCCTGCCGATGTTCTCAGCAGCCAGCGCATGACCGACGTGATCGGCGTGCTCAAGGCGCGCGCGCATTACATCCTGTTCGACGCGCCGCCCGTGCTGGCCGCCAGCGACGCCGCGCTGCTCGGCACCAAGCTCGACGGCGTAGTGCTGGTCGTGCGCGTCGGTACAACCCGCCGCGATCAGGCGGCGCAGGCGCATCAGGCGCTGGAGCGCGTTCACGTCCGTATGCTCGGCGCAGTGATGACCAACGCGCCGCGCGAAGCGGGAAAGCGTTACTAACATGAAGGGACTCATCCTCAGCGGCGGCAAGGGCACGCGCTTACGTCCGCTCACTTACACCCGCGCCAAGCAGTTGATCCCGGTGGCGAACAAGCCCGTCCTGATCCGCGTGGTCGAGACGATCCGCGACGCGGGCATTGACGAGATCGGGATTATTGTCGGGCAGAACGGCGCGGAAATCCGCGAGGCGGTCGGCGACGGCGAGCGCTTCGGCCTCCAGATTACCTATATCGAGCAGTCCGCGCCGCTCGGATTAGCGCACGCCGTCAAGATCGCGCAGCCTTTCATCGGCGCTGATCCATTCGTCATGTTTTTGGGCGACAATGTGATTCAGGGCGGCATCAGCGATTTGATCCGCGATTTCGCCAATCACGACTGGAACAGCCAGATCGTGCTCAAAGAAGTCGATGACCCGCGCTCGTTCGGCGTCGCCAAGCTGCGTCCCGATGGCTCGATTGAGCAGTTGATCGAGAAGCCGAAAGTGCCGCCGAGCAATCTGGCGCTGATCGGCATTTACATGTTCGACCAGCACATCTTCGAGGCGGTCAACGCGATCCAACCGTCGTGGCGCAACGAATACGAGATCACCGACGCGATTCAATGGCTGATCACGCAGGGCTACATCGTGCAGCCGCATATCCATCACGGCTGGTGGATCGACACGGGCAAGCAGAAGGATATGCTCGAAGCGAATGGCCTCGTGCTCGAAGAAATGAAACCGTCGATTGCGCCCGATGCCGTCGTTGAAAACTCGGAACTCGATCACCGCGTCACGGTCGAGCGCGGCGCGCGCATTATCAACAGCGTGATTCACGGGCCAACCATCATCGGCGAAAACACGCTGATCGAGGATGCGTATATCGGCCCGTACACCAGCATCTATCATGACGTGACCATCCAACACTGCGAGATCGAGCGCAGCATTGTGCTGGAAAGCAGCACGATTCGGAATATCGACGTGCGGCTGCACGGCTGTCTGATCGGGCGTGACGTGACCGTTCAGCGCAAAGAGGAAAAACCGCGTGCCCTGACGCTCAATCTCGGCGATCACAGCACCGTATGGATGGTGTGAATTAGGTTTCTGATATTGAGTTTTTGGTGATTGGTATATCGTTCATAGGTTAAACGCTGGAATTTCTCGTAGGGGCGCACCTATGTGTGCGCCCTATAAAACGGGCAGACACGTAGGTCTGCCCCTACCAAAGCCGTTTTGCAATCAAAACGATCATTATGAGGCATGTAGGGGCGTTTCATGAAACGCCCCTACGAGAACAAATCCGCACATAAAGGCTATGCCATGAGTGAACAAAAGAAGAAACCGGACATTCGCCTGATCGTCCTCGACGTGGACGGCACGCTGCTCGACAGCCAGCACGCGCTGACCGCCCGCGTCGAGCAGGCCGTCAAAGCGGCGATTGCCAAAGGCGTCCCGGTCGTGCTGGCGACGGGCAAGACGCGCACCTCGACGCTCAAGCTGATCGAGCAGTTGGGGCTGCAATCGCCGGGGATTTATCTGCAAGGGCTGGCGATCTTCGACGCCGAGGGTAAGGTCACGCACCAGTGGAAGCTCGACCCGGCGCTGGCGCGGCAGGTGATCACCTTCGCTGAAGATCGCGGTTTCATCGTCGTCGGCTACAGCGAGAACCGTATCCTCGCCCGCACCGACGACAAGCGTCTCCGCGAAGGCTTCACCAACTATCACGAAATCGCGCTGGAAGCGGTCGGTCCGCTCCAGAATATCCTCGCCTCAGCGCCGCTCAATAAACTGATCGCCGTCGGTGATCCGCGTGCGATCACGGCGCTGCGCTGGCAGTTGAATTTGCAAATTGGCGGGGCGGGGCGTGTGATGCAGGCGGGCGTTCCGACGATGGTCGAAATCCTGCCGCCGGGCTGCTCGAAGGCGAGCGCGCTCAAGGTGCTGCTGCAAGACCTGAAAATCGCGCCGGAGCACGTCATGGCGATGGGGGATGCTGAGAACGACATCGAGATGATCCAGATGGTCGGCGTCGGCGTGGCGATGGGGCAGGCGGATCAAGCGGTCAAAGATGCCGCTGATGATGTCACGGCAAGCTGTGACGAGGATGGGGTCGCGCAGGCGATTGAGCGCTACGTTCTGAGCGAGCCGGAAAGCGCAAAGGCCGAAGCGGAAGCGGAAAAAGAAGCCGAAACCAAGCCGGAGACCGTGATCGAGCCGCCACAGGAGGCCAAATCATGAAGAATATTCTGGTTACGGGCGGCGCGGGCTTCATCGGCAGCGCCTTCGTCCGCCACATGATTAAGCGCTACCCGGAATACAAGATCGTCATCTACGACAAGATGACCTACGCGGGCAACCTCAACAATCTGACGAGCGTCGATGATGAGCCGAACTATCGCTTCTCACGGGGCGACATCGCAGATCGCAGCGCCGTCGAGCGCGTGTTGAAAGCCTATCAGATCGATACGGTCGTCAACTTCGCGGCGGAAAGCCACGTGGATCGCAGCATCCTCGACGCGGACGCCTTCATGCACACTAACTCGATTGGCGTGTACATTCTGCTTGACGAAGGGCGCAAATTTGGGATCGAGCGCTTCCTGCAAGTCTCGACCGACGAGGTTTACGGTTCTGTCCCGCAAGGGGAGTCGCTCGAAAGCGATCCGCTCGCGCCGCGTAACCCGTATTCGG
>DASZXN010000065.1:0-3454 GCA_035545875.1 Phototrophicaceae bacterium
TTGCCCTGACTGTCGTAGATGTTGGCGCGGTTCGGGATGGTCGAAGTCAGGCGCAGGGTCGCGCCGCTCGCCATGCCGTTGAAAATGTCGTCGGGCGTCCAGGCGACGCGCCACGCCTGCGCCTTGTCATCGACCACCAGCGTCAGGTCGCGGTTCGAGTCGGTGAAATCACCGATCAGCCGTGTATGAAACGTCACGTCGTAGTTGAAATCCGCCACTGAATCGCGCTCGCGCTCAATCGTGTTGGCCTGAATGTCGAGGCTCTGATAGGTCATCGTGTCTTCGGCGGACTGATACTGCTGGGTGAAGCTGGCGAGCGGATTAGCTTCCTGACTGGAGAAGCTTAAATCCTGATACATCGCATCAAGGTTGCCATCATGCCAGTTGGTCAGGAAATCGCGGGCGACGCGCTCGGCATCTTCCAGTTGATACTGGGACGGAAGCTGCGCCAGCGTCGGGACAACGACCGGCGCTTGCTGCTGCGGACGGCAGCCGAGCGCGGCGATCAATACAAGCAGGATCAGGGAGCGCACACGGGGCATAAACCGGACTTTTTTAAGTGGACGGCACCTTATCCCACATAGTATAACGCCGCTTTGGGATAATCCGCCCAAACGTAACCGTCTCCTCATCTGCGCCCCATGCTGGAATCCCGCACGTGGGTGTATACTCATGGTCAATTCCGATCAGCATAGAGGAGAAATCATGGCTGAGGAAACCACCGCTATCGTCGCGCACACCCATGTAGACAGCCTGCTTGCCAACGAGTTCACCATCCTGCTCAACGGCGAAACGGTCAAGGGCGTGTTCAAGGTGAGCGGACTGCTGCCGTTCAAGCTGGAGGTCAAGCCCTCGCTGACCAAGCTGGTGCGCGACCCGTTCAAGCTCTCCAAGATGGTACAGCGCGACCCGGAACTGCCCTTCAACCGCTGGCTGCGCGAGACGATTGCCGCGAAAGACGACATCGTGCGCCCAACGCGCACGCTCGAAATTATCGCCATCGACGACGGCGAAGAATCGCGCCGCTGGACGGTCAAAGGCGCGTGGATCAGCGAGATTAGCTACTCCGATTTCAGCAGTGCCAGCAGCGATCTGATCGAGGAAACCGTCACCATTCACTACGACGACATCCTCGAAACGTGGCAGACCAGCGCCTAACAGACACTCAACGTTAGCTTAAATCCTGCTTAAATCGGCGGATTCTCGACAAAAATCACTTCCGATGTCGTCATCAAGGCGCACGGATAAGCGCTTTACGATGACCTATAGATCGGAGGTGATGCTTGTCGATAGACCGCAGAGCAATCGTGATGGGTATCGTCGTTCTGCTGATTCTGTTCCTGATCGGCGAATTGTTCCCCTGGGGCAATTTTATCCCGGCTTTTGCCGAAACCAATCCTCCCGTGCGAACACAGATTCAATGGAACACGCCGCAAACCGAGCAGCTCGTTCGCCGCTATTGCTACGACTGCCACAGCAACGAAACGACCTGGCCCTGGTATGCCCACGTCACGCCGATCTCGTGGCTGGTCGCGCACGATGTCAACGAAGGCCGCCAGAACCTCAATTTCTCGACCGAGAGCGCCCGTCAGATTGATCTGGAGCGCGTCGTCAATGCCGTCCAATCGGGTGAAATGCCCAAGCGAATTTACACGGTCATTCACGGCACGCCAACCGATGCCGAGCGCGCCGCTTTAATCGCTGGGCTGCGCGCCAGCGATTAGGCGGCGGCTGAATTTCAGGTCGTTAAAACCTTCGCCAGCCGATCCGCATCGACGTTGCCGCCGGAAATCACGCAAACGGTCGTGCGGTCGGCGACGATCAGGCCGCTTTGCAGCGCCGCCACGCCGACCAGTGCGCCGCCTTCGGCCAGCCAGCCCTGCGCGCCGACCATCCAGCGCATCGCCTCGGCAATCGCTTCCTCGCTCACGCAGACGATCTGATCGACGTAGCGCGGCACCAGCTCAAACGTGACTGATCCCGCCTCGATCTCGCCGGGCAGCGCGTCCGCCAGCGACTCATGCGATAAAGGCTCGTTCTTCTGGTAGAAAAAGTTGTACATATCCGGCGACACGGCAGGGTTCACACCGATCACCTCGACGGACGGCTTGAGCGCCTTGAGCGCCACCGCGATCCCGCTGATTAAGCCGCCGCCGCCGCAGGGAACGATTACTCGCTCGACCGTCGGCAGCACGTCGAAGATTTCGAGGCCAATCGTCCCTTGCCCCGCGATCACCAGCGGATGGCTGTAGGCCGAAATGTAGGGAATGGCTTCGTCCTTCGAGATACGCAGCGCTTCCGCCTCGGTTTCGCTGTACTCATTACCGAACAGTACCGCTTCCGCGCCCCAGCGCTTGACCCCGGCGATCTTGCGCTTGGCCGTGTAGACGGGCATCAACACGCGCGCTTTGATTCCGAGCAGGCTGCACACGTAAGCGGTCGCCTGCGCGTGATTCCCCGACGAGGCCGTGACGATCCCGCCTTTGCGCACGTCCTCCGGCAGCGAGAGCAGCACATTAAAGGCACCGCGTACCTTGAACGAGTGCGTTTTATTAGCGTTTTCCAGTTTCAGCCACACGTCCCCGCCGAGCGAGGGCGCGGCTTCCAATGGGGTGGGCTGGAGATAGGGCGCGATCCGGTAGCGTGCCAGCGCGATGTCGCTCAGTTGAACCATGTGTACCCTTTCCAAGTGGGTCAAGAAGCTAACAGATTAACATTTACTTTGTAATTTAAATTCGTACATGCTCGCGTGCGCAATTAGAGTATAATGCAAAGAGTTTCGCCGTCTTCATTACGGGTAGTTATGTTTCCAGGGAACGATCCAAAAGCGGTGCGCCGCCAGTATGCCAGCGACGTTTATTTGCGCATTCGGCAGGAAACGCACGAACAGTATACCGTACCGAAGGTCAACTTTCCTGAATGGGTGCTCAACCGCCTGAAATGGCGCGGAGATGAGCAGGTTCTCGATGTGGGCGCGGGCGCGGGCGCGTATTACGAGGGACTCAGGGAACTGTGGCCGGATATTTCGTATTACGCTCTCGATCAGTCGCCGGGGATTCTGCGGTTACATCCCGCCCGTGCCGAGTCCGTCATCGCCGACGCGCAGTATCTCCCCTACGCTGACCAGACCTTCGACGTGGTGATGGCGAATCACATGCTCTACCACGTCCCAGACATCGAACAGGCTATCCTCGAAGCGCGCCGCGTCCTCAGGCCGCGCGGCGTATTCGTCGCCGCCACCAACAGCATCCAGTCGATGCCCGAGATTCACGCGCTGTTCCGCCGGGGGATGCTGCTCCTGAGCACACCGGGGAAGGTCTACAGCCAGCCGCCCCTGCCCGCGCAGACCAGTTTCGCGCTCGAAAACGGCACGCGCATCCTCGCGCGCTATTTTTACGCGGTCGTGCGCTACGATCTGCCCAGCACACTCGTCTTTCCAAGCGTCGAGCCGGTT
>DASZXN010000066.1:0-5520 GCA_035545875.1 Phototrophicaceae bacterium
CCCACCGTGAAAGCTCAGTACAATTGGGCCGGGCGCTTTGAAATTGTGTGGGCGATAGAGCCACGCCGAGAGGTCGAGGCCGTCGTGCGCCTTGAAGTGAACCAGTTCCGGCTGCACCAATTGAGCGAGCGCGATGGCGGGGTGCGGGCTGTGCGTAATCTGCGTCAGCGCCTGCAACTTCAGGTCGTAAACCCAGATGTCGCGCGGCGTGGTCGATCCGGTTGCCGTAAAAGCGAGCTTCGCACCGTCCGCCGAGAACGTCGGCGCGAAGATCACTTCGGCGGGCAGGGCAGGCGCGGCGATCTGCTGGCCGCTCGTCGGGTCGATCAGGACAAGTTCGCTCCGCCCAGCGACATTCCAGACCAGCGCGGCGATCTTGCCATCGTCGGTGAGGACAAATTCGTCGAGCTGTGCATCGTCGCGCTGGGTAATGATCTCAATCGCGCCCGGTTTGCCCGCATCGTCGAGACGAATCCGCCCAAACGCCACCAGATCGATACCCATGTCGCTTGTGAGATAGATCGTTTTGCCATCCGGCGCGAAGCGCGCGTCGGTGAAATTGCCGGGGCCTTCGTGCGCCGTCAGGCAGGTTTCCGCGCCGCTCGCCACGTCGATCAGGAAGAGATCGCTGCTGCTGCGGTTTTCGAGGCGATAGAGCAGCGCCGAACGTCCATCCTTGCTGATGTCCGTCAGTGACCCCGTGCCACGATTTTTGACGATGATTTGCGACTCGCCTGAGGCGATGTCGAGCGTACAGGCATCCATCGCGTTCGGGTCGCGCAGGTTGGTCGAGTAGGTCAGCGTGCGGCTGTCCTCGCTCCAGAAACCGAGCCAGTTGGTCTCCTTGCCGCCGAGTGTCAGCCGCTTGAGGCCGCTGCCGTCGGGATGGACAAGGTAGACCTGCTCGTTCATGCCGCCACCCGGTGCGAGCCGGAACGCCAGCCATTGACCATCGGGCGACCAACGCACCACCGAGATTTGGTCGTTGAGCGCCGTGACCAGTTCCGGCCAACCGCCGTCCAGTGAAGTCGTCCAGACCTGCGGATTGCCGTTCAGGTTAGAGATGAAGGCCAGCGTTTTGCCAGCGGGCGAGAAGCTCGGCGACCAGCAGCCGCCGACTTTCGCCATTGCCGATACGGATGCTTCCCAGTCTGCCGATTGGGGGGATGGTGCAGACATCATCATGGCGGCTCCTCCTGCCTGAATAGGTTTACGTGTCAGCGGCGTATTTATAGAACCGTTCAGGTGGTTTGGCTAGAGCACCAATTGACCATTGGCTGGACGAGTTGGATCAAACAAAAAGGGCGCAGCACGCTGCGCCCATGTGCATCAAGTTAAGCCCTCACTCTCAATCTCTCTCCCTCAGGGCGAGAGACTTAAAATCCTGCTGACCCGTTGTTCTCCCTTCTCCCTCAGGGAGAAGGGCTAGGGGATGAGGGCAAAACACACCGGCTCAATCCTTAAGTTGATGTGAATGGGCGCAGCCCGCTGCGCCCCTACAACACGAGATAATTTGTGCCCGTAGGGGCGCACGGCTGGGCGCCCTGATTAGTAAGCCCGCCGCTTACCACTCGACCCAGGAACCTGCCGGGTGCGTCCAGACCGAGGCGTCGGGCATCCCGACGAACAATTCCCCGAAGGCGCTCAGGAAGTCGGGATCGGCGTACTGCTGCCCCATGCCCGCCGCGTCCATCCAGGTATCGACCGCGAAAAACTCGCACGAGGCAGGTGATCCGGGCGGCATCAGGCGCAGATAAGTCTCGTGCGCGATATTTCCGCGTGAGCGCGATTTGTTGACATTCTTCTCGACAATTGCATTATGGATGCGCTTGCCGTCCTCAAGCGAGGGCAGCATTCCGCGCACTACGCCGATGTAGCGTTCATTGCACCCATAGGGAACCGGGATGTGGTAGGAAGCGAAGCCTTCGGCAGGAACCCACACGACCGGATCGCGCGTGGCGAAGATTTGCCCGGCCTGTTCCTGAACGTGCGGGTTGGCGAAGAATTGATTCAGACCCTCCATGCTGTTCCACACGTCGAGGATCAGGAACGCGTCTGCTGCGCCGCCGTTCGGATCAAGCGGCGTATAGACCATGTGGCTTAGGTCGCCGAGCGCTTTGGCCGCCGTGACGCTGGCAGGCGCGCCCGCCGTCTCATTGTGCAGCGCCCGCGAAGCTTCGAGGCTGGGCGATGCCAGCGTGCCGCGAATCGAGAGAAGATAAGTCTGCATGAGGTTTGCTCCTGTTGAACTGACCAATCGATTGGATTGCGATTACATCTATAAGACGGTCAGAATGAGCAAAACTCATCGGTCAATCAGGAACCGGCAGATGAAAACGGACGAACAGCCTGGCATCGATGGCGAGGAAGTCGTCAATCTGCCCAATCTGATCGCCGTCCAGCGTGAGCACGTGCAGAGCAATCAGCGCGTAACTGCCCTGCGCATCACGCTGATAGAGCGCGAAGGCCGGAGCGCTATTCGCCCGTGTCGGCATCATGCGGAAATCGCTTTTGGCCGCAAACACAATCCGGTCAAGAAAGGCCGCAATCGCTTCACGCCCACGAAACCAGGTCGGGAAGGGCGGCATGGTCAGAGCGGCGTCCTCGCGCAGCAGCGCCATCAGACTGGACGAGTCGGCGGTCTCCCACGCCTGCACGTAGCGATTGAGCAGCGCCGAGAGACGGTCGCCGGATAGGGTTGGACGCCTGCTGCTGTCGATCTGCTGCGTTTTGAGCGTAGCCCGCGCGCGCTGCAAGGCGCTGTTAACCGCCGCGACGGTTAAGTCGAGCGCGTCGGCGGCTTCCTGCGCTTTCCAGTCGAGCACGTCGCAGAGCAGCAGAATCGCGCGCTGGCGACCGGGCAAGCGCTGTAAAGCGACCAGAAAGGCGAGGCTGATATTTTCGAGCGCCTCGTAGCGGCTTTCGGGGTTGATCTGATATTCATCGAGATAGGAGTCAGGCAGTGGATCGAGCCAGAGCGGATCGGCGATGGGGGACGACAGTTCGTCGTCGGGATCGGCGGGCAGGTGGGTGAGAGTCGGCATCAGCCGAACGGCTGACGCTTTGCGCCGATCCAGCATGTCGAGCGCGACGTTGGTGGCGATTTTGTAGAGCCAGGCACGCAGCGCCGACTGCGCCTTGAGGGTGTCGATGCGCCGCCAGGCGCGCAGCAGCGTTTCCTGAAGCGCATCCTCAGCATCCTCAAGCGAGCCGAGAATCCGGTAGAGATGCACCGTCAGTTCATAACGATAAGTATCGGTCAGGCGCTGAAATGAATCCTGTGGCAGCGCCGCAAAATCGGCTTCCGGTGTCACGGTCGAAACCCTTTCATCTGCCAAGTGATTGTGCTGCAATTTGCCCAAATTGCCAGCGACGTTCTTTAATCTTGCAGCTATAAGACGGTTTTCAGCGTGAAAACTCAGCGCTTGAACGGAAAATTGGGGAATGACTGGACGCATCCCAGATGATGCGTCCAGTTTGTGAGCGGAATTTATTGTGAATCAGGCGCGGCGACCCGCTTGGCGATCTCTGCGCGCACGACCGGCGCGACCTTCGTGCCGAGCAGTTCAATCGCGTGCATCAGTTTGTCGTGCGGCATCGTGCCGACGCTCAACTGCAACAGGAGACGCTGGTGTCCGAAAATCGCGTGCTGGAACAGGATTTTCTCGATGATGTCGTCCGGGCTGCCGACGAAGTTCGCGCCGCGCACGGTCGCGGAGGCTTCGTACTGCTCCTTGCGCATCGGCGACCAACCGCGCTCGCGCCCAATCTTGTTCATTGACGCGGCGACTGCCGGGAACGACTCGTCAATCGCCTGCTGGCGGCTGTCAGCGATGAAACCGTGCGAGTTGATGCTCAGGGGCAGCGCCGCCGGATCGTGTCCGAACTCGGCGGTGGCCTGACGATACAACTGCACGAACGGCGCGAACTGTTCCGGGTAGCCGCCGATGATCGCCAGCGCCATTGGCAATCCTCGGCTGGCGGCGCGAACGACCGATTCCGGTGTGCCGCCGACGCCGACCCAGATCGGCAGCGGATTTTGGATCGGGCGCGGATAGACGCCGAGGTTGTTGAGCGGTGCGCGGAATTGGCCGCTCCAGGTCACTTTCGTTGCTTCGCGCAGCTTGACCAGCAAATCGAGCTTCTCGCTGAACAGGTCGTCGTAGTCGTGCAGATCGTAGCCGAAAAGCGGGAACGACTCGATGAACGAGCCGCGCCCGGCCATGATCTCGGCGCGTCCGTTCGAGACCAGATCGAGGCTGGCGAAGCGCTGAAACACGCGCACCGGGTCGTCGGAACTCAGCACCGTCACGGCGCTGCTCAGGCGGATATTTTTAGTGCGGCTGGCTGCCGCTGCCAGAATCACGTCGGGCGCGGACGAGAGATAATCTTCGCGGTGATGCTCGCCCAGCCCGAACACGTCGAGGCCGAGCTGATCCGCCAGTTCGATTTCTTCCAGTAGATCGCTTATCCGTTCGGCGGGACTGAGCTTCTGTCCTGTGACGGGATCGGGAGTTAACTCGACGAATGAGTACAGGCCGATTTCAAACGGTCGAATGGCCGGTGAGACGGATTGATTCGTCATACAAGCTCCTTACACGCGCGTTGGCGCGCGGGATGTGATCGTTTACGCAAAATGCTCATGAATTAGACGCGCAGCAGGCGGCTTAAATTACACCCTGGTTTGAGCGATCAGCCTAACCGACTTTCGCCATTGGCAGGCGGATGCTGAACTCGCTGCCTTCACCGGGCTGGCTGTGTACGTCAATCGTACCCGCGTGCCGATCCACAATCGTTTTTGTGATCGTCAGGCCAAGACCTAAGCCGCCGTGCTGCGTCCCGCGCGCGTCATCGACGCGGTAGAAGCGCTCGAAGATGCGAGGTAAATTCTCAGCGGCAATGCCGATTCCCTGGTCGCGCACGCGGATGACGACTCGATCTCCATCGCGCAGCGTCGAAATGGTGATTTCGCCGACGGGCGTATAGTGGATGGCGTTCGTCACGAGGTTCGAAAGCGCCAGCGCCAGTTCTTCGCGGTTGGCCCGCACGGGTGGCAGGTCTGTGCCGGGATTAAACCGAAGCTGCGCTTGGCGCTCGTCCGCCAGCTTTTGATTGCGCACGATGGCATAACCGACGAGTTCATTGACATCCACGTTCGGCTGGCTGTCAAGTTCCTCTTCCTCCAGCTTCAGCAGCGTCAACATGCTCTCGACCATCTCGATCAGGCGCTCGGTTTGCTGATCGAGATTATCGAGGCGCTCCGTATCATTCCCGGCACGTTCCAGTTCCCGGCGGAGCAGATAGTGGCTCATTTTCATGCTGGCGAGCGGCGTGCGCAGATCGTGTGACATGTGGCTGACGAACTGCTGCAAGAGCCGCACACGCTCGCGTTCCATCGCCAGTTCGAGCGTCTGCTGTTCGACCTGCTTACGCTCGGTGATGTCGTAGAACATGATCAGCCGACCTGCCAGCTCGTCGTGATAGCTGCGCAGGGGACTGATTTGCAATTCGTAGTATGTC
>DASZXN010000067.1:0-3235 GCA_035545875.1 Phototrophicaceae bacterium
GGCGGACGCTTGGGATGCGCCAGCACTCCCATCCGATGGATCGTCACCCGGTTGTCTCCTCAATTGTCCTCATAGTGTAGCGCCGGGGGTTCGTCCTTGCCAGACGCGATCTATTATAGCACGTTTGTGCGACGAAATCCCCGACTATACGCAATTAATCCGAATATCCCGAAGCGGCTTTTGTAGGGGCAGACCGATGTGTCTGCCCGCGCTTGTAGGGGCGCACGGCGGTGCGCCCTGCTCAATCCGCGAAATGCTCCTGTAGGGGCATGGCGCTGCCATGCCCTACCTAAATCGCGGCAAATCCCTCAGCCCACAAGCGCATTCGCTTGATCGAACGTCGGCGCGCTGGTGATCAAGTCGCCGCTGCTACCGCTGATCAAACATACCGCTCCGCTTGTGTCCGACCAGCAGCCATCACCGTAGACAGGCTTACCAAAACGCTTGAGACTGTATTGTGTATATGCAGCCTCGAACTCTGCTTGATCAGCAGGTGTATCCCAGGCGATCTTAAGTGCGAAGGCGACCTGATTGTTCGCCTTGTCGTAGTAGACGCGGAAGTGATCGCCGCCCCAGCCTGCCGCCGCTTGGGTTGCCGCATCCTGCGGAATTTCCGTCGCCAGATACTCTTGCAGATAGAACTCGCCGAGCGGGATGTCCCATTCCTGCTCCCAGCCGGAGCCGAGTGCGGCGGTCTGGTCACTCAGCGCGACCGTCTGCGCGCCTTCGCCCGCGATGTACTTATCCGGGTGCATGATCTGCTCGCTGGTCGTCGGCGGGTTGCGGAAAGCCGCGTTGATCGCGTCCTCACCGCCGTGTTTGTAGAGCGCGACCACGAAATCCAGCCCCTGCTCATAGGGGAACAGCAGTTCGTTGACCAGCGCAGGCGGCATCCCCGGCGGCAGCGTCAGATCGCCCGCTTGCAGTCCCTCGGCCAGCAGGCTGAACGCCGCCAGCGGATTCTTCATCTCCACGTCCTGCGCATAGACCGTCATCGTCGAGGTCGCGTCGCCTTCCACCAGCGACGTGATCGCCAGCGACTCATCCGGGATAGCCTCGACTTCCGGCGACTCCAGCGTGTTCAGGTCGAAATACTGATCTTGCAGCGCGTGGGTGAACTCATGCACGTAGATGATCTGCTCGGTGAACGAGAGCGTGCCGCCGACCGAGTTGCCCACCACCGGGATCACGTTCATGGTTTTGGTGTCAGGGTCGTAAAATCCGGCCACCTGACTGTCGAGCAGGCTCAGGTAGACCGTGCGCAGATCGATATTCGCAGGCAGCAAGCCGAGCGCGACGTAAAATTCCTTCAGTTGATCGAATTTGGCCTGCGGGAATTCGCGGTCGTAGCTCGCTTGCAGATAGGCAATCGTCTGCTGGCGCGTCGGG
The DNA here is from genome assembly GCA_035545875.1 of Phototrophicaceae bacterium. GTDB lineage: Bacteria > Chloroflexota > Anaerolineae > Aggregatilineales > Phototrophicaceae > Flexifilum. Next base: position 1,390 of record DASZXN010000067.1, read on the forward strand.
AAGGCGTGCGCGATCTCGTTTTTGGCCTTCAGGCCGCGTAGCTGCTGCGTGATCTGTTCGAGCGCGGCCATCTGCTGCGCCAGCGACGCCGGAATCGCCTGCGCGGTTGCTTCTGCTGTTGCCTGTTCGGTCGGCTGCTCTGTTGCCTGTTCAGTCGCGTCCTGCGCGGCGATCACGTTCACGTTCAGGGCGACCAGCAGTGCCAGCAGCCCGATCACAACCCAGCGCTTCTTCATCCAGTAATCCTCCCCTCCCTACCTTACCTGTTACCCTATATCCTGTAGGGGCGAGGCATGTCTCGCCCCTACGGAACAACCGATCACGGCTAATTCCGAAATCGCCACACATCCCCATCGATCTGCGTGATCGCATCGCGCCTGACCAGATAGTCGAGATGCGCCATCGTCTCAACCACCGCGAAGCCTTCCTCGCGCACACGCAGCCGCTCGAAATCGAACAACCGCGTCGCAACCTGATAGGCCGTCTGCTCGCCGCCGTCGAGAATCTCGCGCACACGCCCCAGCCGCTCGATGTGGTGGGCGATCATCTCCGCGATTCGCCCCGACCAATCCGTGATCAATTGGCGGTGTCCCGGCAGTGCCAGCCGCACGTCGAGCGCGCTCAGTTCAGTGAGCGAATCGAGAAAGCGACCGAGCGGATCGGGATCGGTTTCCGGCCACTGTGCGATATTCGGCGTGATCTTCATCAGCACGTGATCGCCGGAAATCAACAGCCGATCCGCCTCGTCGTAAAAGAGCAACTGACCGTCGCTGTGACCGGGCGCGTGAATGGCTCGGAACTGCCGTCCGCCCATCGACACGCTTTCGCCGGGAATGATGGGTTCCAGATGCTCAGGGCGCGGCTGAATGACGGCGCGAATCATGGCAATCCCGCCGATGATCATCGTCGTGACCTCGCTCGGCACGCCCATCTGCGCCATTTGCGTGCTCGTCGCCTGATCGCGCGCTTCGACACCGACCCAGAACTCCTGCGCCGCCTGTTCTTCGCGCGGCGACAGCTTCACCGGAGCGCCGCTCAAGCCTTGCAGCCAGCCTGCCAGTCCATAATGATCGGGGTGGACGTGCGTCAGCACGATTTGGCTGATCTGCTCTGGCGTGATGCCGAGCGCCTCGAACGCTGCCTGCCAGACCGCCCGATCATCAGGGATGTTCAGCCCCGTATCGACAATCGTCCACGTGTCGTCGCCGTTGTCGAGCAGGTAGCAGTTGACGATCCGCAGCGCGAACGGCAGCGGAACCTGCACCTGATAAATCCCCTCCGCCACTTGAAGCAGCGACTCCGTAAGCTGCATCCTGCCGACCTTGCTTTCTATCTTACCTTCCGCTCTCCGCAGTATAGCATCAGGAAGATGAGACCCACTAGAGCAATCACGTTAAAACTCGTAGAGCAGCACGCCATAGGCTCGAAGCCTCCGGCTAGGAATTCAAGCCCTCTAAAGGTGGCTGCTCAATGCCTATCCTGATTTGTCAGCCCACATCAGTGGGCTTGGGTTGATAGCCCGACGTTTTGAACGTCGGGCGGCACAGGCTAATTTACTCCCCCAACCGCCGCATCCGTTCGAGCCGATCCGCTTCGTGCGCGACCAGCCACGCATCGCTCGACAGCTTGGCATAGGCAATCGCGAAATGCGGCTTCGCTTCCTGATTTCGTCCGAGCGCCAGCAGACATTCGCCCAATTCCTCATCGACGTAGCCGTCGTCTCCGCCGATCTCGGCAAGCTGCCGCTGAATCGCCAGCGCCTCGTCAATCCGACCCAGCGCGCGCAGCGTCCGCCCGACCGTCCAGCGCGCGATGCGAATCAGCTTGGCGTTGCCCTGTGCCTCGC
>DASZXN010000068.1:0-7159 GCA_035545875.1 Phototrophicaceae bacterium
GCTGATGCCTTTCAGACCCTCGCGAATGGCAACCTCTGGACGCGGCTGGCGCATCCAGAGGTTCGTCATGCGCACGGAGATAATGGTTGTAATCAGCGCGATAGGGAGCAGAGCCGCTTGCAAAATCGAGACAATCGCCACATTCGCGCTGGAAATGGTCGATGCCTGCTGATTGATGAACAGCACACCAACAATCACGACGCCAAAAGCCGCGAAAAACAGGTACTGCGCGATCCGCCGGTTACGATTGACCAGCCCCTCGTTGGTTTCGACGCGCATCGCGCATCCCTTCCTTAGTGAATAAAATAAGCCAGATTTCCGCCGTGCCAAACCTCAGCACAAACGACGTTACCAAAAACCTCCGTCGTCAAAATATGCCACTGACGCGGACTGCCATAGGCACTCCCGATCACCGCATTATTGAGATCACTCGCGTCCGGGGTGATGCAGTGCGTGATGGCAATCGGGAATATCTGCTGGACGTTGCCATGCGCATCAAAGGCGATCACGTCGTACAGGCTCCCCTTAAGCGTATAACCCGCTGGAGACGCCGGACTTTCCCAGATCGGCACTGTCTGGCAGGACGTAGCAATCGCTGAGAGCAAGCTGGAGTAGATGTCGCCCGTGTCGTAGGACAGATTCTGACAGAATGAATAGGGTGACATCACCCCCATATTGACGTTGCCGCCATTCGGAGTTTGTGTCCCGGAAGTCGGTGTTCCCGGCGTCTGACCTGCCCCAGTAATCTCCGCCGTGATCCGCGCTTTGCCCTTCAGATTAAGATTGACTGGCGCAGTTCCATCGCTAGGGCCAAGCACTTGCGCAGAACTGAGTTTGGTCAAGTCGAAGGTGCCACCCGGCGTCCATGCCCAATAAGTGAGCACCGACGAACCGGACGTATCCGCATTAAAGGCAAAGCCCACTGGCAGGTAGAAGCCCACCCAGACAACTGGCTGATTAACCGTAATCGGGGTCGCCAGCGTCGCGGTAAACGTGCCAGCCTGTGTGATGCTGACCTGTTCCTGACCATCGAGCGTCGCATCACTGGGCGAGCCGCCGTTGTTATCGCCATAGACAACCACCGTCACCTGCGAGCCGGGGATCGGCGTGACGACATCAATGCTGATCTTGTCAATCACTGCCGGGCGCTGGATACCCAGCGAATTCAGGTCGAAACCGTTGATCACCAGCGAAGGCTCGTCGGTAATGTGCCAGGTCGCGTTACCGCTACCACTGTTATCCGAGATAACGGTCGAGCCAGCGCTGGCCGGAAGAACAAGCCCTGCAACCACCAGAAGGCAAACGAGCAAAGCCGCTTTTTTTAGCATGAGTATTATCCCTCCACGCGCACGTATTTTAGGAGCTAGATTGCGGATGGTCAAGCAACCGCTTAATTCCGACCTTTGTAAGTGAGATCAGCGGCGTTATAATCGTCGCGTTTGTGAGGTAAATTGACAATGCAGGAATTTGTCCTACTCGCAGTCGTGCTTGTCCTGGGCTTAGGCGCTTATTGGACGATGGTGATTTTTCCACGCCAGCGCGAGTTTCAAAAGCAGCAGAAGTACGTAAGTACCGTGAATCCCGGCGATGAAATGATCACCTTTGGGGGAGTCATTGGTCGGGTGATCAGTATCGAGCCAGAGAAGGGAATCGCCCACGTTGAAATTGCCGACGGAGTAGTTGTCCGCGTGTTGGCAGCGTCCCTGATGCGGCCTTACGATCCAGAAGAACTCGCCCAAAGCGCCGAACTCGGTAAACAATAACGGTTTTGGTCATTTTTATGAAAGGTTCCTATGAGCAGTAACTTTCGATGGCTGATCGTCGTCATCCTGCTGACCGCGTTTGCGATCTGGGTGGTGCTCCCGAATACCCAGGGCATCCACATCGACACGGATGGCGATGGCAAGCCTGACATCAACCTCAACGTCACGCAGCAGTTAGGTCTCGATCTGGTCGGTGGTCTGCGCATTCTGCTGACGGCTCAACTTCCAGCAGGCAGCTACACCGCTAGTGATTTGCAGCAGACGGCTAATAACGTCGCGCGGCGCGTCGATGCACTCGGCGTCACGTCGCCTACCGTGCAGGTCGTCGGCTCGAATCACATCCTCGTCGAGCTTCCCGGTGTCTCCGATGAAAAGTCCGCGATTGACACGCTTCAGCAGACCGCGCTGCTCGAATTCGTCGATTTCAGCGGCTTGACCAGTAGTCAAGTGACTGCGCTGCAAAGCGGGAAAATTCTGACCGACTATCAGGTGCAGAACCAGCACATCGATAACTCCAAAGGTGAGCGGCAGGTCAATCCAGTGACGGGACAGCCCTTCACAACCGTCATCACCGGTGCTGATTTACAGTCGGCGGCGGCGCAGCTTCAGACGAACAACCAGTGGGTCATTTCATTCCAGTTGACCTCCAGCGGCAGCTCGAAGTTCGGCCCCTTCACAGCGGCGCACATCGGCCAACCGCTGGCGATTGTTCTGGACGGCTCCGTGCTGTCTGCCCCCGTGATCAACTCACGCCTTGATACGGGCGGCGTCATTCAGGGCAACTTCACGCAGCAGTCGGCGAACACGCTCGCATTGCAGCTTCGCTCCGGCGCGCTGCCAATTCCACTGAGCGTAGACAGCGCCCAAACCGTTGGCGCGACGCTCGGCCAGGAATCAGTCAACCAGAGCATCCGCGCTGGCATCCTCGGCGTCGTCGTCGTGCTGTTGTTCATGTTCATCTACTACCGCGTTCCTGGCGTCGCCGCTGACCTCGCGCTGTTGGTCTTTATCGTGCTCAACTTCGCCATGTTCAAGTTGATCCCGATTACGCTGACCTTACCAGCCATCATCGGCTTCCTCATCTCGATTGGTACAGCGGTCGATGGCAACATCCTGATTTTCGAGCGCATCAAGGAAGAGCTACGCAAGGGCAGCCCGCTTGATATTGCGCTCGATGACGGTTTCAGCCGCGCCTGGAAGTCCATCCGCGACTCGAACGCCTCGACCATCATTATCTGTATCATTCTGTTCATCTTCGGGCAGACGCCCGGAGCGAGCCAGGTCGCAGGCTTTGCCTTGACGCTGGCCTTAGGTCTCGTGATCAATCTGTTTACGGCGGTGCTGGTGACACGTACGTTCCTGCATCTGATGGTCGGCATCGCGCGCCGACCGCTGGCCGAGCGTACCTGGCTGTTGGGAGTCTAAAACTATGTTTAGCATGGTACAGAAGCGCCGCTGGTTCTATATCTTTTCGTCGTGCATCATTGTTCCCGGCATCGTCATCATGATCTTCTCGCTGATCACGACCGGGACGCTGTTCCGCCTCAGCAACGACTTCATCGGCGGCAGCCAGTATGAACTCAAGTTCACGGCTGCGGGCGCGACGGAAGACAACATCCGCGATGTGTTCACCTCGAATGGCAATACCGACCTGAGCATCCAGCAGGTCGGTGATCCCTCAAATTACGAGTGGACGGTACGCGCGAACTTCCAGGATCAAAAGACGCAGGACGCGATTGTCGCCGCGCTCGGCAAAATCGCGCCGCTCGATCAACCGAGTCTGGAAGTCGATCAGGTCTCGCCAACAGTCGGGCAGGAGGTGACCCGCGCAGCTTTCGTCGCGGTGATTCTGGCCTCGGTCGTCGTGACCCTCTTCATCGTGCTCGCTTTCCGACAAATCCCGAACGCCCTCCGCTATGGCGTCTGCGCGATTATCGCCATGTTCCATGACGTATTTGTCGTTGCGGGTGTGATGTCACTGATGGGCTTGCTCTTTCACTGGGAAGTTGATGCACTGTTCCTCACCGCCGTACTGATGGTCGTCGGCTTCTCCGTGCAGGATACTATCGTGCTTTTTGACCGTATCCGTGAGAACATCCCGAAGCATCTCGGCGAGCCGTATGACGTGATCGTCAACCGCAGCATTCTGGAGACGATCCATCGGTCGCTGGCGATCCAGTTGAATGTGTTCTTCATCATCATTGCCGTACTGCTCTTCGGCGGCGAGTCGATCAAGCAGTTCATCTTCATCCTCTTCATCGGCCTGCTGACCGGAACTTACTCGTCGATCTTCATCGCCGTGCCGCTGCTCGTCTCGTGGGAGCATGGCGAGATCCCCTTCGTCAATCGCCGCCGTCCGGCCACGCTCAAGGCATCGGAAGCCTGATTTCGTGCGCGCGCTCGTCCTTGATGGCAGCCTCAGCTTCAATTCCCGTGTGCCCGATCCGGTGGCGCACGGGAATCAGGCACTCCTGAAAATTCGCACAGCGGGCATTTGTAACACCGATCTCGAACTGGTCGGCGGCTATATGAACTTCTCCGGCATCCTCGGTCATGAGTTCGTCGCTGAGGTCGTGAGCGGCTCTGATGAATGGATTGGCAAGCGAGTCGTAGGCGAAATTAACGTCGCTGACGGCACCTGTGACTTCTGTCAGCGCGGAATTCCCAGCCAGTGTCGCAATCGAACCACCGTCGGCATTGATCGGCACGACGGCGCATTCGCGGATTACCTCGCGCTCACTACGAACAACCTGCATATCGTTCCCGATGGTGTTTCCGACGATGCGGCGGTGTTCACCGAGCCACTGGCAGCAGCACTGCAATCGCTCGAAGCCGTACATATCTCGCCCCGCGACCGTGTGATCGTGCTCGGCGCGGGCAAGCTCGGCTTGCTGGTCGCGCAGGTCGTTCGCCTGATTGGGGCAGATATCGGTGTGATCGTCCGGCGTGAAAAGCCCGCCAAACTGCTCAATCACTGGCGCATCCCCGCGCTGGCGCGCAGCGAAGTCCAGCAGCATCAGGCGCAAATCGTGATCGACTGTACCGGAACTGCCGCAGGTTTCGCGGACGCACTCGAACTGGTCGAGCCACGTGGCACGATCATCCTGAAAAGTACCTACCACGACCTGCCACAAATCAACATGACGCGCATCGCCGTCGACGAAATCCGCGTGATTGGCAGCCGCTGCGGGCCGTTCGACGCGGCGCTGCGCCTGCTTGATGCCGGATTAGTCGATGCCGAAGCGCTAATCGAGGCGCGTTACTCGCTCGACGCTGGCTTGCAAGCCTTCGAGCAGGCGGCACAGCCCGGCGTATTAAAAGTGATTCTCGATATTGGGGAAGTTACGCGCTGACCGGATTAGCCAGCGGCAGCGTAAAGAAGAAGGTCGAGCCGACCCCCGGCTCGCTTTCGAGCCAGATCGCGCCTTTGTGGGCTTCGACAATATACTTGGCGATTGCCAGTCCCAGCCCCGTCCCGGAAACCGAGCCAGCCGTATCTGCCACGCGGAAAAACTTTTGAAACATACTCTTCTGATCTTCGCGTGAGATGCCATTGCCCGTATCCTGCACCGCGATTTCGACAAACGGCTCGTCGTGGCGAATGCTCTCGTAGGTTTTGACTTCGATCTGCCCATTTTCGCGGTTGTATTTGACCGCGTTGGTCAGCAGGTTGAGCAGTACCTGCTTGACCTTGCCGCGATCCGCTTCGACCGTGAAGGGCAGCAGGTCGGTACTGATAGCCACGCCGCGATCTCCGGCCTGGGGCTGTACCACGTTGATGCACTCAAGCGCCAGCTTGTCCATTTCAAACGGGGCAACGTCGATGCGCATCCGGCCTGACTCCAGTCGCGCCAGATCGAGGAAGTCGCTGGTCATGCGAATCAGGCGCTCGGTTTCGCCTTGCATGATGCCGAGGATTTCGTTCTGCTCGTCGCTGAGGTGCTGACGCTGAAGCAGCACCGCGCTCGTGCGCAGTGAAGCGAGGGGCGTGCGCAGTTCATGAACCATCTCGGCCATGAAGTCGCTTTGCTGGAACAGACGCGCATTTTCGATGGCGATGGCGGCTTGTCCCGCCAATGTCGTCGCAATCTTGATGTCTTCGCCGCTGAAGCGGGCGTGATTGCGTTTGTTGACCGCTTCCAGCGCGCCAATCACCTGCTTATAGGTACGAAGCGGCACAGCGAGTACACTGCGCGTTTTGAACTGGGTTGTGTCATCGACATTCTTGAAGAAATTCGGCTCCTGCGACACGTCCTCGATCACGCGCGGTTCGCCGTGCGTAACGACCCATCCGGCGATACTGCCTTCAAGCGGCACGACAATGCTCGCCATCGCCTGGTCGTTGTCAGCGGAGAGTTCAAAGCGCAGTTCGCCAGTTGAGGGATCGATCAGCAGAATAGAAGCCGCCTCGATGTCGAGGAGTTCCATCGCCGCCGCGATAATCCGCCGCAGCAGCGCGACGTGGTCGCGCGTGGAATTCAACTGCTGGCTAATCTCGATCACACGCTCGTAGCGCGCCAGCAGTTGGTTGAAGGTCGGGCTGTCGGAGCGCGTCGTCATACCGCCGCGCAACCTTGAAACGTCACTTTCATGATGAAGGAACTTCGCCGCCTGCGGGCTGCTTGCTGCGGTTGTAAAGTTCTTCCGCGAGCTTGATCATCTGGCTGGAGGCAATCGCGGTCGGCTGGAACATCACCGCCGGAACGTTAGCCTGAAGCGCTTGCGAGACCAGTTCGGAGGCCAACGAAATCACGGCGCGGATTTCTCTGCCCAGCAGATGCTCGACTTCTGTCCACGAGGGCGGGGCGCTTGACGCCGCACGGTTGACCACGACGATGTGAACCTTGCTCGGATCGGTGCGGCTGGCGTCGATTTCCGGGAGGATTTCGCGCGCCATGTTGAGCGTGACAAACACCGGATCGACCACAATCACGAGTTGATCCATCTCTTTTTGAAGCTGGAGTGTCAGCGGCGAGAGACCGCTGCCGAGGTCAAAGACGGCGGGCTTGCCCATTGTCCGCAGCGTGCGGATGGTGGCAAGCGCCGCGTCGGGCGAGAAGGTCATCGCGGTTTCTGCCGGACGCGCCGACGAGAGTAGGGCACGCAGTCCCGATGGATGGGTTGCCATTTCTGCTTCAATCGCACGCGGCTTGATTTCATCGACAGGCTTGCTGAGGATGTTCGCCATCCCAGTCGTGCGTCCCAGCCCAATTGCCAGCGCCATGCTGCCCATGCCGGGGCGGAAGTCCGCGACCATCGGATTCTCTCCGGCGAGCAGACGCGCAACGGCAACGTTGAGCGCCAGCGTCGTCGTGCCGACGCCGCCTTTCGCACCGAGAAAGCCAATGGTCGAGCCTTTGATGACGGGAGTCACAGATGCGACTGGAGTTCCCGCT